>NZ_JACHDL010000020.1:0-154269 GCF_014201055.1 Paraburkholderia sp. CI2
TCAAAGGCTTCCCGCTTCTCCGCACCCCGGCGTCCGGAGCGCGAAAGAGCGGAATTCTAGTCGCCGACATCGGGACTTGCAAGCGATATTTTGACCGCTCGGCGCGCAACCTGCCGCGACCCAAAACACCTCGACTCACGCAGTCGCATGCGCGCGCATCGCCCGTTCGACCACGGCCAGATAATGGTCAATCCCCGGCGTCGCGCGATCCTTCTCTTTCGCGCGATCGTCCCATCGGCGCAAACGCATCGCGTCTTCGGCGTACAGTTTCTGAATAAACGCCTGCGCCTCTTCCCTGCTGAAGACCCCGCCCTGCAATTGCAAGCTGCGCACCGAGTCGGCGGACAGCTGGCCCAAATAGGTGGCGTCGATCGCGCACAGGCAGCGCTTCGCGTCGACGTGCAGACGAATCGGCTCCAGCACCGCATCCGACAACACCGGCCGCAAAAACGGCAAGGCGAAATACTGATGCAGATCGTCGACACCCCGTTCCGTCGGCGTCTCCCCTTGCAGGTTCAGCAGATGGCCGAGGTCGTGCAAGAACGCCGCGGCGACCAGTTCGTCGCTCGCGCCTTCCGCCTCGGCGAGCGCGCCGCTCTGCAACGCGTGCTCGAGCTGCGTCACCGGCTCGCCGCTATACGCGAGGCTGCCGTGTCGCTCGAAGAGCACACGGATATCGTCGAGACTCAATGCCACCTGTTACTCCCAAGGTAATGAAAACGTCTTCAGATTGGTAAAGCTCTTCATCGCTTCCTGAACGCCTTCCTTGTAGCCTAGCCCCGAATCCTTGATGCCGCCGAACGGCCTCAGCTCGATCCGATAGCCTGGCACTTCCCACACGTTGACGGTGCCCACGCGCAGCTCATTAATGAAACGCGTGATCGCGTCCTGCCGGTTCGTACACACGCCCGACGACAGCCCGAACGGTGTTCCGTTGCTGATGCGAATCGCATCGTCGAGCGTGTCGAACGCGATGACCGGCGATACCGGCCCGAAGGTTTCCTCGCGCACGAGCGTCATCGACGGATCGACGTTGTCGAGCACGGTCGGCGCATACAACGCGCCGCGGCGCTCGTTGCCGCGGCGCAGGCGCGCGCCCGCGGCCACCGCCTCATTAGCGCGACCTGGTTCATCGGATGATTGAACGGCGTGATCGCGACGTTCACGCCCGCGAGCGGCTCGCGCTGCGAGAACACGCGACGCCTTTTGCCATGCGGCGTCGGATCGCACGAGAAACTCTGACCGTCGTCGCGCAACGCCTCGAACGAGGCAAAGCGGAACACGTCGGCGACACGGCCGATCTCGTAGCGCGAGTCCTGCTTCGACAGACCCGACTCGAGCGAAATCAGATCCGACGCCGGTTCGATCCGCTCACGCAGCAGCACCGCCGCGCGCTCGAGAATCTGCGAACGCTCGTAGCGCGACAGCGTCGGCGCGATACGCGAGCGCGTAGTCGAACGCGGCGCGCACATCGTCGATGCTGGCGAAGGGCACCGTGCCGACGCGCATGCCTGTATAAGGATCGAACACGTCGAGCGTCCGGGCGCGCGTCGCGCGCTCGCCGCTCAGCCGCAGCGCTTCGGCGCGGAACTCAGGATGGTCCCGCGGCGCCGTGTTCACGATGTCGACACGCGATTGAGCGCGACGTCGAAGATATCGAAATTGCGCAGCCGTTTGCCTTCGCTGCCGGTGGCTGATGGCTGAACGCGCCGGTTGAACAGCAGTGGCACTTCCTGCTCGGAAATCCCGCCGTGCGAGCGCAACGGCACGGTGAGCCCGGACAGGTCGTGCTCGTCGCGCCGCGTGCCGAGCACCACATGCTTCGTGCCGATCACGACCAGATCGCCGATGCGATCCTCAGGCAGCCCGAAGCGCGCACACGCGGCGCGTCGATCGAGCACGACTTCGATTCCCGGCAGGCGGCCGATCCGCGCAATCACGGACGCGGCGTCGACCTCGCGCGGCAAATAGACCGTCGCGAACGAACCCAGCGCGCCATGATGCACGACGTACGGATCGGTGATCGGCAGAATCACGCGTGCCGTCGACGCGTCGAGCCAGTCGTCGAGCAAGTCCTGCAGATAGATCACGTTCGGCTCGCCGGTCTGCGGATCGTGCTTCGCGTTCATGCCGTGATCGGCGGTGAGGCCGATCACCCAGCCGAGCGCGTCGAGCTTCGCGAGATAGCCGTCCATCATCGCGTAGAACGCGTTCGCGCCTTCGGTGCCGGGCGCCCATTTGTGCTGGATATAGTCGGTCGTCGACAGATACATGAGGTCGAGCTTGCGTGTCTGCGCGAGCCGCACGCCGGCCGCGAACACGAATTCCGACAACCCCGCGCTATACACGTCGGGCAATGGCAGGCCAACCAGATCGAGCACGTCGTCGATGCCGTTTTCCTCGCGCGTCACCTCGTCGGCTTTCTCCGCCGAAAAGCAGATGCCCTTCAACTGCGAGCCGAGCAGCCCGCGCAGTTTGTCCTTCGCGGTGACGACGGCGACCGCGGCGCCCGCGTCGGCGGCGGCCGCGAGCAGCGTGGGCGCGCGTAGGTAGGCGGGATCGTTCATCATCACCGCCGCGCCCGCGCCGTCGTTCGCGTGGGTGTCCCAGAAGTAGTTGCCGCAGATGCCGTGCACGGACGGCAATACGCCGGTCACGATCGACAGGTTGTTCGGGTTCGTGAACGACGGGATCACGCAGTCGCCGCGAAACGCCGCGCCGCCCTCGAGCATCGAACCGATGAACGGCGCGACGCCGGCCGCGACCGCCGCTTCCAGGTACGCAAACTCGCAGCCGTCGACACAGACGACGACCGTCGGCTGCGAAGGCAGCCGGTAGCTCCGGCCGTTGACTTCGATCGTGCGTTGCTCGGGGTGTGTCATCGCGTGGTTTTCCATTGCCGGGGTTGTCATTGCAAAGGCTTCATCGCCGGGTTGTCTGTTCGTGGGGCGAAGCTGCCGCGGCGTTTGCCGGTACGCTTGCCTCGGCTTCATCGCCGCGCCGTCATCGCCCGCGCGAGCCAGCCGCACCCGCGCCTGCCGGGAGGCGCTGCTCGTGCGCCGCATCGCCCGCCGCCTCGCAGGCCGCATGCGCGCGCTGCAACCCGCCCTGCACATGCGCGCGCATCAACTGCGCGGCCTGCTCCGCATCGCGCGACGCGAGCGCTGTCAGAATCGCGCGATGCTCGGCGAGCGAGCGCGCCATCGCGTCGGCCTGCACGACTAGCGCCGCACGCCGAAACAGGCTCAGCTCGCTGACGAGCCTGCGATACGTGTCGTACAACTTCGTGTTGCCCGCCGCCGCGACCAGCGCACCGTGAAACGCGACGTTCGCGCGCGCATACGCATCGTGATCGTGCGACGCGAGCGCCGCGCGCATCGCGTCGACCCAGTCGCGCAGCACCGCGAGCTTGCCCGCATCGATGCTCGACGCGAGCATCCGGCACGCCCCCTCTTCGAGCACCGCGCGCACCGCGTAAATCTCGTCCGCCTCCGCGAGCGACACCGTCCGCACGAACACGCCGCGATTCTTCTCGGTGCGCACCAGACCCGCCTGCTCTAGCGCGCGAAACGCCTCTCGCACCGGCCCGCGCGACACCTGCAATCGCGCCGCCCAGTCGGCTTCGTTGAGCTTGTCGCCCGGCGCCAGCATGCCGCCGACGATATGCCGCTCGATCTCGTCGCGCACCAGCGTCGTCAGCGAATGGCGGCGCAGGACCTCGATCGGATCGACGGAAGCAGAGTGCATATATTCGGTCATTTGGACAACTTTTGCCACATCTACATCGATGCTGACCGGTTCGCGCGCGTGCTTCAGATCAACGAAATCGCTCGCCGATCACTCGGATCAGTCGGGTCAGTCGGCTCACTCGGGTCAGTCGATCCGGCGCCGCGGAGCGCGCGCCGCGATCAGCAGCAGAGCGACCAGCGAGACCAGCAGCAGAATCAGCGACAGCGCGGAAGCCGGCAGGTAATAGCCGCGTTCCACCTGCCCGACGACGACGATCGGCACCGTCGCGAAGCCTGGCGGATATACGGTCAGCGTCGCGCCGAGTTCGCCGAGCGACAGTGCAAAGCCGAGCGCGAGACTCGCGCGTATCGCCGGCACCAGTTGCGGCAACACGACGCGGCGCAGCACCATCGACGGCGGCGCTCCGAGGCTCGCGGCCGCTTCGCGCAACACGGTCAGCTCCGGGCGCAGCGCGGCGGCCGCGCAGCGGTAGCAGAACGGCAGTACCAGCGCGAGCTGCACGAACACCACGATCGCCGCCGAGCTCGACAGATCGAGCGGCCGTTTGTGATAGGCGATCAGCACCGCGAGGCCGAGCACGACGCTCGGCACGCCGTTGGGCATCATCGCGATCGTGTCGATGACGGCGCCGAGGCCGCGCCGGTCGCGTCCTTCGAGCGCGAGCGCGAGCCACAAACCGAGGGTCGTGCCGAGCACCGCGACGCCCATGCCGACTTCGAGGCTGGTGGTCAGCGCGTCGAAGTCGCTCGAACCGAGGCGCTCGAACCAGCGCATGCTGAAGCCGTCGGGCAGGATCGTGCCGGACCAGTGCGACGCGACGCTCGATAGCGCGACGACCAACACCGGCAGCACGAACAGCCAGAAGCACAGCAGCGCGGCAAAGCCGAGAAACAGACCGCCGAGCAGTCGCACCGCGAGGCTGTGCCGCACCGGCCGGCCCTTCTTGTGCATGACCGGCAGCACGGTCGGATCGAGTTCAACGGCCATGACCGGCTCCTTTCACCTTGCGACGATTGACGCGCCGGTACAACGCGTACAACGACAACGACATCAGCAGCATCACGACCGCGCCGGCGGCGGCGGTCGGCAGGTCGAGATCGACGGTGGCGGCGCTGTAGATCGCGACCGGCAGCGTGATCAGATGGGCGCTGCCGAGCACCAGCAGAATGCCGAACTCGTTGAGCGTCAGCAGAAAACACAGGATCGTGCCGGCCGCGATGCCCGGCCACGCGAGCGGCAGGATCACCTTGAACGCGACCATCAGGCCGTTCGCGCCGAGGCTGCGCGCGGCTTCGATCAGTCGCTGGTCGAGCAGCGCGAACGATGCCAACGTCGGACGCACGACGAACGGCGTATAGAACACGACTTCCGCGAGAATCACGCCGCCGATGCCGAACAGAAAATCGAGCGGCGGCGCCTGCAGATTGAACAGCCGCTGCAGCCCGATGCTGACCGAGCCTTGCGAGCCGTACAGAAAGATCAGCGTGAACGCGACCAGAAACGACGGGAACGCGACGAACAGTTCGAGAAAGCGCGTGACCATGCGCGCGCCCGGAAACGGCTTGAAGAACAGCAGCGACGCGAGCGCCACGCCGAGCAGCGACGCCAGGCTCGCGCTCGCGAACAGGATGCCGAGCGTGGTGCCGATCACGCCGCGCGTTTCGGGGTTACCGAAGAACGTTACGTACGCGTGGCCAGACAGGCCATGCGCGCCGGTCAGACTCAGCATCACGAGCCGCACCAGCGGATAGATGACGAGCGGTCCGAGCACCACGACTGCAATGAACAGCAGATGCCATTGCGCGAGGCGCTCGCGCCGCTTGACGGCGGCTGCGTGCGCCGCCGCGCTCGCGAGACGGCGCGCGGCGGCGGCTTCGGCCTCGGCTTGCGCGGCAAGGTCGAGCGGGTTGGACGTATCAGGGCTTGATAAGGACGACATCGCCAGCCTCGTAACGCAGGGAAACACGCGCGCCCTTCTCCGGCGTCATGCCGAGACCACGCTGCAGCGTGACGAGCACGGGGTCGTTCGGCAGCGCATCGAGCACGACCGATACCGACAAGGCCGCGCCGTACCACTCGACCGACGCGATCGCGCCGTGCAACTGCCCCTCTCCGAGCGGCACGATGCGCAGCGCCTCCGGACGCAGACACGCGACACGTTCGCGCTCGTTGTAGCGCGCGTCGTCCATGCCGAACGCGACCTGCGGCGGCAGCAGATTGGCCGCGCCGAGGTAGCGCGCGACGAAGCCGTCGGCCGGCGAGTCGTACAGCTGCTGCGGCGTGCCGAGCTGCGCGATATGGCCATCGCGCATCAGCAGCGTGCGGTCGGACAGCACGAGCGCGTCGTCCTGATCGTGGGTCACGCAGACGATCGTCAGATTCGGCAGGCGTTCATGCAGCGCCTTCAGTTCGGAGCGCACCGACGCGCGCAGATTGGCATCGAGCGCCGACAGCGGTTCGTCGAGCAGCAGCACGTCGGGCTCGATCACGAGCGCGCGGGCGAGCGCCACGCGCTGCTGCATGCCGCCCGACAGTTGCGCGGGCATCACGTGACCGGCATCGCCGAGCTGCACGAGCTTCAGCACCTCGGCGACGCGGCGCGCGACGTCGCGCGCCGGAATACGCCGCGCGCGCAACCCGAACGCGACGTTCTCGAATACCGTCAGATGCGGAAACAGCGCGTAGCTCTGGAACAGCAGTCCGAGGTTGCGCTTGTGCGGCGGCATGTGCGTCAGATCGCGGCCGGCCACCGTCAGCGTGCCGGCCAGACCGTCGGCCTCGATGAAGCCCGCGATGAAGCGCAGCAAGGTCGTCTTGCCGCAGCCGCTGCGGCCGAGCACGGTGAGCAACTCGCCGCGCCGGATGGTCAACGACAGATCGTCGAGCACCGTGCGCGCGCCGAAGCGCACCGTCAGGTGATCGATCTGCACGCCGCCCGGCGTGTCCGAACGCGCGGCGTCGAGCGCATCCAGCGGAGCGCCAGGCGCAGTGGGGTGAGCGAGACTGGCCGTATTCACCGGAGTCGTCCTCCAACAGGATCAATGCTGATGCGGCGCCGCGCATTACACGCGAAGCGCCGCCTGAATCGACTTACTTCGGCTTGACCACTTCGGTCTCTTTGCCCGACGAACCGATCACGTCGCTCTTCCAGCGCGCGGTCCAGTCGGCCTTCTTCGCCATCACGTGGTTCCAGTCGACCGGAATCAGCTTGACGCCGCTGATCGCCTGCTTGACCGCTTCGCCGTTCTTGCCGGCGAGCGGCACGTCGCTGCGACCCGGAATGCCGAAGATGTCCGGCACCTTCGACTGCACTTGCGTCGACATCAGATAGTCGATCAGCTTCTTGCCCTCGGCCTGGTTCGGACCGTTCTTGATCAGCGCGATCGCGTACGGCAGCTGGAACGTGGTCGGCTGACCGCCGGGCTTGGCGGCGAGGAACACCGGTTTCAGCGACAGGCCGCCGTTGGCCGCGTCGTCGAGATCCATCTGCAGATCGCCGTTGGCGACCGCGATCTCGTTACGCGACAGCAGCACGTCGAGATAGCCCGTGCCCTTGGTGTGGAACTTGGCGCTCTGCTCGAGCTTCTTCAGATAGTCGAACGCCTGGTCTTCGCCCATCAGCGACGAGGTCAGGATGATCACCGCCATGCCGTCGCCGGCGGTCGCCGGATTCGAATACGCGACCTTGCCGGTGAAGTCCGGGTGCAGCAGGTCCGCGAACGTCTTCGGCTCGGTTTTCGTGACTTCGGGGTTGATCGCGAACGAGAAGTAGTTGTTCACGAAGGTCGCCCACGCGCCGTTCGGCGCCTTCGCGATGGCCGGCACGTTCTTGTAGTTGGCGCTCTGGTACGCCTGCAGCAGACCGCTCTGGTCGGCCTGCTGAATGAACGGCGGCAGGGTGACGAGCACGTCGGCCTTCGGCTGATCCTTCTCGATGGTCGCGCGGTTCACGACTTCGCCGCTACCCGCCGTGACGATATTGACCTTCACGCCCTCCTTCTTTTCGAAGGCCGGCAGCACATCCTTGTACAGATTTTCGAGGCCGTCGGCCGTGTACAGCACGACGGCGTCGGCCGCATGAGCCTGCATCGCGGCACCGCCGAACGCGGCCGCGGCGACCAGCGCCGGCAGCAGTTTGCGCGCGAGGCCGGCCGCGGCGTGAAGGGAATTCGTCTTTTTCATGTCGCTCTCTCCGAAGCTAAAAACCAGACGGTCGGGATAACCCATACCTGTAGTGATTGAACGGCGGCACGCGCCGCTTGCGTGTTGCCCGCTGCGGTTGCCGCGCCGGTCTGTCGTGGATTGCAGATTGCCGACAACCTTGCCGCTTCTCGCCCAGCGTGACTGACAGCCCCCTACCACACCCGCGCTGCCTGCCGCGCCTGAGCGGGCACGGCAAGAATCACAGGTTTCGATGACAAGGCCATGACGATTGTGCAGAATTCCAAAAAAAGACACAAATTGCCAACTCGGGCCAACCGATGGAATTCGTCGCGCCACCCAAAAGCGGAGCCCCGCGCGCCGATCCCGCGTGGATCGTACATGGCGAAAATGACGATGTATGCACGGTGCGTCGGGAAAATGCGGAGGGGGCGGGTGGCTTTTTTTATTTAGATTTTGGCGGGCGCGGAATGTCGCTCAGCGCGAGCGGCGTACGAACGCGGCGGGAACCGCCCCGCCAGCCCGTCTCAGGCGATCAGAATCTCCGGACCATGCGCGGTGATCGCCGTGCCAAGCGCGCGCTCGGGCGCCAGTTCGGTGACCAGATACCGCGCCGACTCGATCCCATTGATGCGCACCGGCGTCACGCGTCCGAATTTCGAATGATCGGCGACGACGACCACCATGTCGGCCGCGGCGATCATGCGGCTGCGTACTTCGGCCGCCATGCGGCTGTAGTCGGTGAGATAGCCGTCCGGCGAAATTCCGCCCGCGCCAATGAATGCGAAATCGGCGTGGTACTGCGTGAGCTGCTGAACCGTGTCGAGGCCGAACGTAGCGTCTTCGATATCGGACAGCTCGCCGCCGAGCAGCGTCACGCGATTGTCGTTGCGTCGGCCGAGCAGCAGCGCGATGCGCCAGTCGTTGGTGTAGACCGTCAGCCGATGCCGGTCGAGCAGCGCGCGCGCGACCGACTGCGTGGTACTGCCCGAATCGATGATCAGCGACGCGCCGTCCGGCACGAACTCGGCCGCGCGCTCGCCGATCGCGCGCTTCGCGCCGGCGTTCTCGGCTTCGCGCGTATCGAGATCGGGCTCGCGCCGATCGCTCGACAACGCGCCGCCGTGTGTCGTCACGAGCAGGCCGCGGCCGGCCAGCGCGTTGAGGTCGCGACGGATCGTTTCGCGCGATACGTTCAGTTCGCGCACCAGTTCGGCGACCGACAGCGCGCCGTTCTTTGCGACTTGCGCGAGGATGTATTGATGACGTTGTTCTGCGAGCATCTGAGAAGGCCGGAAGCCGGCACGCTTGGGTTTCGCCGTGGTTGAGGAAGGCCGCCGTATTGTATTACGCGTATTGCGCGTTGTTGGTGCTGGCGTGCAGGTGGCGCTCAGGGTGGCGTGGGGGCGCGTTCATGGCGCGCTCGGCTTGCATCGAGCCGCCCTTGTGCGCGAACACGCCAGCCATCGCGCCGACCTGCTAACCTTGACGGCTGGACTGGCCGGCCATGCGGCGAACGCAACGCCGCCGCCCGGCCGAGTCCCGCGCACAACGCCTCGCCCGTCAACCGAACCGCCGATGCCGCCACTGTTTCGCCGTCTACTGCTGCTGTTCCATGCGCTGCGTTACGGCGCGCGCCTGATCTGGCTCGCCGCCCCGCCCGACCACAAGCTGCACTGGATGATCGAACTGATCGGCCGCGTGCATGCGTCGGAGCGCAGCGGCGCGCAGTTGCATGGTCTGCTGCCGGCGCTCGGTCCGCTCGCGAGCCGCTTCGCGCAGACGCTCGCCGGGCGCCCCGAGCTCGCGAGCGGCACGCTGCATGACGCGCTGGACGCCATCGATCACATGGAAGTGCCGCTGTCGCCGGACGACTCCGCGCTGGCTTTGACTCGCGCGTTCGGCCGGCCGCTCGGCGAGCTGTTCAGCGCGGTCGACCTCGTGCCGGTGCGCAGCGGCTTCGCCGAGCAGACCCATTTCGCGCGGCTCGCGATGCCGCTCAAAGGTCATCACGAAGTCGCCGTCAAGCTCGTGCGCGCGCAGCAGTTGCAGCAGATCGGCGATGAACTCGGCCTGTTGCGCTGGGTCGCGCGCTGGCTCGAAAAGCTGTCGCGCGTCGCGCGCCGGCTGCAGTTGCGCGCGCTCGCGCAAACCTTCACCGACGACATCCTGCGCCGCTTCGACCTGCGCGCCGAAGCCGCGAATCTGAGCCAGACCGGCCACCATTTCGACGGCGACAAGCGCATCGTCGTGCCGGACGTGATCTGGGAGCTGTGCACCGACCACACGCTGACGATGCAGCGCATCAACACGCTGCCCGCGAGCGACCTGCCCGGCCTGCACGCGCACGGCATCAAGCTGGCGCCGCTCGCCGCGCATATCGTCGAGGTCATCACCGAGCAGGCATTCGAGCATGGCTTCTTCCACGCGACGCTCGATGCGCGCCGCGTGCGCGTCAGCATCGAGCCGGACACGCTCGGGCGCCTCGTGCTCGCGGAGTTCTCGATCATGGCGACGCTGTCGAGCGACGAGCGCGAATTTTTCGTGCACGGCGCGACCGCGTTGTTCGACCAGGACTACGGGCGGCTCGCCGACATGCATCGCGAGGCCGGCCACGTGCCGGACGACACGCGCGCCGAGCTGCTCGAAGCCGAGTTGCGCACGCGCGCCGAAGCGCACTTCGCGGCGGCGCCCGAGGATCGCTCGGCGGGTTCGCTGTTTCACCATCTGCTGCACGACGTGCAACCGTTCGACGGCCACGTGCCGGGCGCGCTCGCGACCGCTCAGCGCTCGTTCCAGCAGGCGGAGATGCTCGCGCGGGCGCTGCATCCGGGCATCGATACATGGAACATCGCGCGCGGCGTGCTCGCCGATATCGCGCGACGCGATCTCGATCATCGGGGCTGGCTCAAGCGACTGTCACACGAGCTGCCGCATCTCGCGCATATGCTGCCGCGCGTGCCGCAACTGGCGGTGCGCTATCTGCAGCAGCACGATCGCACCGGCACCCCGCAGCAGAACGCTCAACTGCTCGCGGATCTCGCGCGCGAATACCGGCGCACGCGCTGGCTGCTGTGGGCATGCGTCGTCTGTGGCGGCGTGCTCGGAGCGGGGATGACGCTGCTCGCGTGGTGACGGTCCCGCGCGCGCCTTGCAGCTTTGAACAAGACGCGCGCCGCCCGTGCCGCCAACATGGCGGCTTTTTCACGCCTCCCGCCTCGATGCTCGCTTCCTTTCTTGCCGCCGTCTTCGTCGTGCTGTGGTCGACCGGTTTCGTGGTCGCCCGCGCGATCACGCCTTATGCCGATCCCAATCTGTTTCTGCTTGCCCGCTTCGGCGGCACCGCGCTGGTCTTCGCGCTGGCCACGCTGGTCGCGCGCGCAGCCTGGCCGACCGGACGCGACTTCGGCAAGCACCTGGCCGCGGGCGCGCTGCTGCAAGGCGTCTATCTCGGCGCCGGCTACTGGGCCGTCGCGCAAGGTCTGAGCGCCGGCGTGATGGCGCTGCTCGGCGCGCTGCAGCCGCTCGCGACGGCCGCCGTCGCCGCGCCGCTGTTCGGCGAGCGCTTGTCGCGGCGCGGCTGGAGCGGCATGGCGCTCGGCCTCGCCGGCGTCGTGCTGGTGCTCGCGCCGAAGCTCGCTGCCGCGACGCCGCCCACGCACGGCAACGCACCCGCGTGGCTGGTCGTGCTGATATCGATCGTCGCGGTGGGGGCGATCACGGCGGGCACGCTGTTTCAGAAGACCTCGCTCGCAAAGGCCGATATTCGCGGCGCGAGCGCCGTGCAGAACGTCGGCGCGGCGATCGTCGCGGGGGTGCTGGCGCTGGCGCTCGGTGAGCATCGCTGGATCGCGTCGCCGACGCTGTGGGCATCGCTCGCGTGGGGCATCGTGATGCTGTCCGGCATCAGCGTCACGTTGCTCGTCTGGATGGTCCGGCGCGGCGATGCGGCGCGCGCGACTGCTCTGCTGTTTCTTGCGCCGCCGCTTGCCGCGCTCGAAGGGTATCTGGGGTTCGGCGAAACGCTGCTGCCAGTGCAGATCGCCGGATTTGCGGTCGCGCTGGCCGGCGTGTTGTTGGCGAGGTCGTGAGGGGCGCCGCGCGCCAGTATTGCCACCAAGCGCCCGTCAGTCGGCCGTATCCGCGCGCGCGGGCATTTTCGCTCGCGCAACCGCGCCCGGTGCTGGCGACCACGCCGGCCGACTCTTGCGCTGCGAATCGACCACGACGATAAAACGCCCCGCCCACGGCATGATCTGCCGGTCGCTTTTCAGCACCCACAGCGATTGGCCGGAATCGACGAGCTGCGCATATGCTGCGTCGAGAATCCCGTAGTGATCGAGAAACGTGTTCAGCGATGCGGGAATCCGCACGCAGCCCTTCGAATGACGAATGCCGAGCAGCGGTTCGAGCCGCTCGGGGTCGGTCGCGTGCATCTGAAAGCGCATCTGCGACATGCCGCCCTTGCCCCAGCCGCGTTCGCCCTGCGCCCAGCCGAGGTCGAAGATGCGCATATCGCGCCGTCCGTAGCCGCGAATATGGTTTTCGTTCTGCGTGCCCTCGGAGCGGAAATCCATGTTGTCGGGCGTATGTTCGAACACGCCGAGCGGCGTGATGAAGTGGTCGTACTCGCCGGGCCGTCCCGTGGATACCGGCGATGCGCCGATCATCTGCCAGTTGTCGGCGGGCGCCGGGCGGAAGTAAATCAGGAGCGCCTGCACGTTCGCATTGCGATCGACGAGCACCACGTACTCGCCCGACAGATTGCCAAGCTCGTTCTCATTGAGCGCCGTCTCCAGACGGTTGGCGTACGCACGCTGCTCCGCGACGGGCAGTCTGAGCCGGCGCGTCACGTCCCGCGCGAATACGTCGCGCAGCAGGAACGCGCGGCGCGGATCGACGACGCCAGCCGCGTCGGGCGCGGCGATGGTGGCGGCGTCGATCGTGGGCAACGGCCGGCTCGCGCCATTCCGTGCGTTGGCCGGATTGGCCAGACTCACCGTATGCGCCGCTGATGTCGCGGATGCAGGTGACTGAGCGCTACCGGGCGCCGCCGCATGAACCGGCGCCGCCATCGCACCGGCACTCGAGACGACGGCTGCGCAAACCCACGCGCAAATCCTCAGGCGGTTCAATCCAGGCTGGCCAGGCCGATCTGGGTATCTCATCGCGTCTTGGAGCAAACATGATTATTATTGATCGCACGCCGGGTCCCTGCGGCGTTCGGCACGACCGATGTTACTCAGCGAAGCGAGGCGTGTCGATGAAAATACCTTCTAACCTGCGAACTCTTCAAAAATGATCGGCTATTTTTCGACAATCGACATGCCGGCGAAAACGCAATTAATACGCAATTAAATCGGTCATCGGAAAATCAAACCCCAAAAAACAAATACGATTTCGTTCGACGAAAGGTAGACCGAAGACGGCGGCACGTGCCGATACTCACGCCGTTTTTCAACCTGCTTGCAATCTGTTTCAAGCCACTTCAATCGCTTTTTCTCTCGCGAGGACAACAACGATCATGGCTCAATCCGATCCAGCCGCGCGCCAGGCCCGCATCGCGACCGAAATGCACGTCGCCGCCGAATTCGACGCAAGCCGCGAAATCGAGCGCCGGGTCGATTTTCTGGCGAACTATCTGCGCAACAGCCACCTGAGAACTTATGTGCTCGGCATTAGCGGCGGCGTCGATTCGACTACGGCCGGGCGTCTCGCGCAACTCGCGGTCGAGCGTTTGCGGGCGAACCATTACGACGCGAGTTTCGTCGCCGTCCGTCTGCCTTACGGCGAACAACGCGATAAAGCGGATGCGCTCGAGGCATTACGCTTCATTCGCGCCGACGAAAATCTGACTATCGATATCAAACCCGCAGCCGATGCGATGCTCGAGTCGCTCGATAAAAGCGGCGTGTCGTTCAAGGACGAATCCCAGCGGGATTTGGTGCACGGCAATATCAAGGCGCGCCAGCGGATGATCGCGCAATACGCGGTGGCCGGCGCGCGCTCGGGCGTCGTGATCGGAACGGATCACGCGGCCGAATCGGTGATGGGCTTTTTCACGAAGTTCGGCGACGGCGGCGCCGACGTGCTGCCGCTCGCCGGGCTCAGCAAGCGCCGCGTGCGTGCGGTCGCGAATACGCTCGGCGCGCCCGACGCGTTGGCGCACAAGGTGCCGACCGCCGACCTCGAGATGCTGCGGCCGCTTCGTCCCGACGAAGACGCGTATGGCATCCCATACGACGCGATCGACGATTTTCTCGAAGGCAAGCCGGTCAGCGATACCGTGCGTGACGTGGTCCTGCAGTTTTACAACGCGACGCGTCACAAGCGGGCGCTGCCGTATACGCCGTTCGATTGGCCGGCGTCGCCGGATGGGCAATGATGCGCCCGCGAACGGCGCTCTCAAACGAATAAAGGCGGTGGACATGCGCGCGTCGTCGCGCCTGTCCACCGCCTTCGAAAACAATAGAGCTTACTGCACCACCCGCGGCGCTTACTGCTCGGGCGGCGGTTCGTCGCTGAACAGATCGGCGCTCGCTTCGAGCGGCTGGCCACCCAGTTGCTTGCCGTGAATCTGCCGCGCGATCACGTCGCCGACATACGGCACGCTCGCGTCGAGTTCGACCGTCGCGTATGCGCCGGGCTTGCCGGCGTCCACCACCTCGACGTGTTTCGCGTAACGGCCGAGTTCGCGCTTCAGAAATTCCCGCACGTCCTGCTCGCTGCACGATTCGGCGATATTGCGCACGGTCAGGTTCATGCGGCCTACCCTCGCCGCGCCAGGCGGTCCGTCCGTCGGTCAGCGCTTGCGATACGCACCGCTCGCAGCGCGGCACGCTGCTTCGTCTGAGTCGCGCCGAGTGCGCGAAGTGCGACGACGCCGGTCGCGCCGGCCAACCCCATAGCGAGCCATGACAAGTAGAAGGCCATCGTTCAAATCTCCTGTGCGAATTGCATCGTGTTGTCAGGATAGCCCGCTTCGACAGCGAACACACTGTGACGCAGTGTCGTAGGCAATGGCGAAACGTCCCCGTCGATGCACTGTACCTGAATCGGTCGCGCCAATCCTGGGGAAACATCGGCTGCCTCGGCACCTTGCATGCCTGACCAGCCCCGGCCCGGCACGCAGACCTCTCGTCGAAGGCAGCGTGCGGGGGACGTGGGCAAAGGCGGACTGATCGCGCCGATCAGTCCGCCGCTTGCACGTTCGCCGCGCTCACCCACCACGCATTCTTACCCTGCGGCAGACGGACCAGCACCGCGGAAGGATCCTCGACGCCGTCATCGGCGATCTGGCATACCGGCAGGCCGTCGGGCAGACGCTTCACTTCGCCAGCGGCCTCGAACAGCGCGATTCGCTGCGCATCCAGCGGGCGCAGTTGCCGATACACGTCGAAGCTGAGCGCCGCGGGCACGTCGCCGCGAATCTCGAGCTCATTGGCGCGCGCGCAATGCGCGGGCGCGACGGCAACCGCGGCGGTGCTGCCGCTCAGGCAGCCGATCGTCAGCGCGACGGCGGCGAGACGGGAATGGGTCATTGTGTTTCTCCGAAAAAAGTGAGGGTAGCGAACCGTGGTTCCGCGAGGCATGCGCAAGCGTGCGGACGCGCGGCGCGCTCAACGCTGGCGGGCATGCGCGTCGCCGCGTCGGCTGTCTTCGCTGTCGACGCCATCGTCGTCGCGAGTCGCGAACTCGAGCCGGCTCACGTCGCAGGACGCCTGGCCAAAGCCCGCATACACCGCCGACCAGTTGCCGACGATCACCGCTTGCGCCTGCGCGAGACTCAGCTTGCCTTCGCAGACGCAACGCTTGAGCAGCGCCGCCGCGCGTGCCTTGCGGCGCTCGCCCTGCGGGCCGGACCACGGCAACAGATCGAGATTGGCCGGCGCATCGGGCGATCCGCCGAGCATGATCGGCACACGCCGGTCGAGCGCGAACGCGGCGACGTCATCCGCATCGATGCCGCGTGCGGCAAGCATGCGATCCTTGTGCGCCATCAGTTCGTCGAACGGCGGCGCGACGGTTTCCGCATAACCGGGGCGGCAAATCGTCTGGCCGATCGACTGCTGGGTCACGCGTTCGTCGAGCACGGCGCTCGGTTGCGCGGCGGCATCTCCGATGCGCAGCGCGAGCAGTGCGCCAACGGTGACGAGCAGCGCACGGTGCGTGATGCGCACGCGCGGACGAAGGACGCGCGTGCGTCCGAGCCGCGGCGCGTTGGCCGCGTCATTGCTGCTGGTCGTGTCGCGGGAAAGACCGCGCCGATGGGTGTCTGCGATGCCTGCGTTCATTCGTCGGCGCGCCGGCGGCGGCACGCGGTAGTTCAATTCGCAAGGCAATTAAAACACATTCACTATGGATGAGTACAAAAGCCGGACATGAGGGCGCGGCGTTTGCTGGCTCGCGGCAGCCGCCGCGAGCCAGCGCAGACCAACCCAGCGCGACGTCGCGATGAGTGGGGCGCCCCGCCGCCTCTACTTCGCCACCCGCGCCTGCAACGCGCGGATCCGCCCGAGCGCCTGCGCGTTCGACACCGTCTCTTCGTACATCTTTGCGAGGTCGGCTTTCAGCGCGGTGCGCGAACCGCCATCGAGATACACCATATGCCCCGATGGATAGAACCGTGCCGACAGGTTCTGCCGCACCTGCTGACTGACCAGCGGCATCTGCTGCAGATCGAGCACGGTCTGATAGAACGGCGTGACGAAATCGAAAAAGCCATTCGCCGACAGCACCTTGAGGTCGGGATTGAGCGCCATCACGGCGGCAAGGTCGCCGGCCGTGTACAGAATGATGTTGCCTGTCGAGTCGAGACCCTTCTGCGCGCCGGTTGGATCGATATGGCTGAAATCCCAGTACTTGAACGCCTGATCGTTGAGGTCGGTGAACGACGAGTTCGACGTGTACTTCAACTGCTCGTTCAGATAGACGTTCCACATCGTCGTGTAGACGCCGGTGACCGCGGTCATCGTCGGATCGTTGCCGCCGGAGTTCGGGTCGATCTTGCCCGCGATGCCGGTGTCGATCGCCGTTACGCGGCCGTCGTAGGCGCCGAGCGCGAGGCCTTGCGACTTCAGCAACGTGGTCAGGAACAGCGAATTGCCGCGGCTGTCGTAGCCCGCGATGTCGAGGCTCCACGCGAGCAGCGTCGTTTTGTCGATGCCGGTGTATTCGCTGAGCTTTTCGGTGGTCGCGGAATCTGTGGTCGGGAACTTGCGCAGCGCGGCCAGGTAGTCGGTGCGCGCGAACTGCGCGACCTCCTCGGCGAACGCGCCGAGATCGGTCGGCCGCGGCGCGACGCCGAGCTTCTTGTGATACCACGCGTCAGCGGCCGCTGTGGGCAGCGCGCCGACCGGATTGCCCGATTGCGTGTAATCGAGAATCGACGATTGCAGCGTAATGCCGTTCAGATCGACCCCATCCTCGTGCAGCCGGTACGCGAGCACGCAGCTACGCGCCGTGCCGTAGGACTCGCCGAATAGATACTTCGGCGAATTCCAGCGGTTGTTCTTCGTCAGGAAACGCTTGATGAACTGCTTGATCGAATCCGCGTCCTGATCGACGCCCCAGAAGTCGCGATTCTTCTTCGGCGCGATCGCCGCCGAATAGCCGGTGCCGACCGGATTGATGAACACCAGGTCGCTCTTGTCGAGCAGACTGTCCGGATTGTCTTCGAGTGAATAAGGCGCAGGCGGCGTGAACCCCGGCATCGACGTCTTGATGCGGCGCGGCGCGAACGAGCCGAGCAGCACGAATACCGACGACGACCCCGGCCCGCCGTTATAGAAAAACGTGACCGGCCGCGTTTCTTCCTTCTGATTGTCCTGCGTGAACGCGACGTAGAACATCCTCGCCGACGATTGCGAGCTGCTCGGAT
The DNA here is from genome assembly GCF_014201055.1 of Paraburkholderia sp. CI2. Taxonomy (NCBI): domain Bacteria; kingdom Pseudomonadati; phylum Pseudomonadota; class Betaproteobacteria; order Burkholderiales; family Burkholderiaceae; genus Paraburkholderia; species Paraburkholderia sp. CI2. The sequence goes on from NZ_JACHDL010000020.1 coordinate 17,792, forward strand.
CGACGATCACCAGATGGCCCGCGGTCGCCGTGTAGTCGATCTTGTGGCCGCCGATCGTCACCGAATGATGCGTGATCGCGGCCGTCTCGACTGTATCGGTAACCGAATCGTCCGGGCCGTTGCCATAGGCGACCGGGTCGAAGAGCGGCTGGTCGCCGGCCTTGTGCGGCGCGCTCGTGGCGGTGGACGCGCCTGCCGAGGCGGTGGCATGCGTGTTGTGCGGCGAATGCTGGCTACCGGAAGCTGATTCTGTATTCGTCATGATCGCTCCAAGGGTTCGTTTTACTTGCCATGCGTCCTCGTTCTTACGTCTCGTTGTTGTGTTATGCGCTGTGTTGCAGACTATAGTGCGCCCGCCACCTTCCCGCCATTGGGGCTGCCCAGTCCCGTGCAGGCATCCCACCCCTTCGACGCCGCGAAGCTGCCGTTGTTGCCCTGCGTGATGTCGTTGCAGACGCCCGGCGCCTTGTACAGCTTAGCGTTGACGAAGCCGGCCGGCTGTCCCTTCGCCGCGTTGATGCGCGCGATCAGCGCCGCCCACAGCGGCGCGACCGCGCTGGTGCCCCCCACCACCGTTTGCATTCCGTCGACCAGCACGTCGTAGCCGGTCAACGGCGAGGCATCGCCCGCGACATCCGGCACGCCGCGCCCGCCGAGCGGCTGGCTGCCGCCGCCCGTCGCCGTGGCCGACAAACCCTGCTGCCACGCCGGCACCGGAAACGCGCTGCTCACGCCGCCGCCGCTGGCCCCGCCCTGCTCGCCGTCGTTCCACACGACCTCGCGCGTGATCGCCGAACCGGACGAGCTCAGGTGCGTGCCGCCGCAGGCGAGCACGTACGGGCTCGACGCCGGGAAGTCGACCGCGTCGTCGCCGCCCGAGCCGTCGCTCGACCCGCTGTCGCCCGAGGCCGCGCAGATGGTCACGCCGAGCGCCGCCGCCGATTGCAGTACGCTGTTGAGCGCCTGCATCGACTGGCTGGTCCACACTGATTCCGGCGCCCCCCAACTGATCGAGATCACCGACGGCTTGTTAGTTGTGTCGTGCACCGCGCGGCTCACCGCGTCGATGAAGCCGGCGTCGCTGTTCTGCGTGAAGTACACGGCGATGGCCGCGCCCGGCACGATTGCGCCGACGATCTCGATGTCGAGCGTGACCTCGCCGTCCGGCCCGTTCGGATCGCCGCTCGGCTTGTTGCCAGCCTGATCGACGCCGACCGGGGTCACGGTCGGCTCGCTTACACCGAGGCTCGAGAAATAGGTCTTGAGGTCCGACGTGTTGTAGCCGCCGCCGAGCTCGATGATGCCGACGCACTGACCGCCGCCGTCGCCTTGCGGAAACTGGTAGAGCGAGGCGAGCTGCGGCGGCGAGTACGACGTCTGCCCGGCGCGCGCCGGCACGAACGTCGGCCGGATGCGAAAGTGCGGACGCGCCTGCGGCCGGTTGTCGAGTCCGAGCACCGCCTCCACGACGCCATGCAGATCGTCCGGCACGCTGATCGTGCCGGTGCGGCCACGGAACTGGCCGGCCGCGTGATGCCGGTAGAGCTCGAGCTTGACCTCGAACGCGCTCTGGAATTGCGCGATCGTGCCGCTCAGCAGCACCGAGCGCGCCGCCGGATCCTCGCGCGCGACGGTGAGCCCATGCGCGGCCGCGAACGCGCGGACCTTCGCGATGTCATCGGGCGCGGCGCCGTAGTCCTGGGCGAGCGCCTCGCGCGACAGCGGCTTCACGCTCGCGTCGCCGGCTTCGATGCGTTTCATCAAGGCGTCGAACTGCGCCTGCTGCTGGCGGCGCAGCATCACGAAGACCTCGATCCGCTCGGCGGGATCGCATTGCCCGATGACCGTCGTGCCCTGCGCGACCTTTCGCTCGCTGCCCGGCAATGGATGCTTGGTGACCATGGTATCGACTCTCCTGTTAGCGTGGCTTCGCACGCGGTCATGGACGACCGCGCGGCCCGGCGGCGGCCAGGCACACCACGCGCCTGCATGAAGCGCATCGTGGCGATACGCGGCAGGGGTTGTTCAAGAACTTCGTCCACGCGTCCGACCAAAGCATTCGAACACAGTTCCGGCCAGCGCGACAGTCGTCCGCATGGCCAGGGTCTAATGCGCGGCGTGGATGCGACACGCTATGATGCTGAAGCGGCATTCCCGCCGTTTCATTGCCGCGCGCGCCGCCTGCGCGCACGATCGAGAAATCAGAGGAACCCATGTCAATTTCGATGTATCAAGCATCACTGCCTGTGCTGATTCGCGGCCTCACGAACCTGCAGGCCATCCTGGGCAAGGCCGGAGCGCACGCGGCCGCAAAGCAGATCGAACCGTCGGTGTTCACGAATGCCCGGCTCGCGCCGGACATGCTGCCGTTCATGCGCCAGGTGTATATCGCGAGCGATACCGCGAAGGGTTGCGCGGCGCGCCTCGCCGGCGTCGAGCCGCCGAAGTTCGACGACGTCGAGCAGACTTTCGATGAACTGCAGGCCCGTATCCAGAAAACGATCGATTACCTGAAGGAATTCAACGCGGCGCAGATCGACGGTTCGGAAAGCCGCACCATCACGCTGAAAATGCGGACGGGTCCGATCGAGTTCACCGGAGCGTCATATCTGTTCGGTTTCGTGCTGCCGAACTTCTATTTCCACGTGACGACCGCGTATGACATCCTGCGTCATAACGGTGTCGAGCTCGGTAAGCTCGACTATCTGGGCGGGATGCCGCAGTAAACGGAGCAGGCGGGTCGTCGATCGCGCGGCCGCCCTCACGTGTGCAGGCGCGGCTGGAATGCGATCACCGCCATGCCGGCCAGCGTCAGCGCGACGCCTGCCGCGTCTCACAGCGTGGGCCGCACCTCGTCCACGACCCACAGCCACGCAAGCCAGCGCCACGGCAGGTAACAGCCGGGAATCTCGGCGACAGCGGTCACGACATACAGCAGGAAGGTTTGCATCGATGAGCGTGAGAAGGTGGTTGTGTCGCCGCGCGTGCGCGCGGCCGGCTGCGCTATCGGCTTTATTAACACAATCACCTGGCACCGCGGCCTTTGCATCGGCTGTATGCGCACGCGCGACGAATGCAAAAGCCAGCTCCGAGTTTCAATCCAGCGAAAGCCGCAGCGCGAAGCCGATCAACGCAGCCGAGAAGGTCCACCGTTGTACGGTCTGCGCCAAAGGATGGACGCGCATCCAGTTGGCGATGCGCGCAGCGCCGATCGCATACAACGCGTCGAAGCATGCGCCGATCACGAGCAGCACGACACCAAGCTCGATCATCTGCCACGCTACCGGCCCCGCTTCCGGCCGCACGAATTGCGGCAACAGCACCGAGCAGAACAGTAGCGCCTTCGGGTTGAGCAGGTTCGTCAGCAGACCTTTGACGAACGCGGTCCGCAAGGGCCGCACCGCATTGCCCGCATCGCTCGAAGCAGTGGATTCCACTCGCGGCGCGCCGGCCGCTTGCCTGTCGCGCGACCCGGCCGGCAATGCGAACCCGGGCGAGCGGAAGATTTGAATCCCCACCCACGCGAGATAGACGGCGCCGGCATAGCGCACCGCGTCGTACAGCCACGGCGCGTTGCGCAGCAGCGCCGCCATGCCGCACGCCGACAGCGTCACGTGCGTCGCGCGCGATACGCCGAGCCCCGCCGCGGCCGCGAAGCCGCTGCGCACGCCGCGCGCGATGCTGGTTTGCAGGATCAGCGCCATGTCCGGCCCAGGCATCGCATAAACGACAATCAATGCCGCCACGTAGACGGCCAGCAGGTGAGCGGAATTCATCGGAGCCTCCTTGTTGTTCGAGGCTCCATGTTGCTATCGGATGCGGAGCGTTTGCTGGCGACTTTCAGTCCTCTGCACTCAAAAAATAGCGGAATGCGCTAATATTTCAACATCTGGCGACGCCTTCCACCACCCTGCAGCCCCCCTCCCAACCATGTCCACGGACGATCTCGACAAAACCGATCGCGCGATTCTCGCCGCGCTGCAAAACGACGGCCGCATGTCGAATGCGCGTCTCGCCGAGATGGTCGGCCTCAGCGAGACGCCTTGCGCGCGGCGTCTGAAACGTCTGGAGAACGATGGTTACATCGACTGCTACCGCGCGGTGCTGTCGCGCGCCGGGCTCGGTCTGGGCGTGATCGCGTTCGTGCTCGTGCGCTTCGCGGTGCACGACCGCGTGGTGGCCACGCGCTTCGAGCGCGAGGTGCAGGCGATCCCGCGGATCCTGTCGTGCCACAACGTGTCGGGCAGCGCGGACTACATCCTGCAGATCGTCGCGCGCGACCTCGACGACTACGGCACGTTCATGCGCGACGAACTGCGCGGCCTGCCGGGCGTGACGTCGGTGGAATCGGCGTTATCGTTGCGCGAAGTGAAAGCGTTTGGCGGTCTGCCGCTGTCGTGAGCCCGAACGTGGCATAGTCCCCCCCGTTAGTCCCCTTTTGAAGCGGCACGAGCCGTTCCGACGCAACCCGACGACCCCGGAGTTCTCATGGATCACGACAAGGCGCGAGCCGAAGAAACCGCCGCAATGGAACGCGTGTTGACCGCCACCAAGCGGGTGCAGACCGCGTTCGCGTCGCTGCAATCGCAATTCCCGCCGGCAGGCAGCGGCAAACCCTCGCAATTTGCGTTGCAGACTTTCGACGCCGCGCTGCAGGAACTCGAAGACGCACAAGCCGCGTTCGACGAACTGCTCGGCGATCTGCTCGACGGCAATCGTTGAGCGCTAGCGAGCGTCTGGCCGGCGCCCCGCTCGCCAGCCGGCTCGCACGCTTCGCGCCGCCGCATACGCGTTAACGCGCGTCCGTCTCCACCACCGGCTCGCAGAGAATCGGAAAATTGACGGAGTTCGCGACGTAGCACTTCTGATGCGCGACGTGATGCAGATGCGTGGCCAGTTCGACATCGCCGCTCGCGCGGATCGTCACGCGCGGGTGCAGCACGATCTGCGAAAAGCGGCCTTCCTGCGCGGTATCGAGCATCGTGCCTTCGGCGTCGTCGCGATAGTCGAGCACGACGATGCCCGCCTCCGAGCACAGATGCAGATACCACAGCTTGTGACACCCGCTCGCCGACGCGACCAGCAGGTCCTCGGGATTCCAGCGCGTCGCGTCGCCGAGAAACGCCGGATCCGACGAGCCCGGAATGTCGGGCTTGCCGCCGGAAGAAATCACGTGATCGCGGTCGTAGTCGCGGTAGCCGGAGGTGCCGCTGCCGCGGTTGCCGGTCCATTTCACCGATACGTGGTACTTGTGCTCGCCGTGCGCCATTCGCTTCCCCTTTGGTCGGATCGGACCTGCATTCTATCCGCGCCACACTAGCGCGGCGGCGCCGCGCGGCCGGTCACGTTCGGCGCGCGTGGGTCGGGATTCATATAGAGCGCCGTGCCGTTCGCGCGCATGTTGTTGAGCGCGGCGCCCGAGCCGGTCGCGCCACCCGAGCCGAGCCCATACGAGCTGCCCGCCGACATGCCGGGCCCCGGAATGGCACTCGGACTGACGCCGGTACCGATGCCCATCGCGCCGCCGACAGCCGCATTGCCGCTGCCCCCGCTGCCCCCGCTGGTGCCCGCGTTCGTGCCCGCATGAGTGCCGTTTTGGCTGCCGCCAGGATTGCCCGGTTGCTGGGCCTCTACCGTTGCAGCGGCCCCCACCGTCAACAGCGCCGCAAGCAACGCCGACCACACGATCCCACCTGTTGCTGTCTTCATAGCTACCCTCCAACCGCATCGATCCGCCGAGCACGATATCTATTCTGAGCCGATCGCGCGACCGATGCAGCGGCGCCGCTCCCGCCCGCGCCCACGGCGTGTCCGTGCGCGTTATGATCGATCGTTACGCCCGAACGGCCGATCGCGCACGATGGAGCACGCCTACATCCACCTTTTGCATCTGCTCGCCGGCCACTCGACGTGGATGCTCGCGGTCGTTTTCCTCGCCGCTTTTTTCGAAGCGATCGCGGTCATCGGCACCTTCGTCCCCGGCAGCACCGCGATGTTCCTCGCCGGCGCGCTGACGGGCACCGGCTCGCTGAGCCTTGCCTGGGTCCTCGTGTGGGCGATCGTCGGCGCGGTCGCCGGCGACGGCGCCAGCTTCTGGCTCGGCGATCGCTACAGGGAGCGCATCGTCACGCTGTGGCCGTTCCGCGCACACCCCGGCGTACTCGACGCGGGCCAGCGCTTCTTTCTGAAGCATGGCGCGAAGAGCGTCGTGCTCGCCCGCTTCATCGGCCCACTGCGGGCGATCGTGCCGGTCGTCGCGGGCATGATGGGCATGCGGCCGCTGCGCTTCCTCTCAATCAACGTGCTCTCCGCGCTGCTGTGGGCGCCCGCGCACATCCTGCCCGGCGTCGTGTTCGGCGCGTCGGTGCTGCTCGCGGGGGCGGTGTCGTTCCGGCTCGTCGTGATCATCGCGATGCTGGCGTGCATCGTGTGGCTCAGCTTTCGCGGCGCGGGGTTTCTGGTGTCGCACGCGAATGCGTGGTCGAGCGCGGCAGGCCGTCATCTCGGCAGCTGGGCATGCCGCCATCCGGGTCCGCTCGGCCGTATCGCGCGCCGCATGCTCGACCCCGACACGCCCGATGCGACCCACCTGCTCGCGGCGTCGCTGATCGTGCTGGTGGCCGGCGCGCTTTTCTTCGGGGTCCTTGACGACGTTGTCAGCGGCGATCCGCTGACGACCATCGACCTGTCCGTTTATCACTTTCTGCAATCGATACGCACGCCGTGGGGCGACACGGTGCTCGCGGCGCTCGCGACGCTCGGCAGCGGCATCACACTGTTCGCGCTGGTCGTCACGGTTGCCCTGTGGATGGTGTGGGAGCGGCGCTGGCGCACGATCGTCTACTGGCTCGCGGCGGTCGTGTTTTCGCAGTTGCTGATTCTCGGCCTGCAACTCGCGATGCGCCGCGCCCCGCCTAACGAACTCATGAGTGGCCACTTCGTGTTTCCGAGCAATCACGTCGCCGCGACGGTGATCATCTACGGCTTTCTCGCGTTTCTGCTCGCGCGCCGGATCGGCAAGCTCGGAGGCGTGCTGGTTGCCGCCGCCAGCATCATCGTCGTGATCGTGGTCGCGCTCGCGGGCGTCTACTTCGGCCGCTACTGGGTGTCCGACGCGATCGGCGGCGCGGCGCTCGCGTGTGTGTGGGTCGCGCTGATTGCGCTGACGGCGATCTGGCGGCATCCGCGGCCGCCGCCGCCGCGCCGTTTCATGCCGCTTGTGGTGCTCGCGGTCGTAGCGCTCAGTGTCGGCCTGCAGCTCGGCGTCGCAATGCCGACGCCGCCGGACGGCGCGCCGCAACCACCCCCCGTGCAGTTCACGCAGACGCAGTGGAAGCTCTCCGGGTGGAAGCGGCTGCCGTGCTTTCGCTCCGACATGGGCGGCGATCGCAAGGAGCCGCTGACGCTGCAATGGGTCTCCGAGCCCGCTTCGATACGCGAGCAGTTGCGCGCGCAGGGCTGGGTCGAGGGCACCGACGTGTCCGCGCACAGCCTGCTGTCGCTCGCTTCGCCCGACGTCGCGGCGGTGTCGCTGCCGGTGCTGCCGAAGCTGAACAATGGCGTGCCGTCGTCGCTGGTCTTCACGCGACCGGGCAATTCGCGCGAGGAACGCTACGTGCTTCGCTTCTGGCCGAGCGGCTACGCGGTCGACAACGGCACCTCCGCGGCGCCGCTTTGGGTCGGCGCGTTCGCGCACGAGCGGCTGACGCGGCCCTCCTGGCCGCTGAACATTCTGCGCATCGATCACGGCGCGAGCCCGTTCGACTCGCCCACCAGGTCGGGCGCCGAGCTCGGCGCGACGGTTCTCGCGGAGGTCGATTGTCACGGCGTGCCGGTGTCGCTGCTGGTCTCGCCGAGGCAATGAGCTGCACCTCCAGGCACATCCAGGCAACTTCAGGTATCTCAGGCATCCCCAACTCGACGATTCGATAAAGGAGACAACCGTGGGCCGCTTCGGAAGTCCACATCGACGTACCCGGCGCCGTCTATCAGCAATTGGCGCCACGGGCGAAACGCCTGCTGCGCCATATGCCGCGCGTGAGCGAACTCGACAATGCAAGCGCGCCGGAGCAATACCGGAAATTCGCCTATTGAAGAAAGCATTCAGTCGCCGCATTGGCCGCGCAACGAATTGTCACGAAAGCGAATCGCCAATTGACGCGCAATTGCCATAACGGAAATGACTGAGGCGAACGCGGGGATACACCCGATCGCGAATGACAATCGATTTGACATTTAAGCCTTCGTTGTGCAAATGCAACGACACACCGGCATTATCCCCACTTCCCCCCGCTATTTGCACCGATAGCGCTCCTAATTCATTTTTCCACTCACGCAATCCGTAATCGCACTGGCAGAATGAGCAGAATGCCAGATAGCGGGAACCGGCATGCGTCGCCATTTCCGCAATGAAACACGGCGGCCGCGATTTTCTACCCAATTGCACGCATTAACGCTATCGTCTCTTTGCGACCTGAACTCGTAGACCACCAGGAGCTTCGTGTGCGGAATCGATCGATGTCTCGCGTGAAGAAAAACCGCCAGTCCGCCGTTCGCAGCCACCGCTCGCGTGTTTCCCGATTATCTTCGAGTCCGCTTTCCGGCTCGGTTTCCAGCTCGCTTTCCAGGCTTCTCCCCCGGTTATCGCTTTGCATGACTGCGCTGGTGCTCGGCAGTTACTCCGCGTATAGCGTCGCCGGCGTTTCCGTATTGCGTCCGCCGCGCGAAGCGCTATCGAGCAGTCCACTCGAAGTGACGATCGTCTATGCCGGCGATCAACCCGATGGCACCGAAGTCGACGTGCCGGCGCAATTGAATATCGCGATCAGCAATACCGACGTGGTACCGCATCGGCTCGCGCTCACGCGCGAAAGCGGCGCACCCGAGCATCTGAAGCTCGCCGCCGGCGAACTGAAGGCAGTGCGCTATACCGGCACGTGGCCCGAATGGGCGCGCGGCGCGATGCAGATCGACGTGCCGGATCTCGACGTGTCGCCATCGTACGTGCTGCTGACGCGTCCGCCGCGCTCCGGCAAGGACGCGGCGCTCGCGTCGGCCGGGAGCGCCAATGGAGCAACGGCGGCGGGCACCGCGAGCGGCGCACCGTCGTCGACGAGCCTGATCGCGTCGTCGCCCGCGCCATCACGACCGGATGCGCCCGTGCCGCAAATCAACACTTTCCTGAGCCGCTTCTCCGCCTTCGAACCGATGTATTTCGCCGATGGCGGCGGTAGCGAGTCCCTCGCGAAATTCCAGCTCAGCTTCAAGTTCCGCCTCGTCGTTCCGGACGACCCGCGCTCGCGCGGTTTCGCGGACAACCTGTACTTCGCCTATACGCAAACCTCGCTGTGGGATCTCAAGAAGTACTCGGCGCCGTTCCGCGACACCAGCTATATGCCGGCACTCTTTTATTACCTCGAAGACACCGGCTGGAAGAGCACGTGGTGGAGCAGAATGGGCGTGATGGCCGGCTACGAACACGAATCGAATGGACGCGACGGTCCGGAATCGCGCGGCGTCGACTATGTGTTCCTCAAGCCGATCTGGGATTTCGGCGACATCCACAGCTACCATCTGACCATCCAGCCGAAGATTTATTACTATACGCACATCGCCGGCGAGAACCATGACATCGCCGACTACCGCGGCTATGTGGACCTGCGGTTCATCTACGGCAGCCCCGACGGCGCGCAATTGGACACGACGCTGCGCAAAGGAACGCAAGGCGGCAAAGGCAGCGTCGATACGCAGTTCACCTATCCATTGGCGAAGCTGATCAATAGCCGCTGGGGCGGTTATCTGTGGCTCGGCTTCTTCAGCGGTTATGGCGAGGACATTCTCGACTACAACCAGCATCGCTGGATTGCGCGAATCGGCTATAGCATCACACGCTAATCCGGAATTCGCCTGGCATGCAAGCAAAGGGCCGCCGAGCGGCCCTTTTCCATTCGATGACGGCCCACGACGCGCGGTAATACATCGAAAGTTCTGCCGTAATCCTTTCAGAAGTTTGCCCAAAGCCGCCCCCCACCCGGCGGGCAACCCGTCATGGACCGCTCGTGAATGCTGTGTGCACGAACAGACGGGCATATCGGTGTGGATTTCTCTAGAGTTGAAGGGTCGCCGGTCCAACCGGCTGGCCACGCCGCACGCTGACTTTTCCAGCGTCTAATCAAAACCACGGAAAAACCAATGAAAACCGCTCTCCTTAAAGACGTGTCGCCTGTTTCAAACGAGCCAACCGGACTTCTTTTGCATCGGAATAGTGCACCGCTTGCGCTCAAGCACGAAATTCACCCGGAACAGATCCGGGATAGCCTGCCGGCCCGTCAGGGGGGAGTCGGCTTTCTGTTCCACGCGACCGATTGGGAAACCCTTTCATTTTCTTTTCACAACGTTCGCGAACGAAGCGAATCGTTCGAAGAGGAGTTGTGGAAAACCAGGCCTTTCATCGCATCGCCGATCTATTCGGGCGCGCAGGTGATCGGCGCGAATATCGCCTGCCCGGTGCCGCTCGAAATGTGGCTCGGCAGCCCGCGCGGCATCAAGCGCTTTCGCGAGACGCAATTCTTTCCGGCGCTCGAGCTCGCCCGAAAGGCGGGCTTGAACATGGTCGCGATGGGCGCGTCGACGCCCTACGCGTGCAACTACGGCGCGCTGCCCCGGCCGGTCAAGCCGCCTCACATCACGACGGGCCACGCGGCGACCGCGGCGATGCTGAAGGACTGGGCGATCCATTGCTGCGAACAGCTCGACCTCGAGCTCGGCAACACGAAGCTCGCGCTGTTCGGCGCGGCCGGCCGGCTAGGCAAGACGGTCGCGAAGTATCTGCTCTACAAGGATGCGCCGAAGGAGCTGGTGCTGATCGATCTGCCCGACAAGATCAACCTGCTGATCGATCAGGCGAACGAGCTGCTCGCGTCGGACCTGCTCGGCAAATCGAAAGTATCGGTGCATACGTTCAGTCCGGACACGCCGCTGCCGGACTTCGACGGCGCGATTCTCGCGAGCAGCACGAGCGTGCCTTACCTGAGCGCGGCCGATCTCAAACGCGCGCAATTCTGGATCGACGACTCGCATCCGCGCGCGGCAAGCGTCGAAGCGGAACTCGCTTCTCGCGGTCATACGCTCTATATTGAATGCTTCGCGCGCGGGCCCGCCGGACTCGACACCGCGTTCCCGTTCAGGCTGCCATCCACCCGCGACTGCTATACCTGCTTCGCCGAAGGCTATTCGGCATGGCAGGAAGGTATCGCCTCCGATTTCATCATTGGCAGCCCGCCCGTGTGGTCGGTCTCTTATACTCATGGTCTCCTGAAGAAGTATGGCTTTTCGGTCGGACCGTTTCACGGCAAGAACGGCGATTCGCTCGCCGAAGGCGTCGAATCACAGCAATTCAATACGCATGAAATGATGGGTTCCTAATGAACTCGGAGGCCTGATGGCGATACCGCGCGAAAGCATGCGGGATATGCTGGAACGAAGCAGGTTCGCAATTCGATGGGGAGGCGCACTCGGCCTCCTGTGTCACCCCATCTATTACGTCGTCTGGACCTACATCCTTCCGCAGCCTTACGACAACCTGCTGCTGCGGCTCAGCGCGGCGGCCGTCTGCGTTCCCCTGCTGTTCCAGGCGCGCTGGCCGAGGCGCTACAACCCCGCGCTGCTGATCTACTGGCATTGCTGTCTGATTTACGTGCTGCCGTTCGTCTGCACGTTCCTGACCGTCAGAAACGGTTTCTCCACGATGTGGATGATGACCGAGGTCATGATGATCTTCATTCTGGCGCTGTGTATCGACAACCCCCTGCTGCTGATAACGTGCATCGGTATTGGCGTGTTTTCCGGCGGGCTCGCCGGCGTGTTGAGCGCGCCGACGCCGGTCGTTCTCAGCGCGCAGGACAAGTCCAATCTCGCGTTGCTGCCGGTGGTCGTGCTGTGCAGCATGGCGTTCAGTCATGCGATCAGCAAGGGACGCATCTTCGTCGAAAAGAACCGCGCGTTGCAGGCGCTCGCGGGGTCCATCGCGCACGAGATGCGCAATCCGCTGAGCCAGTTGCGGCACGTGCTCGACCGCGTCGAGGAAGCGCTGCCCGCGGCGACCGAAGCGGGCGCGGCGCCGACGCTGACCGACGGCACGGCCTCGCTGATGTACAACCACCTCGCGCAGGGGCAATTGTCGATCGAGCGCGGCCTGCGCATCATCGCGATGACGCTTGACGAAGTCGCCGCGAAATCGATCCGCCCGGATAGTCTCAGCTACCTCCATGCTGGCGCGACCACGCGCAAGGCGCTCGCCGAATACGGCTTCGACAACGACAAGGAACGCGCGAAGGTAAGCGTCGTCGTCAGGCGCGACTTCGTGTTCAAGGTCGACGAGACGGTCTATCTGTTCACGTTGTTCAACCTGATCAAGAACGCGCTGCATCACATCGTCGCGTATCCGCAGGCGACGCTCACATTGACCGTCGACCGCGACTCGGTGATCGTACGCGACACCGGCCCCGGCATCGCGCCCGAGATCCTGCAGCATCTGTTCGAGCCGTTTCGCACGGCCGGCAACGCGGGCGGCACCGGGCTCGGGCTCGCGTACTGCCAGCGCGCGATGCGCGCGTTCGGCGGCAGCATCGACTGCGAATCGGGACTCGGCAAGTTCACCGCGTTCACGCTGCGCTTTCCACCGGTAGCGGCCGACGAGGTCGAGGAGCACGAGCGGCGCCTGTTCGAACGCGCGATGCCGGCGTTCAAGGGCAAGCGCGTGCTCGTCGTCGACGACGACGACACGCTGCGCGCGCGCACCCGCCGCGTGCTGACGCAGGCCGGCGCCTATGTCAGCGAGGCGTCGGGCGGCGAGCTTGCGCTCGCCACGTTGCGGCGCGCGCCGCTCTACGACCTCGTGTTGATGGACATCAGCATGCCCGCGATGGACGGCTACACGACGACCGAGCGCCTCCGCGCCGACAGAGACTGCCCGAACCGCAACGTGCTGATCGCCGCCTATACCGCCGAACCGGGCATCGCGGTGCGACTGCGCGCGCGGCGCGCCGGCATGGACGAGATCATCAGCAAGACGTCGAGTGTGCAGGAGCTGCTCACCGCGTTGCAGACCCTCTTCGACAACGGTGCGCATCGTCAGCCGGGCGAACTGCCCGATGTCTTCGCCGGCAGAACCTTTGTGATCGCCGACGACGACACCTACAGCCGGCTTGTCGCGAAGGCGTATCTGGAGCGCTGCGGCGCGAGCGTCGTCGAGGCCGACCACGGTCAGGCGGTGCTGACCAAACTGCACGAAGACGGCTTCATCGACGCGATCCTGATGGACGTGAACATGCCGGGCATGAACGGCATCGAGACGACGAAGTCGATTCGCGCGCGCACCGATGCCTACGCGACGCTGCCTATCATTGCGCTGACCAGTCACACCGATGCCGAGGCGGTGCAGGCCTGCGTTGCCGCCGGGATGAACGAGGTGTTGATCAAGCCGGTGCAGGCCGGCTCGCTGTACGCATGTCTCGCGCGGCAGTTCGGCACACGCGGCGCGCTGGTTGCGGACGCTCCGCAACGAATCACGGAAACCGCGGGCGGAGCCGCGCAAACGGATTTTGCGGCGACGCCGGTGGCATTGCCCCCCACTGCGAACGCGCCCGCGGCCGCCACCATCGCTGAAGAAAGCCTGCTCGACGAAGCGCACCTCAAGGAACTGGTCTCGCTCGATCTGCTTGACGAATCGTTCCTGAACGGCATCGAACAGATTCGCTCGCTCGTCGTGCGCCTCGCAGGCAACAGCGCGGCCGTCGATATCAAGGCGACGCACGCGAGCCTGCATGCGTTGCTTGGCGTCAGCGGCAACATCGGCGCGAAGGCACTGCATCGCTACGCGCGGCAGATCTATCCAAGCGTGATCGCCGGTGAGTGGCCAGTGGAAACCGACTGGCACGCCGAGATCCGCGCGTTGAGCGCGCGCTCGACCGACGCCTTGCAGCGGTATTACGCGTCGGCGAAAGGCCGGCGCGATCATCGCGACGCACTGAGCGATTGAGAGGGCGGCCTCGGTCGCCCTCTTTGCAGCGTGAAGTCAGAACTTGTGCAGCACGCCGACCGCAACAGCGAGCTGGTTCGCGCCGGTCTTCACGGTCGTCGTCGCGACCGAAGTCGCCCACCCCGTCGCACTCAGCGCAGCCTTCGAGCTGTTGATCACATACGTGATGTCGGTGTACAGCGCCGTGCGCTTCGACAGCCAGTAGTCCGCGTTGACACCGGTGCTCAATGCGTGCGCGTCGACCTGGCGATACGCGTGGTAGTAAGTCGCGGCTGCAAGGTCCAGCGCCGGCGTCACCCTGTAGCGCACGCCCGCGAACGCCATCGACTGCGGCGGCGATGCCGCGAGCGTCGACCGGACGTCGTTCAGCAGCAATTCGTAGCCGCCGTACAGCGTCGCCTTGCCGATCTGATACGAACCGCCGGCCACGTAGCGGCGCTCGCTGTCGCCCGATGAAGCGATGGCCGAGCCTTGCCGCTGCTCGTACACGAACGTCAGATTCAGCGGCCCCTGCACATAGCGTCCGCCGATGTCGTACTGCTTGCCGACGCGGAACGAGCCCGCCACCGGCACGTTGTAGGTGACTGCGTCGTAGCCGAGGCTGTAGAGCGCATTCAGCTCGAATGGTCCCACATGGCCGAGATACGACACCGCGTTATCCGCGCGACCGACGAACTGCGCGTCCTGCGCGGAAAGGCCGTAACTCGAATAACCGAGCGGGTCGAGCGCGAGGAAGTAGCGATACATCGGCGTCATCTGCCGGCCGAGCATCATCGCGCCGTAGCGGTCCGATTCGAGTCCGACGAACGCCTGCCGGCCGAACAGCCGCCCTCCTTGCTGCAGGGCACCGGTATTCATCGACATGCCCGATTCGAGCGTGAAAATCGCCCGCAGTCCGCCGCCGAGATCTTCCTTGCCCGTGAAACCCCAACGCGAATTCAGCCGGTTGCCGGTGCCGAGAGCGACCTGCGTGCCCGACGATCCCTGCGACGTGACAGCGTGAGTCACGTAGGTCACCCCCGAGTCGACGATGCCATAGAGCGTGACCGACGACTGCGCATGCGCCGCGCCGCTGATGCCGATACCAATACCACATGCAAAAAGGACCTTCGACGGCCTGGCGAGAGGGTTGTGCTTCACCATGTGTCTCCTGCTGGAAAGTGAGTTGTTTTGTGATGCGGATCAGTTATCGTCCGACCTCTGTCGTCGCGGTAGCCGGCGCGGGGCCGAGTCGGCTACCGGAGAATCGGTCATTCGCGTGCGATGTGCGGGTTGACGAAGAACATCGCGATGACCGCGATAGCGGGTCCGATCGCGAGTGTGAGGAGCGCGAGCATGAACGAATGGCTCGCGCCATACAGCGAGCCGACCACCATCGGCGACACCGCGCTGCCGGACTGCCAGATAGCATTGGTCCAGCCGGCGCTCGCGCCCGCGAGACGCTTGCCCGATGCGTCGCTGACCTGAGCCATCAGCACCGGCAGATAGCCGAACGAGAACGCACCGAGAACCGGCGCGACCAGATAGAACTGATGCACCGTCGAGCAGTAGCCGAACACCAGCAGCGCGATCGCGAAGGCGATCAGGCAGCCGATCGACATCATCCGCCGCGACACACCAGGCAGGTCGGAGATCCAGCCGAGCGTCGGCTTCGCGATCACCGCGCCGATGCCGAACGAGGCGACGATCGATCCGGCGACGATCGGCGCAATGCCGTATTGGCGCGTCATCAGTGCGTTGCCCCATGCACCGAAGCCGACGGTCGCCCACAACCCGCCGCAGCCCGCGATCGACAGCGCGATCAGGTTACGGTTGCGCAACAGGCCGAGCATTTCCTGGAGGCTGTTGCGCGCGGGCTTCGCTTCGTTCGAAGGCCGGTTCTTCAGCAGCAGCAACGTGACGATGCCCCACGCGAACGTGACGATGCCGAGCATATGGAATGCGTTCGACCAGCCATGCCGCGCGGAGAACGACGGCACGACCGCATTCGCGATCACGACGGCGAGCGACGTCGCGGTCGTGTAGAGGCCCATAGCGCGGCCACGGTCGCGCGTGAACCATGCGGGAATGATCTTCATGCCGGCCGAGTAGTCGGCGCCCGCCGCGAAACCCATCGCGGCCTGAATCACGATGCCGAATGCGAGCGAATGCGTATAGCCGAACGTGAACGTGAGCACGCCGAGCGGCAGCAGCGCAAGCGTGAGCATCGCGCGACCGCCGAGCAGATCGGTCAGCATGCCGCCAACCACGTTCGCGATCACATAGCCCGCGTAAAACGCGGTCACGAACGCACCAAGCATCGACACGCCGATGCCGAGCGACGCGCCGACCGGCGCGGCCACCGTACTCCACGCGACGCGGACCACATAGCTGAGCAGAAACGCGGCCCAGACGATGAACAACGCGACCCAGCGATACGGGCTCGTGTCGGCGCTACTCGCCGCCCTCGCATCGTTCCCGGTCCAGACGCTCGCGGGCATAGCCTCCGACGACGCCAGATTCTTCTCCATGACTCCTCCGATGCCGGGCGTGCCAGCGGCCGCCCGTTTTCTTTCTGATGAATGGCGCCGACCGCGCCTGGCGGCCGGGCCGGCGATTACGGTTACAGATCGAGCACGAGCACCTTCGACTTCGCGCGTGAACAGCACGGCAGGAACTGATCGTTGCGGGCCTGCTCTTCTGGCGACAGGAACAGGTCGCGGTGGTCAGGTTCGCCTTCGAGCACCCGCGTGACGCAGGTGCCGCAAATGCCCTGCTCGCACGACACCGGCACGTCGACGCCCGCCGCCGCGAGCGCCTGGGTGACCGTGCAATCGGCCGCAATCGACACGACGCGGTCCGAGCGCGCGAGCCGCACGTCGAACGACGTGCCATCACCCGACGGCTGCGCCGCCGCGAAGTATTCGTAATGCAGACGATCGTCACTCCAGCCGAGCGAGCGGGCCGTGTCGAGCACCGCGTTCATGAAGCCCTGCGGACCGCACACATATAGATGCCGGTCCGCGCCGCCGTCCGTCAGCAGTGCGTTCAGATCGAGCATGCCGTGCGCGTCGTCGAAGTGGTATTGCACGTTGTCCGCCCACGACGACGCGGCGATTCGCTCGACGAACGCCGCACGGCTCTTCGAGCGCGCGCAGTAATGCATTTCGAACGCCGCGCCCATTGCCGCCAGTTGCTCCGCCATGCAGAGAATCGGCGTCACGCCAATGCCGCCCGCGAGCAATAGCGGCTTCGCGTCATGCCGGGCGAGCGGAAAGTGATTGCGTGGCACGCCGATGCGAATCGCGTCGCCTTCGTTCACCGCGTCGTGCATGCGCTGCGATCCGCCGCGCGAACCGGCGGCGCGCAACACCGCGATCTGATACCGGTGACGCTCGCGAGACGCGTTGCACAGCGAGTACTGCCGCACCGGCCCACCGGGCACATAGACGTCGATGTGCGCGCCCGCCTCGAACGGCGGCAGGTCGCGGCCGTCGATGTCGACGAACTCGAAGCCGGCAATCCCATCGGCTTCGTCGCGCCGTGCGGCGACACGCACCATCAGCGTGGAATCGGTCATGTTCATGCCACCTCCTCCGCTCACATCGCCGACAGGCCGCCGTCGACCATCAGTGTCGTGCCGGTTATGTATGAAGCCTCGTCGCTCGCGAACCACAGGATCGGCCATGCGATCTCTTCGGGCGACGCCCAACGGCCGATCAACGACGTGTCCTGGCGTTGCGTCTTCAGCACTTCGACGCTTTTGCCCGATGCAATGGCCCGGTTCATGTGGAATTCGGTGAGCGTCGAACCCGGGCACACCGCGTTCACGCGCACGCCGTTCGCGGTCTCCTCGAACGCGAGTGTGCGGGTCATCGCGAGCATGCCGGCCTTGGTCGCGTCGTACAGGCCCATGCCCTTGCGGCCGGTCACCGCGTAGCACGACGACACGTTGACGATGCTCGCGCGGCCCGCGCGACGCAGGAACGGCAGCGCTGCCCTGCAATAGTTGGATGTGCCGACCAGATTGACGGACACCATCGCCTGCCACTCGGCCGGCGTCGCGTCGGCGAGCGCGCTGTAGTTGCGCATCGCCGCGTTGTTCACCAGCACGTCGAGCCGGCCGAACGAATCGGCGGCGAGTTGCGCCGCGCGCACCGCATCGGCGTCGTGCGACACGTCGGCCGCGAACGTCTCGACACGCGCGGACGGATCAGCCGCCTTCAGTTCGTCGGCGACGCGCGTGAGCGCCTCCGGGTTCGCATCGACGAGCACCACCGCGGCGCCCTCCGCGCAGAACACGCGCGCGGTCGCGGCACCGATGCCGCCTCCGCCGCCGGTGATCAGCGCGACCTTGTCCTCGAGTCTTTTACGTTGCTGCATTGCATGCCGGCGCGCAGCCGGCCTCCTTTTGCGGAATGGGCAGAAGGTCCAGTCGGACCAGACGACGACACGCGCAGCCGGACCGAAGTCCCGCTGCGCGGTGCATCAGATCGAGTAGATCGGCTGGTCCTTGCCGTCGTGCAGATGGATCACCGCCCATTCCTGCGGCTTCTGATCGCGCGGCAGCAGCACGCCGGCAGCACGTACGCGCTGCTGGTCGGCGTCGATCGCGGGCGGATCGGTGTCGGGCACCAGCGCCGTTGCCGCCTCGTACATCATGCGGCGCGCCATCACGATCGCGCGGTCGGTCGGCAGCAGCTTTTCCTTGCTGTGATCCTGGATCGGACCCATGCTTTCCTGCAGCGACGCGTCCTGCATCGCAAAGCCGAACACGCCCGAGTACGCGCGCTTTTCCTTCTGAGCCTGGCGGTCGATCAGGTAGTCGTTGTCCTTGTTCGCTTTCGGCCGGAACGTGCCACCCTCCTCGTACTCACAATGAATGCCCTTGCCGGCGTTCAGGTCGGCCAGTTCCTGCTCGTCGAGCGGACGGTCCGGGCGGAAGTTGATGCTCCACGCCCAGCAGGTGTGATCGTCGATCGGCACCCATACGTGGCCCGCGAGCGAGTGATCGCCGAACGGCGGGATCAGCGTGTACCACGGGAACAGCCACTGCGTGACGCGCCAGTAGTACGAATCCGGCTCGCCGTTGCGGCGGCCGAACAGCGTGAGGCCGAACGGCTGCTTCTCGATCTCGAAGATCACGTTGCCGTCCGCCTTGATGTAGTCGAGTGCCTTCGTGCCCTGGTGCATCGGGTCCTCGTCGACTTCGTAGCGGTGTACATACGACACGTGACTCGTGTCGATGCCGCCTTCCATCGCCTGCAGGTAGTTCGATTCCTGCAGCCGCTTCGAGACGAACACGTGGCTCTCCGGCAGATTGCACCACTCGAGATCCGGCGGCGCCGGCTGGCGGTCCTTCGGCCCCATGTACGCCCACACGATGCCCGCGCGTTCGATGCACGGATACGCGGTGATGCCCATGTGCTTGCACGCCTGCGGCGCGGACGGCACTTCCACGCAGTTGCCGTTGCGGTCGAATTTCAGACCGTGATACGAGCAGCGGATGCCGTTCTCTTCATTGCGGCCGAAGTACAGCGACACGCCGCGGTGCGAGCAGAACTCGTCGATCAGCGCCGGCTGGCCGTCGGAATCGCGAAAAGCGAGCAGCTTTTCGCCGAGGATCTGCACGCGCACCGGCGGGCAATCAGGCTCTGCGATTTCGCTGGCGAGGAGCACCGGCACCCAGTAGCGGCGCATCAGATCGCCCATCGCCGTGCCTGGGCCAGTGCGAACCAGAGTTTCCGACATGTTCTTGTCCATCATTCCTCCGAATCCGGTTGTCCGTTGTATGAGAATGTATTCTCATTGTACGGACAGATTGATCGACGTCAAGTTCTTGCGGCTAGGGACTTTCACTACAATGTGCAATCGACGCGGACCGCTGCAGAAAGGAAATTTCAAATGGAAGAAAAAAAGCCGCACGAAAATGTGCGGGCAGTCGAACGGGCGCTAGAAATTCTTCTGGCGTACCGACCTGGGGACAAAGAATTGACCGTCGCGGAGCTGCTGACCCGCGTGGACCTGAGCCGACCGACGCTGTACCGCCTGCTGAATACGCTCGAACAGAACGGCTTTCTCGCCTCGTCGGGCGAGCCGCAACGCTTCAGGCTCGGCAGTTCGGTCGCGCAACTCGCGCACGCGTGGATGGCGAACAATACGATCGCGCAGCTCGCGCAGCCGATGCTGCGCGAGCTTTGGGAAGCGACATCGGAGACGGTCGCGTTGTTCGTGCCGGAGGGGACGTACCGGATCTGCGTGGCCGAACTGGAAAGTCCGCAGCCGCTGAGTTTCCGGCGCGGGGTCGGCTATCGCGAGAAGCTCGTGCTCGGCGCGAGCGGCCGCACGATTCTTTCGCAGATGCCGCTGTCGAAGGACGATCTGCGGCGCTATCTGACCGATCCGGATCAGGACGTCGCGGCGCTAGCCGCCGATCTCGACGCGGTCCGCGCACGAGGCTTCGGCACCAGCCATCACGAGCTGATCGCCGGCGCAGTCGCGGTAGCCGCGCCGTTCTTCAACGGCGCGAACCAGGTGGCAGGTTCGGTGTGCATCTTCGGGCCGAGCGTGCGCGTAACCGATGAGCGCGTCGCGCAGTTCGCGGAGTTGCTCAAGCGCGAGGTGGGCAATCTGTCGCGTGCGCTTGGGCATCAAGGGGAAACTGGACGGCCGCCGGGTACGGCACGTCGGTGAAATCGGCCTCAAAGGCGCCGGCTAACGCCGGGAGCGTCGTCAGAAACGTCGACGCTTTGCTCGGGCTCCCGCTGATTCAGGGCTGAAGCCGAAACCTCACGCCTCTGGCTGTGCGTTTATCACGCGCCCCGCGAGCGCCGTGCGCCTGGGACCGGACGGCATTATGTTCGGCATAGCCATTGCCGCTGCGATGCCGGCATAAGCGTTATTGGCGACATCGTTGATAGCCTGGTTTGCCTGGGTTAAACAGCTGGTCGCTAGCGTTGTTGACCGGCTGTACGCCCTGTGCGCCATCGGACACGTGCACGATACGGGCAACCGCGCCCGTCGTGATCCGTCCGAATGGCGAGACACAGCAGAATCATCTCCAATGAGCAGTGAGACGCTGCCATCATGTGGCAATCCTCAAGTCGATAGGATTGGTCCGATGCACTATGCAATGCGATAGGGTCAAATTCGACCGTAGCAGTCGTCCAGGCGCACAATATCATCCTCGCCGAGATAACTGCCCGATTGAACCTCGATGATTTCGAGCTGCACTTTGCCCGGATTCTCCAACCGATGCTGCACGCCGAGCGGAATGAAGGTCGATTGGTTTTCTGAAAGAAGAAACTGGTCCTCGCCCCGTGTCACGAGCGCGGTGCCGCGCACGACGACCCAGTGCTCGGCGCGATGGTGGTGCATCTGCAATGACAGGCGAGCGCCAGGCGCAACCACGATGCGCTTCACCTGAAACCGCTCGCCGCGCTCGATCGCATCGTAGAAGCCCCACGGACGGCGCACCTTCCGGTGCGTCTCGGCTTCAGGCGCGCGCTGCTCGCGAAAGCGCGCCACCAGCGTCTTGATGTCCTGCGCGTGTGAGCGGTCGGCGACGAGCACGGCGTCGTCCGTGTCGACGACGACTACGTTGGCGGTGCCAACGCATGCAACCAGGCGCCCGCCCTCGGCGCGCACATAGCTCGAGGTCGCGCCTTCGAAAACGACACGCCCGCTCGCGACGTTGCCGAGCCCGTCCTTCTCCATCGCTTCCCATACGGCATCCCAGGATCCGAGGTCCGACCATCCCGCCGCCAATGGCACGACCACGCCTTTGCAAGGCGAGCCGGCCGCGCCGATGTGCTCCATTACCGCATAGTCGATGGAATCCGCCGGCACACGGCCGAACTGAAACGGGCAAGGACGAATGAAGTTGTCGTCCGCCTTGCCTTCCGCGAACGCCGCGGTGCAGGCCGCATGCATGTCGCCGTTGAGCTTGGCTAGCGCTTCGAGCCACACGCCCGCTCGCACGATGAAGATGCCGCTGTTCCACCAGTAGGTGCCTGCAGCGACGTACTGCGCGGCGAGTTCGGTCGTGGGCTTTTCGACGAAGCGGTCGATCAGATGTGCGCCGTTTTCGAGGGCGTCGCCGATTCGGATGTAGCCAAAGCCGGTATCCGGCCGTGTGGGCGCAACGCCAAACGTCACGATCATGGAGCGTTCGGCATATTCAGCGGCAATTGCGATCGCACGATGCAGCGCCGGAATGTCTGAGATGGAATGGTCAGACGGCATCACCACCATGATCGCGTCGTCATCCTGATTAACGGCTGCGAGCGCCGCGAGCGTGAGCGCCGGCGCCGTATCGCGCCGCGCAGGCTCGACGATAATCTTCGCGCAGACGCCGCACGCCCGCACCTGCTCTTCTGTCTGGAACCGGTGTTCCTCCCCACACACGATAATCGGCCGAGTGTCGACGTCGAAGCCGCCGACGAAACCCTCCATCCGTGTGACGGTAGCCTGCAGCAATGAATCCCGTCCGACCACACCGATCAACTGCTTTGGAAACTGCTCACGCGACATCGGCCAGAGGCGCGTGCCCGATCCGCCTGCGAGAATGACCGGGACGATGCGCCGACAGGAGTGCCCGAGCGACGCTTCTGCCTTCGCCGCTGCCATTGCGTCTTCAGAACTCACCGCGTCTTCCATCATCCACCCCTCTGGTCTTGCGTCGAACACGTACTTCCCGGCATCGCCAATTCGATTCATCGGTTATGGGTTCGCCGTGAAGCGCACTTTCTCCTGCTCTCCCACATAGGGGCCCTACTTGACTTCGATGAAAGATACGTCGTCGATGACCTCGAACCCGTGCCCACCTGACGCCAGCAAGATGACATCACCCGCGCACAGCACGCGGCTCGTCAGGAATTTTCGATCGGCCGTATAGAGCTTGACCATCACGCGGCCCCGCTTGATGAAGAGAGAACGACCTCACGCGTCTGCAAGCATAGGAGCAGTTCCAGGGTCACTAGACGGGTTGACCGAATATGCCATGACGTTGGCTGAAGCGAGTTTCGCGGTACCAGGTGGTCTCACACGCACCACCTGATCTGCTCTTCTTTGGTTCATCATGCACTTATCCAAAGTGTTGCCCGCAGCCCATAAAGGAAGAGTACCTGCACACGAGCAGCTTCGAGCATACCAACGAAGCCTACGCTATCGCGAAGGTCGCCGGGCTCAAGCTTTGCGAGGGGTATAACCGACAGCACGGAACGCGGTACATATCGGTGATGTCCGAACGACAACGATGATTTGCAGAACGACCCCGGGTCCGCCGTACTGGCCTTGCTCGACGCCGACGGGGCCGAAGGCGTGTTCAATATCGGATACGGACGGGGACACTGCAATCGCGGATCTTGCCCGTCTCGTCTGTGACCTCACCGTACTCTAATTCATCCAGACTTCCTCTCCCCAACACACCGCACGGGTGCGATATCGTTCGAGCACCCGCGCTAGCGTCGACAAGCGGGCTGCGTCATCGTTGCTCGCAAGACGCCGCGTGCCGCGCTCGATCATCAACTGGCGCAATGCAGGCTGGTCGATCAGACTGAAAAGCGCATCCGCCATGCTGTCGGGCCGAGCCAGATCGACCAGCAGTCCCGCGTCGCCGACTTGCTCGCGCAGCGCCTCGAGGTCCGGGTAAAGGACCGGTACGCCCAGACTGAACGCCTCGAGTGGCGGCAGATTGGTCGGGCCGAAATATGTGGGCATCACTAACGCGATCGACTCGCGATACAAGTAAGGCACGTCGCCGTCCGGAACGAAACCGAGAAAGAACACACGCTCGCCCAGACCGAGATCGGCGGCGACCGAACGCACGTATCTCATGTTGCCGAAATCGCTTCCTGTGAAGACCGCACCTACACGGATGCCATAGCGGGACTCCAGCGCGTGCAGTCCCTTCAACAGAAACACATGGTTCTTGTGCGACCAGAACTGCGCGGGATAGTAGACGTATTTCAGATCGCGCGGAATTTTGTACTTCGTCTTGACATCGACGAAGTGCTCCACGTACGCCTCCTCGGAAAGCACTGTCGCGCGGGCGGGCGAGAATGGCATCAAATGCACGCGTTCGCTGTCTACTCCATATCGCCTGACAACCTTCTCGCGGCCGGCCGGCGAATCGACGAAGATGCCGCAGGCCTTCTTCAAGGCAGATCCGTACAGAAATTCGCGACGCTCGAATTCGTGCTTGATCCGGACTTCGGGAAACTCGACGTCGTCGCGGTGGGACAGATCCCAAACGGTGAACAGGTAGTTGAATCGATCAATCGCCAGTGCGAGGTGGGACGGCGTTGTGAAGTACGCAATGTCCGCGCGCATCACCGAAAGCAAGCGGTCCACCGAAGCCATCTTGCCCGGTTTCCGCAGAAACGCGCGCGGGCCTCCACGGCTATATATTGAACCGAGTCTCGCCGCCAGTCCGCGCAAGCGGGGCACCGGAAAAAAAATAGGCTCAATGCCGCTGCGTCGCAGATCATCGATGGTGGATCGCCGCGTCGTCACAAACTCAACCGCGCAAAGTTCCGGCGGAAGACTCTTTAGCAGCAAGGCAGCATTCTTCGCCTGCTGATAACCTCCACCAGAGGTATGTTCATAGTCTATAAACGCGACCATGCGAATAGGCCGTTCCAAGGAACCGTTTGAATTCGTCACTCCTCGCTCCACGTTTCTTGGCCATCTATATGACGATTGCAGCGCTCGACAACGGTTTTCGCGCTCGGTTTGAATTTAGATTGCGCGAGCTTGCTGGTGCCGTTCGTGACTGATTAAGGCAGGTATTTGGCCGGTCCGACGGCTTCCTGAGAAAAGCCCTTGTGCAAGGCTCATATGACGCTCACGCGGCCCTCGGACATCGAGCTTCCGAGGCGAACAGATGCGCGAAGATCTGTTTCTCCTCGAAAATATTTGAATCTGAATGCCGACCAACTGATTCGAAGGCCTCCTCGTCTCGCGGCGAAACTTTCCCTGGCCAGTTCCTAAGCGGACCTCTCCACAGGATCGACCGTGGCGCCGCTTTTCTTTCGACAGCGGTATTCCGTCGCCGACATCGAGAATTGCCTCCTGAACACTTTCGAAAGCCGCTCGCCATTCGTCAGTCCAACCCTGCGAGCGATCTTGTCTATCGGCAAGTCGCTTCTGACCAACAGTTCACAACTGAGATCGAGGCGCGCTCGCAAAAGATATTCCGACGGTGTCACTCCCATCTCGCGCTTGAACAGACGCAGGAAGTTCCGCTCGCTCATCGCCACCGTACGAGCCGCATCGCCTATTGAAACCGGGCGTCCGCAATTTCGCTCGAGCCAGCGCGCGGATTCCTGTGCCTTTTCCGCCTGCGTGTTCGTTCCCATGGTGCTCAGCATGGTCGTCAAATTCTGATCTTTGGAGACGGTGAAGTGATCGGCAACCGCTGTCGCGATGTCGTATCCGAGGTCCCGCTTCACGAGCGCGAGCGAGTTGATCAGCGCATCGCCGCCTTCGGTCGACGCCGCGACGTTAGACGTCTCCGGACTCCAGATGCCCGGATCGACCGAAGCCCAATCGCGGCGAGAAATGCCCGCTGCCGCCAGCAGCAAGTCGCCGTTGCCGAGAGGGTTGACGACGCCGGTCTGCGAACATGCTATGGTCAATAACCCAATGAGCACCTCGTCGGCGGCTGCACGCTTTGCGCCGGGTCCGCCCGCAATATACAGTGCGTCGAAGCCTTGGAACCGCTGGCCGCCCAGGCGCTCGGTCCAAACGCAAACGGATGACGAACAGGCTATCATCCCACCGCAGGCAGAGACTAGACGGACGCTGTAAGTTGCGTTTCTTCTCAGGCTGCGAGACTGAATCTCGTTGGCGATATGAAGCACCTCGGCAAGGGTGCCCGCTTCCAGCAGCGAAAAACCGTCGTACAACAAAATTCCTATGAGCTTGACTGCGCGTTCTTTAAATCGGTGGAAAATACCGTTATTTCCTGCATCGCCTAAGCTGGTAGCGTGGGACATGCCGTTACCTCCATTTTGCTTCGGTTCCAGATCGCTGCTCTGGCTTGCGTTGGAACGCTGTGGAAAGCGTATGACCTCGTGAGCTTAGTGCCATATTCGGTCCACCATTGCCGCGGTGTCCGCCAAAAGCATGTTTCTGGCCGAGAATGTCGCTCCCAGTATCAACAAGACCAAAACATCGTCTGATTTCTTCAGCGCTGAAAGTGAAAACCATAAAGCCGCTCATCAGGGTTTCCCGACCCACTGGACTTGCTGAGCGATAGACCGATCAGACGGCGAATGCTTCAGCAAGGAAACGACCCGTCAACACCTTGCTGAAAACGGTCATGCATGTAGTCTGAAAATCCCCGCTAGATACCCTTTCTCATGAGCACCCTGAGCTTTGGCTTTGGTTGCCTTCGAATAAACAAGAGTGCGTTCGCGTCACGCGTGACTTCGCCACCGCCATACGACCAGACATGGAGTCGCTTCATGAGCTTCAGCACGAGATATTCGCAATACTATGATCTTTTCTATCATGACAAGAACTACAAGGCGGAAGCGTCGTTTGTCACCGGATTGCTCGGGCGCTACGGAATAGTTGGAGGTCACGTGATGGATCTAGGTTGCGGCACCGGACGCCACGCGGCGGAATTCGCAGCCGCGGGATTTTGTGTTTCTGGCGTTGACATGAGCGCCGATATGCTTGCCCGAGCCGCTGCCAGGTGTACCACTCTGCCAGGCGCAGTAGCGAAGCGACTGACGTTTCAGCAAGGCGACGCGCGGATCGTCCGCACGAATGAACTTTACGACGCAGTCGTCTCGCTCTTCCATGTTGCGAGCTATCAAACGACCAACTCCGATTTCATGGCGATGTGTCACACCGCTGCGACGCACCTGCGGCCATCAGGACTGTTCGTGTTCGATTGCTGGTACGGTCCCGCGGTCCTCGCCGCTCCGCCCGACGTACGCATCAAACGCGCCTCCAGCGAAGAAACCGCGGTGATACAAATCGCCGAGCCCACGATGCGTCCCCATGACAATACTGTCGCGTTCAACTACACCGTCCTGCTAACGGATTTGAAAACGCAGTCGGTCGAAACTGTCCTCGAGACGCATGTGATGCGCTACATGTTCAAGCCCGAGATCGAACTGATGCTGGACCTCAGCGGATTCGAGGTCCTGGACAGTTTGAAGTGCATGGGCGGCGAGTTGGGTGCTACCGATCTCTCAGCGACATTCGTCGCGAGAAAACGGTGATGCTCGGAAACAGCCCGAGCGAGAAAACGTCGGAAAATACAACGAATGGCATGTCATAGCCAGCCTCGTCGATGAGTCGAGGCTGAACCGCCGGGCAGTCCTGCGCTGGCTAAGCGCATCGCGTCAAAGCGGCTCGCCGAAAGCCGCGTGCCACCACCTGCCACCCGGATCAAGTGTTTGTTCCGTTGCGTGACGGGCCATATTTGCTGCGGCGAGCAGTCGGTCAGCACCGCGCTGAACTTGACCTGCTGTTGCAGAAACTTCGCGAAAAGGCGGTGGCCAGCATGTCGCGCACCACGCCCACCGTGTAGTCCTGCTGTGCTTCGGTAAGCGCGAGACCACTCGGCAGATACAATCCCCTTCGACTCATGCGTTCGGCAATCGGGAAATTCTCTCCCTTGAACATCCCTTGCTTGAGAAAAACCGGCTGTTCGTGCATCGGCCAGAAGAACGGCCGCGCGCTGACACCTGCCTCCGCCAGCATGGACCGGAGCTCGTCGGCATCAAAGGGCAAGCTGTCGTCCAATACCACACCGAAGACCCAATAGATATTCTCGGCATATGGCAATGCCACCGGCGCCATCCCGATTCCCGGCACTCCCCGCAAAAGGCTTTCGTAGCGGCGGCCCAACTCGCGCTTTCGCGCGATGT
Organism: Paraburkholderia sp. CI2; assembly: GCF_014201055.1. NCBI lineage: Bacteria > Pseudomonadati > Pseudomonadota > Betaproteobacteria > Burkholderiales > Burkholderiaceae > Paraburkholderia > Paraburkholderia sp. CI2. Next base: position 45,698 of record NZ_JACHDL010000020.1, read on the forward strand.
GCGCATCTAGCTTCTCGAATTGCGCTAGCCCGACAGCCGCCTGGAGGTTGCTCATCCGATAATTCCAGCCAAGCTCTTCGTGGACGAATCGCCTCTCAGGCTTGAAACACAGGTTTCGCAAACTTCTCGCGCGCGTAGCCAGCTCGTCGTCGTCGCAGACGATCATGCCCCCTTCCCCCGTCGTGATGTGCTTGTTGGCGTAGAAGCTGAAGCACGATATATCGCCGAAACTGCCGCACTTCGCTTCGTTATAGGTTTGTCCGATTGCCTGCGCGGCATCTTCGATCACAACGAGGCCGTATTTCCTTGCGATATCCAGCAACGGAGCCATGTCCACCGGCAGACCGAAAGTGTGCACGGCCATGATCGCCCGCGTCCGGCTCGTGATAGCGCTTTCGATCTTCGTCACGTCGATGTTCCACGTATCCGGACTTGAGTCGACCAGTCTCAAGCGGGCACCGGTGCGAACAATGGCCGATGCGCACGATATGATCGTGTGCGTGGGGATGATAACTTCGTCGTCGGGACCGAGCCGCAGAGCCACCGCCGCCACGTCCAACGCAGCGCTGCCGTTCGCGACGGCAATCGCGTGTCTGCGGCCGACGTAACCCGCCATCGCACGTTCGAAACGCTCGACGAACGCCCCGTCCGAAGAAATCCACCCGCTTTCAATGCATTCGTTCAGATAGACGCGCTCCTTTCCGTCGAGCAGGGGTTCGTTGACCGGAATCATCGCGCGCCGTCCTTAACTTCAAGCTCGACGCCTGGGCCGTTACTCGCTTCACTGCATCGGCTCAGGTTTGCGGACGCGAAGCGCAATTTTTCCTGCTCTCCCATATAGGGCCCTTGTTTGACTTCGAAGAAAGACGCGTCCTCGAGCATCTCGAAGCCGTGACCGCCCGACGCCAGCAAGATGACATCGCCCGCGTACAGTACACGGCTCGACAGGTAGTCCTTATCGGCCGTATAGAACTTCACCAGGACACGGCCACGCTTGACGAAGAGCACCTCTTGCGTCCATTCGATCTGCCGCACCAACTTGCAGTGAAGATGCGCGTCGATCACTTTTCCGGCGGGATGTTCCATGTACGCGAGTTGCTGAGGAAACTCCTTCGGAGTAAAGAAACTCACACCACTTCTCGAGAACGAATCCCGGATGATCATGGCGAGCGTTTCACCTTCGAACGAGACTACTTCGAAATTCGAGTCATGAACGACCTCTGCGTTGCCCGTTATCGATAGAGCTTCCATTTTTTTCCTCGAAGAGAGCCGTTAGTATCCCGACACACCGAACCTTTCGGGAGCAAGGCCGCGTACGACATAAATTGGCCCACGGAGGTCCATCATGCGTCCCCGAAGCATAGGATCGGGTCGGCGGTCACACGGTCAGATGGCCGAATACGGAATGAAGTTGGCTGACCGGGGTATTACGTTGCAGCGTCACCTCCCGCATCTTTATATCCTCGGCAACGACCGCGGAGAAACGCACACGGACCGCGCCAATATATTGGCACCGTCCGCCATGACCTTGAATGGTCCATACGCATTGCTAAGCTGATGAAATCGCACGTCGTAGCCCTTTGAATCAAGTGGCGTGGCAACTTACGTTCCGACCGACGTGTTTCTCTCGACTATTGGCCATTCACATGAACAAAAGCTCTCGCATCTATGTCGCCGGACATAAGGGAATGGTCGGCTCGGCTCTCCTACGGCGCCTTGCCAGTTCCGGATATCATCACGTGATCACGGCCTCGAGACAGTCGCTCGACTTGCTGGATCAGCGCGCCGTGATGGATTTTTTCGCTCGAGAGCATATAGACGTCGTGCTCCTGGCCGCAGCCAAAGTCGGCGGAATTCATGCCAATTCGACTCAGCCGGCTTCGTTTCTCTACGAGAACCTCGTCATCGAAACCAATGTGATTCATGCTGCATTCAAGAGTCACACGCAGAAGCTCGTGTTCTTCGGTTCATCGTGCATCTATCCAAAGCTTTGCCCTCAGCCCATAAAAGAGGATTACCTGCTCACGAGCGCTCTCGAACAAACCAACGAAGCCTATGCCATCTCAAAGATCGCGGGTCTCAAGCTTTGTGAAGCGTATAACAAGCAATACGGAACGCGCTTCATATCGGTGATGCCCACGAATCTCTATGGCCCCAACGACAACTATGATCTTCAAGGCAGCCATGTGCTGGCTGCGCTCATCCGCAAGGCGCACGAGGCAAAGCTGAACGGACTCGAATCGCTCCCGGTATGGGGCTCCGGATTGCCAAGACGGGAATTCCTTCATGTAGACGATCTGGCGTCCGCGGTTCTCGTCCTGCTGAGCAACGACCTGGTCGAGGGCATGTTTAATGTCGGATATGGAAAGGACATAGCGATTGCCGACCTCGCACGACTGATCTGCGATGTCGTCGGTTTTTCTGGATCGCTGAAATTCGACTCGTCGAAGCCCGACGGGACGCCGCGAAAGTTGCTCGACGTATCGAAGCTCGCCGCTCTGGGTTGGGCGCCCACGATTACGCTCAGAGAGGGCATCGCCTCAACCTACGCCGACTTCGAGAATAACGTGCAGCGTACCGGGCTCGCCAGCGCCTGACGCATTCACGCGGCGTGCGCGATCCTGCACCACGGATTGAAGTTCCGCCCCTGGTATCCAGGGTACCCGTCTGCCGACTGCGGTTCCTGTCCCTCAATGCCAGCAAATCATGTCACTTTCAAGGCCACGACAGGTCATTCCGGTTAGAGCGGCTTGATCAAAGCGTCGGCCTAGTCCGTTGAAGCGGATGAATTGCGCCGGATTCGCCGCGATGGATCGGAGTACTTCCATTTCAATGGGCGCGCCTGCTTGTTGTATTGACAGATATAACACATGAGCTTTTTGTTGAGATCCTTGGTGCTCGTGAATACGCCACGCGCAATGTCGTCGCGCTGGATGCGTGCAAACCAGTTCTCGACCTGATTCAGCCATGACGAATACGTCGGGGTGTAATGTATCGACACTTTCGGATGGTCAACCAGAAATGTTTGAACGGCGTTGGTTTTGTGGCTGCTCACGTTGTCGCAGATCACGTGAATCTCCTTTCCGCGCGGCTGTGCCCATACCACCTCCGTGAGGAACGCAACAAACTGGGCACTGGTATGGCGTGGCGCGGTTTTTCCCAGCACCTCACCGGTGGCAACATTCAATGCGGCTAACAGGCTCACGGTGCCGTTGCGTTTGTATTTAAAGCCATGGCTCTCGGCGCGTCCAGGCGAGAGCGGCAACATCAGGTCCTTGCGATCCAGCGCCTGGATGGCTGTCTTCCCGTCCACGCAGAACACCACCGCATGCAACGGCGGATTGAGGTACAGCCCGATCACGTCGGCTACCTTCGCCTCAAAGTCGGGATCGTTGGACACCATGTGGGTATCGAGGCGATGTGGCCGAATGTCGTGCTTGCGCCAAATACGCTGCACCGTCATGAAGGCCATGCCCAACTGTGCCGCCAGTTTGCGGCTGCTCCAGTGTGTCGAGCCGTCGGCCGGCTTACGTCGCAGTGTGTAGTCGAGCACTCTCGCTTCAAGAACCGCCAGCTCAGGTCGCGGTGCCCGGCCTGGATGTCTGCCGTACAAACCAGCCAAACGCTCACTGGTGAAACGCATTTGCCACGTTGTAATGAAACGCGAATCGCAACGCAATTCCGCCATGATCGCCGCACGCGAGGCTCCTTCGTCGAGCAGCAAGATCAACCGCGCACGCCTCACCTGGCCAACGGCCATCGTGCGGCTGCGCTGCATCGACATCAGCTCTTCGCGCTCGGTTTCGCTCAGATTCATTTTGCCCATGCACTATTAGCTCAGTGCAATTTCATTGGTTCAATGCTAGTCCTTGATTCGACTGCTCAAAGCCGTGGATATCGACCTTTCTAGCGCGTCTCGCGTCAGAAGTTGGGCGGCTGCTTTCATTGCCCGCTCGATGCTCATGCGTTTGCGGCGATACGTCTGCTCTGCGATTGCCAACGCATCGGCGATGGACCTTGCATCCGCGGAAACAAAGCATATGGCGTCGTGAATCTCCTTCATGCTCATCGGGGGAAGTTCGGTGGAAATGACCAATCTTCCCGACGCGACATATTCGACAACCTTGAAAGGAAAGACCCCGTTACCCATTTTCTCTATCGAAACATGCGGGTTCACCAGCACGTCACAGTCGGAAATCAATTTGAACAAGACTCTTTCGTCCACCCGACCGTGGAAGTGCACCGGGTAATCTTCGGCGGACAGCCTTACGAACTCGCGTGCCAGCGGACCCGTTCCGCAGACGTGAAACATGAGGCGTCCGCCGGACTTCCGGATCAGGTCGAGAACCACGTCAGCACCCTTCTCGACGCTCAGCCCACCGAAATAGCCAACCATCGTTCTAGCATCTGCCGTTCGCGAGAATGGACGCCGCTGTCCACAAGCTTCAATGAGATCGTCCGACACCACGCCCGGACACAGCACCACGGGACAACCGCTGCGTTGATGTTCGCGTGTCGATAAGTGATCGTTAACCGCAAGACATAACGATGGAGCGGGTAATACGTATCGCCATGCGATGAAGTCGAGCAACGGCTTCGGATGCCAGCGGCGACGAGAAAGCAGCCAATCTTCGAACTGGAGTATCAGACGCGCACCGAACCGGTGCGTCAGCACGCGAGCGAGCATCGACTCGAACGCGTAAGCGTTATAGATCCATACGGCTTCGGGCTTGCCGACCTTCGCTATCTCATCGCTCAGCGCCAAGACTTCGAAGAGGTTCAGCAGCTTGCCGATGGGCCTTACAGGGTAGCAGCGAAGCGAAATCTCCCGAATGCGTTGCGTGCCGATGACGGAATCCCGAAATTTTCTACGTGACCATCCTGCCTCTATGTGGCCCGTATTGATCAAAAGAACATCCTTGGAAAGTTGCGATGCCAACGCCAGAAAAAACTCCACCTTGCGTGCGGCGCCCAGATTCAAATTCGCCCCACGATTAGAGGCGCTGTAAGGCGCTATGAAAACAAGCATTTCTGCTGCTCCACGTCAGCGACTCCTGCTTCAGTGCCAGGCAAGTCAACGCCACGTGATCGACGCGTGGACAAATACGCGCCGAGAGAGCACCCGTAGATGTCCCCAAAGCAGAGCATCAGAGTCGTCACCAGTGGATACTGCTCGAATAGGTTGACGTCCATGCAGGCTGCAATCGTGATCCCAACGAACACCACATATCGAACTGACTGACGCCTCGAATGGCGCGGACGGATGCGCCAGAAAAACGCCGTCGCACCCGTCGCGAAAATTAGCATACCCACAATTCCGATTTGAAACTGCATCGTCACGAAGGCGTTATCGATGATCTGATTGAACCGGTATTGCTCAGGGTCGACGCCCGCACGCTGGAGGAGCATGACGGCTGTGTTCGTGCCTACGCCGAGGCCCCGCCCCAAAAAGAGTTCTCCCGGAGTTGCCTCTGACAACTGCTCCGCTATCTTCCCGAGGTTGGATAAACGACCGCCTTCGTCGAGTTGATCAGTCAGCACATCACCGCGGCCGACCGCTTCCACCATGTGAGAATAGCCAACGATTGCGAGGCAAATAGCGATCGGTAGCGCAGTCACCACCAGCAGCATCCGATCATTACGGCTCAGCCGTCCCCCAAGCGTTTCCCAAACTACTACGCCGACGATGGACGCGATACTGAGCATAGCGAATCGCGTTCCCGAAGAGACGGCAATCGCGACTGCGAGGGAGAGCAATATAAGCCGATACAACAGCCGGGCGCGGTCCAGAATGAGCACCATGCTTGCAAGCGAAATCGCATACATGCCTGCTAGCGCCGCGTTACTGAACAGGCCCGTGTACCGATCCTGCGTAAATAGAACTTGCTGTATTTGTCCGAGTTGTATCCATTGTCGCAGGACAACGTAAAAGTCCAATGCGGCAAGCGCGAGCAATGCGAGGACGAGGGCCGTTTGTCCCTGCTTCTCGGCCGGCAGCAAACTCGCGAACAAAAACAGGCCGAATGACGCATGAATCAGCAGAACCCAGCGCAATCCCGCAGGTAGGAAGAACAATGGCGTCCAACCTGCGATGAACGGCACGAGTCCCACCGATACGATGCAAAGAATCCACGTGAAGAACATCAGAATAAACGTACGCATCCCCCCCCGAAAGCGATTCAAACCGAGCGCAAGAGGCCACCCGACTCCGATCAAGGCGATGCTCGCGTCCTTCACGTACTTGACAGCACCTGCGTCATCCATGGCGGCCGAATTTAAGTTCCAGACGTTGATTGCTCCGGTGCCGAGCGCGCCAAGCGCCTGATCCGCGTATTGTGCCAAGCCTGCCGCGAAGACCGTAAAGACTGCGAGTGAAAATACGAAACGCGGCGACATTCCACACGCTCCTGAGTTACACGCCGACTCGGCCAAACTTCGTCCTTACTCGTGATGCTCCAACGCCCTGTAGCCAGCCAGCGTGATCAGCGCATCCCGCTTGGCGATCTGATAGTCGGACAACACCATTTCCCTGACAAGAGCGCCGAACGTCACGGTCGGTGCCCATCCGAGCTTCGCGTGGGCTTTCGACGGATCGCCGAGCAAGGTCTCGACCTCTGTCGGTCGAAAATAGCGAGGATCCACTCGCACGATGACCGTCCCGGGCGCGACCCGGCACTCCCGGCTGCTCACACTTTCGACGATCGCGACTTCATCGACTCCGCTTCCGTCAAACCGAAGCTTGATGCCGAGTTCGCACGCCGCCTGCTGAACGAATTCGCGCACGCTGTATTGCACGCCAGATGCAATGACAAAGTCTTCAGGCTCGTCCTGTTGCAACATGAGCCATTGCATCTGGACGTAATCGCGCGCGTGTCCCCAGTCGCGTTTCGCCGACAAATTGCCAAGGTAAAGGCAATTCTGCGAACCGATTGCAATACGTGCGATGGCGCGCGTAATTTTGCGCGTAACGAACGTCTCGCCCCGAACGGGTGATTCATGATTGAACAGAATGCCGTTGCAAGCGTATATGCCATACGCCTCGCGATAGTTGACCGTGATCCAGTACGCGTACATCTTCGCTACCGCATACGGACTGCGCGGATAAAAGGGCGTGCCCTCCCGTTGCGGCACTTCCTGCACGAGCCCGAACAACTCCGATGTCGACGCCTGATAGAACCGGGCCGTCTTCTCGAAGCCCAGAATTCGCACGGCTTCTAGCATGCGCAGCGCACCCAGGCCGTCCGCGTTCGCCGTGTACTCAGGCTCTTCAAACGAAACCGCAACATGGCTTTGCGCGGCGAGGTTATAGATCTCATCCGGTTGCACCCGCTGAATAATTCGCAAGATGCTCGACGAGTCGGTCAGGTCACCATGGTGAAGATGAAAGCGGCGCTGCGATGCATGGTCGTCCTCGTATAAATGGTCGATGCGATCCGTGTTGAAGAGCGAGGTGCGCCGCTTGACGCCATGCACTTCATATCCTTTGTCGAGCAGGAATTGAGCAAGATAAGAGCCATCCTGGCCTGTGATACCGGTGACCAGTGCAACCTTGTTCGACATGGTTCCTTCTCCTTGTTTTGATACTGCGCTGTGCGTGATATTTCTTGCGATTCGTTCAGGCTGTCCTGACATTGGACTCGCCGCCGCTTTTGCCGTACCCGTCCGACCTGCCGTAGCCTGAACCGTATCGCGCCTTGTCGAGCGGAACATCGGTAAAGAGAGTTCCTGCCACGTTCACGCCACTACTGCGCAACCGGTTGAGCGCCTCATACAGTTCGTCCACCGGATGCCGACCGTGCCGAACGACCAGCAGCGTTGTACCGGCCTGCCGGCCGATCAGCGTTGCATCGGTGACAGCAAGCACAGGCGGCGTATCGACGACGACAGCGTCATACCGCCGCGATGCAACATCGAGTATCTCGCTCAGTCTCCGAGTCGTGAGCAAGTCCGCGGCGTTTGGCGTCTCGCCCCCGCGCGGGATCAGGTCGACGCCATTCATGACATCGCGGACGACCACGTCGTCAAACGCCGCACCTTTTAGCAACTCGGTCAAGCCAGGGCCGCCAGCCGGGTTGAAGGATCTGTGTATGTCGCCCATGCGCATGTCGGCATCGATCAGGAGCACCTTTTTCCCGCCTGTCGCCAACACGATTGCAAGATTGGCCGCGACAAACGACTTTCCTACCCCGGCACGGGAACTTGTGATCATCACGACATTGTTCCTGACTTCCGATCCGATCGATTGCAACGCTGTTCGCAAGCTTCGCACGCCTTCGACCGCGACATCCCCTGGCCATACCGCAGCAAGCACATGTATGCCCGGAGCCTTGCGGCGCATTGCTTCCTGCAAACGAATTTGCCGTTCGCTGTGCGGCACGACAGCGCAAACGGGTATTCCAAGGGCTGCCTCGATCTCGGCGCTTCGCTCGATTCCACCAGACAACGCCTTGCGAAGGAACGCGGTGACGATTCCCAGTACAAGCCCAAGCACGGCAGACAACGACAATAGTACCTGCCAGTTAGGCTTGCTCGACTTCTCGGGGGGCACCGCGAGATCGACAATGCGCACGTTGCCTACGTTGCCCGCCTTGACGACACGAAGCTGTTGCGCACTGTTCAGGAGATTCGTATAGAGGTCTGTGTCGACCTGAACGTTGCGCATCAGTCGCACTGCGTTTTGCTCCTTGTCCGGCAAACTGGCAACACGCTGGCTCAGCGCTTCGCGGTCTTGTTGCAATCGGGCGATCTTCGAGTCCACCGCCGTAAGTAGCGGGTAACCCTCCTTGTAATGCTGCGAGATGTCGTCGCGCTGCTGCAAGAGTCCGCGCAAGGCGGTATCGAGATCGACAACCTGTTGCAGCAACAACCGGCTTTCCACACTCAGATCGACGGTTCCATTGCTATTACGAAAAGCGTTGTACTTATCCTCTGCTTGCTGTAATTCGTCCCGCAGCTTCGGCAATTGATCCTCGAGGAAGAGAAGCGAGTGTTCGGCCTCGGACGTACGCCTTGCAAGATCCTGAGCGAGATACTGCTGAGCAACCGCATTGACGATGTCCGCAGTGCGCACCGGGTCGGGTCCCTCCAGGGCAACACCGATCATGCCGGTTTGCGACTTTCTCTCTGAAATGACCAAAGCATCTTTCAGCGCGAGGATCGTGCCCTCTATCGAACTTGACTTCAGTGTAAATTCCCCGCCGGGAGAAGCGGATAATCTATTGACGAGGAGATGCACCTTGCCGTCGCCGAAAGGCACCACCAGCTCGTGGCCGACTTCTCCTATTCCGAGCGCTTTGCCGTCAGGCGCAATCAACTTGAAGTACGGGGCCTGTCTCGCCTTTACGATGAATTCGTGGCCGACTGCAGCGTGAGGAACATCGAATTTCGATACTTCGATCGACTCGTCGCTCCAGGCGAACTGCCGCAGTCCAAACAGGGGTTTCATGCTGGCGGATCCGCTGCGGAGTCGCGCGATCCAACGGCCAATAAGTGGGAAGTACCGAGGTTGCGTCGTAGTTTGGAGATTCAGTTGCTGCACCGCCTCGCCGACCACCAGGCGTGAGCGAATGAGTTCCATCTCGGCGTCTGCACTGGCTTTCACCCTCGAATCGAATATCGAGGCGAGCCGGCCCAACGCTTCGGCTTCGGGAGAGCTGGACGCGGGTGTGCCAATCTGTATGAGCGCATCGGCCCGGTACAAGGTCGGATGCATCAGGCCGTACAACAATCCCAGCGCGAGAACGCCGAGCGCAATCATGCCGATTAGACGCCAGCTCTCGCCGATTGTGCGAAGGTAATCCGAGATGGAGATCTCATCGCCCTGCAGCGGATCATCGTGCGTGATCTGTTTCCTTGAGGCCATGGTTTCTCGGGTGGAGTGCTTTGCGCCCGCCAGCGGGATAACGCCAGGGGCAACCAGTTACGGGAGCGACGACGCGACGCATTGACCGTGCGTCCATTTGGACAGGTACTCTGCTACTACTTCAATGACTGAAATTCGAGAACGCGGAACATTCGCCGCCGCAGTCTATTTTAGATAAGCCTGCTGCTTGCGCCGTGTCGAGACCGAAATCGCCAAGATGTTGTCGGGTACGATAGGACGGTCGTTTAGAATGAAACGATCCACTGGCCAGTAGCGTGTCCCCTGGTGTCGTGAGTTGGAAATTCGTTTCATTAATTGGTTTTGCTGCCAGCGGTGACGAAGTGCTGCTTGAAGAGGCGTTCAGATTCTCGCAGGCCGTCCTCCGTCAGCACCACGGATTTTGCTTTGTTGACCGGATCGGCAATGAGCCCTCGTTCATGCAGTCGGTTGAGCGCATCCCAATCGAAGCTTTTCCAAGCCCGGCTATGGTCATGCAGGGTCAAATAGAGGAGCGCGAGGACAGCATCGTCAATCGCCGCAGTATTGATGTTCATGGCGTTCATCCTGATACCATCAGCTGCCATCGGCAGCGTCTGCTGCTTCATCCTGTTCTGCCTTCCTTATTCACTCCGATCTATAACGCTCGGAGTAGCTCTGCGGTGGCCTTGATCAGCTTTGCCCCAGATGCGGGTCGGTCTAAGTCTCGAACGGCCGGTTGCCGATCATCACGACGTGGTGTGCGCCATGGACAGTAGCTCGTAGTTCCAGCATGTTCCGCGGACTTACAGCAAAACGCAGGACATCGCTCCCCGACACGAGCGTTCCAACCGGAGCGCTCGTACTATTACGCGAAAGCTGCAGCAGATAGAGACCGGACGACGCGCTCTCTACGCGGTTCGCATCGCGTGACACCAGCACCATGACTGCATGCCCTTCTTCGTCCTTCGGGCAGGAAATCTCAGTGTCGAAACTGCCGCCATCGAAATGCACGGTGTAGAGGCCCAATCCACCGATCCGATGCCTGGCATCCTCCAATGCGCGAAACGCTCCACTGCGTATCGTCACATCGTCGGTGAAAGTGGTGGCAGGCAGGGTGTAGCGAGGCTGCGGTTCTTTGAAAACACAGTCCGATGACTGGACGGATCCGACAGGGCCGTCAGATCGAACGACCGAAACGCCGAAAGACTGCTGGATGTTGACACCGGAAACGCAGGAGGAGACGTCGAGTTCTCCTATGAACGCCGGGACGAGGACGCCATGACCAAGGTAAGGATCGTCCCATCCGGCGCCAACGGCACCGGTTCGCTTGCGATGGTCGCGATAGCCGACGCGTTCCATATAAACGCCGTTGAAGACAGCCGATTGGCATGCATCAACCAGCACCGCTGGACGCGGCGAGTAAGCGTGCGTTATTTGCATGAAGACATTGCTATTCGAAGGGCGCGCATAGCGCGCCATGACGCGTATGCAGAATCCGCAAATGCCCCGATAGGGATACGCCCTCGCCGGTGACGCGGCATTAGTCGGCGCGCTGAGTCTGCGCTCGCTGTTGATTGACTTGAAGAACGTGGCATCGAACCATTGATCGATCTTGCGCTCATCGTCGCCATAGACGCGGTCATAGATGTTACGTACGTTGATGATGGTGCACTTGTCCGCGAAGCCGCCTCGTTCGTTGTAGTCGTCGTTGCGATCGACCCATTGCCCTCCGACAAGAACAGGGACGCCCGTGCGCAGCGCCTCGATATTGCTGAACGTGCACTGTTCCAGCACAGCCGCATAGATACCCACCCCGCAGCCGACAAAGTGAAGTCTGTCAAAGATGCAGTCTGCGAGCGTCGCGGACAGGGCGCCAAAAGCCATGAAGCAATCCACGCATGTCAGATTCTCGAGCCCTGCATCCATCGCCGTGTCGAATTGATCGAGCAAGCCGAAAGTGACTGGCTGCGACGCGTCCGCCATGCCGTAGCGATAGTTGCCCTTCACCACGGCGTTATGCCCATATAGTTTGACCCCCGGCCATACGCCTACGCAATAGGGCTGTCGCATGGCAGGCTCAGACGGGAGTCTTCCGCCTTTTCCCTGCTTAACCGTGCCATCGTCGTGACAAGGGATGGCCAGCGTTCCGCGCGCGGCTGCAAGGTAGAACGTGCCGTTATCAAGCACAACGCACTGAGTCCGGCCCGTCGACGTATAGAGCGATCCTGCGAATGCGACGGCGCGATTGATCGCGTCACCGTCATCCGTCGTGCCGTCACCGCGTGCACCGAACCATCGGGCATGGATGTCGCCCTCGAATACGCGCTTCCAACGCTTTCCGCTCTTCGAAACCAGCACTGTGCCACCGTTGTCCCCGCTCAAGACGTCGGTAGGATCGAGCCAATAATATGCAGCATCCAAATCGCGTTCGCCCGCAGCGTGCTGAAAAACGAGCAGTCTCGTAAGCGGTCCGCCGTAGTCACGCAAGCTGGCGTAGCCCTGAATCGGACCTTGCGCAAGCACAAATTCAGCGAGGCGTCGGATTTCGGTGTATGCGAGCGAAGACCTGGTGACTATCACCCTGTCGTCGGGCGACAAGTCGCTCACGGGCTGCATCGAGGTCGAACCGCTCTGCGTGTGCGACGGCTGCAGTCCCGATGCCTGCCGCTGCGCCGCTTGTGCAGATGCACCAGACAGGCCGAAGCAGGCGGCCATGATTCTCCTCAAGGCTCCACGTCTGTTTTTGAGCGCGTCCCCCGCCAACCGCAACTTTTCCTGGAAGTCGGCCATACGTTCAGAAGGTGGGTGTGAGAGTCACGAAAGCGGACCGACCGACGCGTGCGCCAGAATCTGCTTCCTGAAGAGGCCGATATAGACGCCATAGTCGGCGATGATGCTCGCAATGATGGACGACCAGACCACCCATTCCACTGTGCCGAACGTCAAGAGCAGACCTACCTTGAGCGGAATGGATACCGCACTAAAGATCAGCACGGCAAGCAACTGCGGGCGCAATTCGCTCATTCCATTCAGAAAGATGGTGAAAGCGTTTCCCATTGCTTCAACCACCGCCAGTATCCCCGCCGCGCACAGCAATGAGAAAGGTACAGCCAGGTGATTGCCCGTCCAAACCTTCAGAAGCCAGGGGGAAGCTGCCAGAATCAGCGCGCTTGTCAGCACCGCGATGCCGCCCGTGACGCCCATGGACACCTTCAGCGTGTGCCTGATGAACATTTTCTCACCGCGCGAGTGTGCGTCGGCATAGAGACCCCAGAGCGGCCCCGACAGCATGGCCATGCCGACGGTGATCGCCTGGAACAACCGCTGCGCAACGGCCAGTGTCGCCACTTCCTTCGCGCCGAGAATGTTTGAAACGATCAGGGGATCGCATGCGCTGCCGCATATCATGCCAAGTTGAAGAATCAGGAACATGCTGCTCGTCCGCAGTAGCAGCCTCGAGTCTTGCCACCCCGTTCCCAGCCATATGCCGCGATGAACTCGAAAAATCCGCTCACGTCGAAGACGCCAAACGAGAATCAACGTCGAGCCGACCTGCATGCCATAGGTAGAAAGCACGAGATACGGCAACGGTGCGCGATAGCGGTTGCAGAGATAAAGAAGCGGTAGCGAGAAAAAGTATCCGATCGCAGCAGCGATATGTGGCTCCCATGCTCGCTGAAGACCATGAAAAACCTTTCTCACGCCGCTTAGTGGGATGTTCACGCAAAACAGCGTGATGAAAACCACGGTTGACTCCATCGCTTCTCTTGTGACGTCTGCCGATTCGATCCTGAGCAGCCTTTGGAAGTCCAGCAACCTCACGGCACCAACGAGCACAGCCCCAGCGGCTGCGCCGATCACCACGAGCAGCAGTACGCCGCGAGTCGCAATCGTCTGCAGTTTCTCTTGATCGTCGCTCGTTTTCGCGTCCGCAACCAGGTTGACGAGGCCATTCGCCACGCCAAGGTCAAGCACCGACAACATCACTGCGAGGCTTGATATTGTCATCCAAATGCCGAAGCGCTCTTGCCCGAGATACGGAAGCGTTAAAGAGACCGAGAGCAGCACTACCGCAAAACCCATCGCGGCACTCACCGCATTGCATGCAGCGGAACGCGCGGCGCGCACATAGCGATCCCTGTCGCGCCCTTCCGAGGCTCCGATACCAAACGGCAAGCGACGAAAACAGAGCCGCAGGATGGAGACCGGTGCGCGCACGAAAAAATTATCTGCAAGCGGCATTGGAGCGTGTGATCCTCTGACGCTGCTCTTCCGCGAATGAGATGTCCTGGAAGGGGCAGCAACGGTTGAGCGTAAAATCGCGCTGACGAACTCAACTTCCTGCGACAGCCATCCTGCACGCGTGTGTTAAAGCAGAAATGCTTACGCTACCTGCTTGCTCATCAACGCGATATAGTTCTGCGCGACTCTGGAGATATGAAACCGATTGTTGAAACACTGCTTTGCCGAACATTGCATCGCAACCTTCTCGTCGTCCGGCAGCATTGCCCATTGCGTCAGAAGGCGGGTGATACCCTCTCGCGTGTCGTCGTCCACGAACCCGGCTCCATCGGCAACGACCTCTTGCCAGATTCCGACCTTATCGGTCAAGAGCACCGGCACGCCGCACGCTAGTGCTTCGGCCACCACCACGCCGAAGTTTTCCTGATGCGAGGGCAAAACCATGACGTCGGCAGCGCGCAGCAGAGACCACTTGTGCGCCCCCGTTACCATGCCAGGCCAGCTAACACGATCCGCGATGCCGAGCCGCACGGCCTCGCGACGCAATCTCGCCCCGAGTCCATGATCATCGGGGCCTGCGACGACGAGGCGATAGTCGGTGCTCAAGTTCTGGAGATCGTGAAACGACTGGATTAGCAAGTCGCAGCCCTTCTTCTCGTGAATTCGCCCGAGAAAGAGGATAATCTTGCCCGGCGTCGCTAGCGAATGCCGCTGCGCAACGTCCAACGTTTCCGTCGATGGTGGCGGTGCCGTGCCAATCATCATCATCAGCTCCTTCGCCCTGTACAGCGGAAACGCCAGGCGCGCCAGTTCGCGCTCACTGTCGGTGGTGAAGAGAACCCCCTTCGCATTGCTGATGACATGACGCTCCACAAATATCCAATAGACTAGTTTCTTGGCATGTTTCAACGGGCGGCCGATGTTGAACCATGGATCGAGCATGCCGTGCGGCATCACGAAATATGGGATCTTTTGCGGAAGAAGCGAAAGAACGGCCGCCGCGCTGTGGAACTGCCATATGCCGTCTACGATAATTGCATCGTACTGGTTCGCATGCTGTGTCAGCCACCCAACAAGCCTGAAGTTGAGCGCGTATTTGCCAGCGTGGTGGCCTAGCCTCACAACCAGATCGAAAGCATTGTCGTCCGATTTGTCAGCATCAATCGATGAGTCAAGACAGACAATGTCGGTAGTGTGTCCGCAAAGCCGGAGCTCCGTCGCGAGCCGTTTGAGCGCCTCAGCAGGACCACCATACCTTCGCTCGATTGACGAGATAATGTGAAGGGTTCTCAACGCGGGATCTCCGGCTGACACTGACATTCATCATAACGCGCATGCGCGGTTCAACTCTTCAATTCTTCGCTTAACGTAGGGCGATCGACTTGCGTTCTCGCCGCCCTCATCTTCTCCCTGACTTTCAGAACGATGAAGTACTCATAGACCGACTGCAGCGTCGCATACACCAAGCCCGGGTGTCCGTCGAGGAAGCCTCGACGAACGAAGTAAAGTAAAACGAATTTGATCACCGGGCGGCATGGAAGTTGGTAGAACAGGCGCTTTTGATGATAGCGGCGAGTCTGGAAATCGGCCGCAAACAGCGCCTTGGAAAGGCTGAACTTGTTGCCGTTCGCCTTATTGCGAAGGAACTGATCTGCTTCCAGCGAACTGTAGGCGTTATGCCGTGAAAGCCAGTGCGATAGCCCCTTGCTGAAAGGGAAGTGATCGAGATAGCCGTCGAGCCGGCCGGTCTTGCCATCCACCACGGTGACGGGATTGACGAGCCGTTCATAGTGGATATGCTCGGGTCTGAAAAGCCGAACGAAGTACGGTGAAGCCTGCACGTGCCTGAGCCACCTGTCATTGAAGAAGTCGCGGCGTCTAATCTGAAACGCCACCGCATCGCCGGCGTTCGAGACCGCCGTTTCAATCTCCGGCACGAGCAATGGGGGAACGCGCTCGTCGGCATCCAGATACAGCACCCATTCGTGCTTGAATGGGATGTTTTTCAATCCCCAGTTCTGGTGAGTGGACCAGTCGTCGAATGGCCTGGAGATCACGTTCGCGCATACCGAGCGAGCGTACGCGACGGTCCCGTCTGTGCTGAGCGAATCAAATACGTGGATGTCGTCGGACCACCCGATGACGGTCTCAAGACAACCAGGCAAATCCTGTTCTTCATTCTTCGTCAGCACTAGTACAGACACTTTGCTCATTGGGCTCTCCGTGCTTGACTCTAAGAGAAATCTTCCTTGCTGGCATGCCGGCATACACAGTCCACTCATCCAGCAGACTCCGCGTTACCACTGATCGCGCGCCTACAACCGCTCCCGGCGCGATATGAATGCCAGGGCAAACGAAGACCTCAGAGCACACCCACGCGTCCGATCCCACAATAATCGGCTTTGCAGTTAGCTGAAACGTCGGATGGTTGTAGTCGTGACTTCCTGTACAGAGCTGCGCGCCCTGCGATATCGTGCAACGCTCACCTAACGTGATGCGTTCGATGGAATACAAGTTCACTCCATTGGCAACGCCTGTAAAGTCGCCGATCGAAAGATTCCATGGCGCCCAGATGCGCACACGCGGATAGACGTGAACACCTGCGCCTATAGTGGCCCCGAATAGTCGCAGAATCCAGCGACGCCACGCATGAAAGACACGCGGCGTCGGCACGAAGAAAACGATGTAGATGACGCCCCAAAGAACCCTCAGAAATCTGTTCGACAACGAAAATGAAGGTCCCTGTCTCGAATTCACGCCTTTCAGGATGATGCTGGGATGAACGCCTTCCCGGTTGATTGCATCTTCAGGCATAGACTCCTCTCTCAACGGACCATCGTAGCGTCCACACGGTTCAATACCCGCGGTTGGCGGAAAGCATCAAGCTTTTGGCGGGGTGCTGCCGGCAGCGTGCTGATTGACACATCGCATCCCCAGCAGCAGGAGCATCATAGTCGGATTCGCCCCACCTCCCGTCGGCAAGACTGACGTGGCAAGCAGCTGGACATTCGCGACACCGAAGAGGTTGAGGTTTTTGTCCACCACGCCATCGGCGGGGCAAGCACCCATGCGAGTCGAACCTGTCGGATGGAAGATGCCTTCTGCGTTATCGATGTTGGCCCAGATTTGCTGTGGCTCGATCGATTTCCATACGCCAAGCGAGGCGAATTTGCTCGTTCTCCAAGTTCTTTTAAATAGTTCCGATGTCTCGATTACGTTTTCTTTGTCTTCCGTGGACAACCTCCAGTTGATCTCTGCGAGTGGCAAGCCGAAGCGGTCGCAGCACGTATCGCTGAGAGTGATACGATTGTTGGGAGATGGAAGCTGCTCAACCACCGCATGGACAATCAGGCGCGAGTGGGCGGGAAACAGTAGACGTTTGTTCACGAGCCTCCACCACATGGCGCGCGCAAGCCAGGGGGTATTCGCAATCAAATCGAAGATTACTCGTGGCGGCGGTGACTTACGACGCTGTACATTCCGGAATATCTCCCGTAGCACATCAAAGCCACCGGGTTTCTCAACCTCGAACCCGATGTGGCAGAAACCTGGCGGCAGATGCCGCCGCGCCTCCGCTTGTGGCGCTAGCTCGAAACGGATATTGCGCATTGAACCGGCGGCACCGAATCGAAAGCCGACGATCTTATTTAGCAAAGCGCTTTCGGAGGCGACGATTTCCGCTACTTCTGCGGAAATATGATCCGTGAAGTTATGACCGAGCGCAGACGTAAGGGCGGAGACGGCTCCATTGTTCTGACGGTCGATTAGCAATGCCAGACGGGTTGTTTCGATCGCGCCAGCGGCGACGATGAGCTTCCTCCCCGAAATAGCTAGCCTGTCACCATTTTGCGATACCGCTTCCAGTCGGACGCCTTCAGTCTGAGTTTTGATTTTGACGACATGGGCATTCAACCAGACCTGAAGGTTGGCTGCCGCAGCGACGTCAGCGTCCAACAACGCCGCTACATTGCGCTTCCGGAATTCTGGCCACTTGGCGAGACGATTGACATGGGTCCCACCGAGCTCGAACGGAAAGGAGACGTCGGAATACGGGCCCGGTTCCAGGGAGAACAGCCGCTCGACGTCACCGATGAAAGGGCTTAGTTCATCGAGTGAGATCGGCCAGTGGGCATTGCAAAGGTCAGAGTTTTGGAAGGGAATGAGGGCACCGCCCCATCGCATCGAGGTACCGCCCAGGCATCGGAAACGTCCGTGCGAGGCACCCTTGTAGAACATCCCCTGCTGGACGACTTCATTGAGCGGATGCGTGTCCTCTTCCTGGCGCAATCCGCCGGTTTCCAGGCAGATGACGGTTGCGCCTGTCTTCCGCGCCAGTAGTACGCTGATCGGTAGGCCGACGGTTCCCGCGCCGATGACTATGAAATCGGCTGCCCGCGAAATCGCGCCCTGCCCGCCCAGGTCATTGAGCATCGGCCGTTTCCTCCACGAGCCGGGCATATTGCTGCAGCCTGGCCAACTGCTTCGTGCTCACGATGATTGCGCCATTGGTATTGCGAAGTAGTGCCCGACGCAGAACCTCTGTCACGGACAGCGGCGACCCCTCCTTGCGGGACGCGGAGACATAACCATAAGTGATCTGGAAGGGCTTGCGGTAGCAGGTCAGTACGTCAGCCTCGCGACCGGTGAGACTGTCGTGGACCTGAATGAAACGGGTCAGTTCCGAGCCGGCAGCGAGGAACGGTTCGACCTTATCCGTAGTTAGCGCGAGGCCGAAAGTACGGACCGTTCCGTCGCGTAGGAGACTCTCGAGCCATTTCAACCATTCATCAGTATTGAGCAGGGAAAGTTCAGGCTCGTGCAGCGCGTAGATGTCGATAGAGTCACGCTTCAGACGACGCAAACTGCCCTCGAGTGTTCTCTTCGCTCGGGCGACTGAAAAGTCCACCGTTGGACCCGAGATGGCCTTTATGAAGCGTCCTGTCGCCTTGCGAACAAAAACAGCGGCCCCGCTTTGCTCCTCGCCGCCGGGCGAATAGATACCGACTTTGGTGGTGACAGTGACCTCCGGTCGTGCTTTGAGAACGTGGCCAAGATCGCGCTCGGCCAAGCCAAAGCCATAGTAGGGGGCCGTGTCGAAATGGGTGAACCCGGCGTCCACCGCAGAGAATAATAGTCGTCGCCTTGCTTTTTCGGGGCCACTGTTGAAAAGACTGGCGGTGCCGAATATGAATCGCGAAAGTACGATGGGAGTCCCGGTCAACTGAACGCTTTGCACGATTAGCTCCCGCTAAATGCTCGTCAAGCCCGCGCCTTGAATTGAATGACGAGAATGTTCTACCCACGATCAGCGTTACCCCGACGTGAAAGGAATATAAGCGCCGCGCCCTGATGCCCCCCGGTCAAGACGGAAATTGGCAAGAAGTTGTCGGCTTTCGCCCACCGCGAGTGGGAAGAGACCGGCACCAGGCCTCCTGCGCCCACACGACTAGCGATCATATGTCCTGGCTGGCGAAGCCCATCTAGGCGAGGCACGACAAGCATTTGTCCGACCGGGCGATTGGATATCTGCGATCTTCGAATCAGGAAGGCGAACGCGCAGCTTTGACACAACGCGAATACGAATGCGACTGCGAGCAAGACACGGAACGATAGCCTCCATCAGAGTCCGAACGCATGGGTCGTACATTCCCGTGCCCAACGCAGACTTGATCTTCTTTTTCCCAAGATGTGGATTACTCAATGAAAGTGCTGATAATCTCGCTCAACTATGCCCCAGAGGTGACAGGGGTGGGAAAGTACTCCGCGGAGCTTGCGGAGTGGCTCGCATTACAGGGGCACACGATACGCGTGATAACCGCGTCTCCATACTATCCTGAGTGGCGCATCAAGGCTGGCTATAACGCGTTGACGTACTCGACTGAGCAAATCAACGACGTTTCCGTCATACGCGTTCCCTTCTGGTGCCCCAAGCGCCCGTCGGGTCTGAAGCGCGTGCTACATCTGATGAGCTTCGCGGTCTTCGCGAGCCCGGCTGCCCTGTGGCAGATCGCGTGGCGTCCGCACGCCGTGTGGCTCGTAGAGCCACCTTTGTTCGCGTCTCCCGTCGCGTTGTTCGCCGCCCGCGTCGCCAGCGCCTCATGTTGGCTTCATGTACAGGACTACGAAGTCGACGCAGCGTTTCGACTGGGCATACTGAAAGGCCATGTCGCAAGAAAGCTGGCTTTGCGCGTGGAAAGATGGTTGATGTCACGCGCCGACGTCGTCTCGACACCCTCCGCAGCGATGACACGGCTCGCCGTGCAGAAGGGGGTCTCCTCGGAAAAAGCTTTCACCTTTCCCAACTGGGTCGATACTCAACACGCGCATCCAAACAGCACGGACAACCCCTATCGCGCGCAGCTCACCATCGGCCACGGAGCGCTGGTCGTCCTCTACTCAGGCAATCTCGGACTTAAGCAAGGTCTGGAAATCATTGTCGACGCTGCAAAGCTTCTCACGTGGCGCGCGGACATCATGTTCCTGATCTGTGGCGCTGGACCAGCAAAAGATGTCCTGCTCGAAAAGGCCCGTGACGTACCGAACGTCAAGTTTCTCGGGCTGCAACCTAAAGAGCGGTTCAATGAATTGCTATCGCTTGCGGACATACACGTCCTTCCACAGCTTGCGGGCGCCGCGGATCTCGTCATGCCTTCGAAGCTTGGCCCAATGCTGTCGAGCAGCCGACCGGTAATTGCGACTGCGAATGAAGGTACCGAGTTATGGAGCGTCATCAACTCGGTCGGCGTCGCAGTCGAGCCCGGCTCTTTCACGGCATTGTCACACGCCATCCTTCGTCTCGCCGACGACCCGTCGCTTCGTGAGCGCCTTGGCACCCTCGGACGGCAATACGCCGCATCCAATTTCTCGAAAGAAACGATTCTTCTCCAGTTTGAGGCACGGCTTCGCAGCTCAGTTCTCGGCAAACGAGACCTCGGAGACCGCGCGACGACGTAGGCCCACTTAACAGTCTTCGGATCCGGTGCTAGCGCAAATGAGCGAGATCCAGCTTGCTTCGTAAGCCTCACAAGGTATCCTAAGGAGGCAGGGATGAATTCAGAAGGGCTTAGTGCTGACCTTCCCGTAGACTGGACGGATGAGGAGTCGGAGTTCTTTATGCGTGCAGTGGAGGCGATCGCACTGGCCTACAAAGAACAGACCATCACGCTTGAAGAGGCCGGAGACCGGATTTGTATGGTTGCGGTCACGAGACTCGGTGAAGCCATGGGCATGAATGATTCAATCAGATATATTAGCCGGGACTAGATCTGAAGCGGCTTCGCCTTGCAGCGCTTTTCGTCCACCCAGACGTCAACACCTGGACTTTTGCAGACCTTCCCTACTAATTCACCAAGGTATGCGGCCAGTTGAACGCGCCGTAGTTTCATTAAGTCAAAACTTAGCCCTGTCCGGCCGATAAAGGTTGAAAGTAATTGGTGGGATTTTTTTTCACGCGGTAAGTTATGGCGTGTAACGATATTTACGTGGCACAACTCCTCATTATCTTTCCAGTTTATCTTCAAAGTCTACTATATGAAGAATACGCTTGAACCAGGAATACCGATATATGGGAACCTCGCTGATTCGCATCAGGCGCGGACTCCCGATATCGTTATACGAAACGGGAAGTCGATGCCTGTTATTACTATTTTCTTTCTGATTACCGGGGTTGCTGCCCATATTGCAGTGACGCCTCCGCTATTTTGAAGCGGACACCTTGCATCTCGACATTGAGGCAGGGCCGCTGCATTTTCCGCTGACAGTCGTTTTTATCGCGCGCCGCGACCTGGATGCCGGGCTTGCATCACCACCCTTCGGCAACGTATTTTTCTCGCCTGAAACCTTGTCGATTAAAACGGCAAGGATAAATCTGAAAACGAGAAAATCGAAGTCCGACGACACATGGAAATCCTGTCTTCTTTCCGTGTGACGAATAGAAACCTGCCGAACTGGAGGCCGCATGACGCCAATCTTATCTGACGCGCTAGCACCGCTTGATTGTCCGAGACAGGACATTCGGTCTGTTCAGTGTTCGACAATCGTGAAGCACGTGGCGATTATTTTGTATGACGGATTTTCGTTGCTGGACGCCGGTACGCTCGCCGAAGCTCTGCATGTCGCTAATGAATTACAATCGCAAAGTTCGAATCATTCCGTGACATATCGCGTGAACCTCATCTCGGCTCGCGGTGGAGGGGTTGTGTGCTCGTCATCGATGATGGTTTGGACAGAGCATTTTTCCACGCGCGATTTCAATCGTCTCGACAACCTCTTCGTTCCCAGCGGAAGTGGTGTCGCGCACGCCTCCGTCGACGACAACCTCATTGATCTGTTGCGACTGGTTTGTGCAAGAGGCGTCAGTGTCACCGCGATCGGGAATGGGCACATGGTTTTGTCGGCTGCCGGCGTGGCGCGGTGCGATTGGCCTTCGATGAAGCATGATATCCGTCTCCGATCGTTATCCGCGAGCGCTGCGGAGCATGATCGCGATCAGGCTTTGGTGACCTCGCTCGCACTGCTCAAGATGGATCTGGGAGCGGAGTTGGCCGCGCGCGTGGCGGACCGTCTCGGCTCGGATGGCGGGCGTACATTGGCCCCCGCGTTCGAAGAGATGGATGCAAAGACGCTCGCCGAGAAAGCACGTGCGTCGGCGCGTTGGATCGTCCAGAACTGCGCGAAGCCCATATCGGTGGGCGATGCGGCGCGCACGTCTTCGATGAGTGAGCGCAATTTCCTGCGTCTGTTCAAACGGGAGCTCGGTGTTACGCCTTCAAAGTACCTTCTTGGTGCGCGGCTCGATCTTACGTGCAAGCTGCTCGCCAACAGCGATCTTCCGGTGGACAAGATCGCTCGTAGAACCGGTCTTAGCAACGGAGAGAGACTGTCGAAGCTTTTCCGTAAAGAGCTCTCGATGTCGCCTACTGAGTTCCGGACGCAGAGTCGACGAAAGAGTTGACGTACGAACAGCAATCCAGATGCGCAAGTGGGGAGTCACGTCAAGCGCAGTTTAGAGCGTTGCTCCGAAAATGCGGACTTTTTGTATGTCGATGCCTATCGCCCCAACCCCAGTAGTGTTTTCACCCATATCGTTAAGTTCCGATATATGATTCGTTCTGTAGCGATGCATGTCGCGCACGCCATGCGGCGTGCCGGTTGCCGAATCACCTGAAAACCATCCACATGACGCCCGATTTCGACGCGATCCACAAAGCGCTGGCCAACCAGGTCCGCCGGGAGATTCTCGGCTGGCTGCGTGAGCCGTACGCGCATTTTGCCGATCAGGAGTTGCCGCTCGACCACGGCGTGTGCGCGGGCAAGATCGACTCGCGCTGTGGCCTGTCGCAGTCCACCGTGTCGGCGCACCTGGCCGCGTTGCAGCGCGCGGGGCTCGTCACGTCGAAACGGGTTGGTCAATGGGTGTTTTTCAAACGCAACGAGCCCGTCATTCAGGCGTTCCTCGAATACATGAACGCGAAGCTCTGAGCGCCGCATTCGCATCGCCGCGCTTCTTTTTTCACGCAGTTTTTTGAGGCTCGGGCCTTGCCCGCCGCCAAAGGTGAACTCTTATGCCGACTCTTTTCGATCCGCTGCAAATTGGCGATATCACGCTGCCGAACCGCATCATCATGGCGCCGCTCACGCGTCAGCGCGCCGAGGAAATCCGCGTGCCGAACGCGTTGATGGCGCGCTACTACGCCGAGCGCGCGAGCGCCGGTCTGATCCTCAGCGAAGCGACATCGGTCACGCCGCAAGGCGTCGGCTACGCCGAGACGCCGGGCATCTGGTCGCAGGAGCAGGTCGAAGGCTGGAAGCTCGTCACGCGGGCCGTGCACGAGGTGGGCGGCAAGATCTTCCTGCAACTGTGGCACGTCGGCCGTATTTCGGATCCGGTGTTCCTGAACGGCGAGCTGCCGGTCGCGCCGAGCGCGATCGCGGCGGGTGGTCACGTGAGCCTCGTGCGTCCCGAGCGTCCGTTCGTGACGCCGCGCGCGCTCGAACTCGATGAAATCGCCGGTGTCGTCGAAGCGTTCCGCAAGGGCGCGGAAAACGCCAAGGCCGCGGGCTTCGATGGCGTCGAAGTGCACGGCGCGAACGGCTATCTGCTCGACCAGTTCCTGCAGGACAGCACCAACAAGCGTACCGATGCCTACGGCGGCCCGATCGAAAACCGCGCGCGTCTGCTGCTCGAAGTCACCGACGCGTGCATCAGCGTGTGGGGCGCAAACCGCGTCGGCGTGCATCTCGCGCCGCGCCGCGACGCGCACACGATGGGCGATTCCGATCCGGCCGCAACGTTCGGCTATGTCGCGCGCGAACTCGGCAAGCGCAAGATCGCGTTTATCGCGGCACGTGAAGCGCTCGGCGACGACCGCCTCGGCCCGCAGTTGAAGGAAGCGTTCGGCGGCCCGTATATCGCGAACGAGAAGTTCACCAGGGAAAGCGCGCAGCAGGTGCTCGACTCCGGTGAAGCGGATGCGGTGGCCTGGGGTCAGCTGTTCATCGCGAATCCGGATCTGGTGCGCCGCTTCGCTGAAGATGCGCCGCTGAACAAGCCGGTCCCGGCGACGTACTATGCGCGCGGCGAAGTCGGCTACACCGATTATCCGGCGCTCGAAACGGTGTAAACGGTAGCGACAGCGGGCTCATGTCCGCTGTATGAAATGACAAAGCGGCGGGCGTGACTGAATTCCAGTCACGCCCGCCGCTTTTTGTGCGTTAGACAAGCTCGCGCCGCATAAACACCCGTTTCGATTCATCGAGTCCGCGCGCGATATGCGCGTCGCGCCGAGCGAGCAACGCCGCGTCGAGCTCCGACGTGTCGAGATCGCGAAACCCGAGCCGCCGGTAATACGGCGCATTCCACGGCACGTCGCGATACGTCGACAGCACCAGCTGTGTCAATTGTCGCGCGCGCGCGATTCGCGCGACCTCTTCGATCAATGCCGCGCCGATGCGCCTGCCCGCGTGCGAGCTCAGCACATCGAGTTCCTGAACGTAGATGCGCGTCGGCTGCGGCTCGAACATCACGAAGCCCGCGCAGATCGTCTGCTGGTCGAGCGCGACGATGATCTCGCGCGCTTTGATCTTGCGCTCGACGACCTCGCGCGCCATGGGCGGCGCGTCGGCAATCCCGGTCATGCCGACGCTGACGAAACGCTGGCCCGCTTCGAATTCGATGGCACGAATCGTTTCGGCATCGTGCAAAGCGGCAAATCGGAAGGTGATGGCGGAATCGTGCGACATGGCGTTGCGTCCGATGAAGACCGCCCGAGTTTGACATCGGCACCGCAACATCGACAAGCGGCATATGGCATAAACTCGCGCAAGCGCCCTGCACGCACGCTCGCGGGACTACACTCATC
This sequence comes from Paraburkholderia sp. CI2, assembly GCF_014201055.1. Lineage (NCBI taxonomy): Bacteria > Pseudomonadati > Pseudomonadota > Betaproteobacteria > Burkholderiales > Burkholderiaceae > Paraburkholderia > Paraburkholderia sp. CI2. The sequence continues at coordinate 71,141 of NZ_JACHDL010000020.1, forward strand.
ACATCCGAACGCCACCCGGGGCCACGCCAAGATGAACCTGATGAACGTGCTGCAGATCGCGCTGCACCTCGACCAGCACCTGAGCGCGCTGATCGTGCAGTTCGGCACGGCAATCTACGCACTGCTGTTTGTCGTCGTGTTCGTCGAATACGGTTTTCTGCCGCTGTTCTTTCTGCCCGGCGATCCGCTGATCTTCATCTGCGGCGCGCTCGCGGCCACCGGCGCGTTGAACGTGTGGATCATCGCGCCCGTGCTGTTCGTCGCGACGGTGGCCGGCAGCAGCGTCGGGTACGCGATCGGCCATGCGGTCGGCGACAAAGTCTATACCCGCAACTACTACTGGCTCAATCGCGATGCGCTGCGCCGCGCCCACGTGTTCAGCGAGACGCGCGGCCGCCTGACCTTCCTGCTGTCGCCGTATATCGCCGTGGTGCGCACGTTCGCACCGTTCGCCGCGGGCGTGTCGCGCATGACGTTCTCGCGCTTCGTCACGTTCGTCACCGCGGGCGCGGCGCTGTGGGTCGTCTCGCTGATCGCGGGCGGCTATCTGTTCGGCAATGTGCCGGTGGTGCGCGAGCATCTGAGTTCGCTGGTGTTGCTGGGCCTCGCGCTCGGCGGTGCGATGCTCGTCGGCGGAGCGGTATGGCGCTTTTTCAACCGGCGCGTGCGGGCGCGCTGAGGCCATCGCGGCGACGTCCCGGCGTACGGCCTCCCGCCACCTCAAAACTTGAACCGGGCGAGATACGAAGGTAACCTTATCAGGAAACCTTCACATCATGTCATCGCACGAGTTCACCGCATGACCCAATCCCCTCCCCCAGTTACGCCGGAAGAACTTCATACGCTCGCCGAAGATCTGCGCGTGCTGGCGGGCAAGCTGCGCCGGCGTCTGCGCGAAGAGTCGCATGTCGGCGACTTCACGCCGTCGCAGGTGCAGGTGCTGAACTTGCTGGAACGCGAAGGGCCGGCCACCGTCACCTCGCTCGCGCGTGCGCACGGCATGCGGCCGCAGTCGATGGGAGAAACGCTCGCGGTACTGAAAGCCGCGGGGCTCGTCAGCGGCACGCCCGATCCTAACGATGGACGGCAGACGGTTCTGTCGCTGACACCCTCCTTTCGCAAGAAGGTCAAGGCAAGCCGCGCGGCACGCGAAGACTGGCTGTACCGCACGATTCAAACGCGTTTCACGGCAGCCGAACAGCAACAACTCGCGACGGGCGTCGATCTGCTGAAACGCCTCGTCGATTTGTAACTCGCGATTCGCGCACACGCGTCTCGCCACTCGCAGGAGCACTTCATGGCACTCACTACTCTCGACGCCAAAACCGCACTGGTCGTCGTCGACCTGCAGTGCGGCATCGTCGCGCTGCCCACCGCCCCCCATTCGGCCCGCGAAATCGTCGAACGCTCGGTTACGCTGCTCGATGCGTTCCGCCGCCACGGCCTGCCCGTCGTGCTCGTGAACGTCACAGCCGCCGCACCGGGCCGCACCGACCAGGGTCGCCACTCCGCCGACTTCCCGCCCGACTTCGCCGACCTTCTGCCCGAACTGAAGCAGCAGCCGTCGGACCATCTGGTCACGAAGCGCACGTGGGGCGCCTTCACGAACACGGACCTGGCCGCGTATCTGCAACAGCAAGGCGTCACGCAAGTGGTGCTCGTCGGTATCGCGACCAGCATCGGCGTCGAATCGACCGCGCGCTTCGCGAGCGAGGCGGGCCTGAACGTCGCGCTCGTCGTCGACGCGATGACCGATCTGAACGCCGACGCGCACACCAACAGCATCACGCGCATCTTCCCGCGCCTCGGCGAAACCGGCACGACGCGGGAAGTGCTCGATCTGCTCGAACGTTCGCGCGCTGAAAGCCTGAACTGAAGCGGGCCGCTACCCGCATGCGGCCCACCCCGCGTTGAGGAAACCCCTGCCGTGAGCACCACGTTCCGTTCGCTGCGCATATTCAACTATCGTGTCTGGGCGAGCGGCGCGATCGTCTCGAACATCGGCACATGGATGCAGCGCACGGCGCAGGACTGGCTCGTGCTCACCGAGCTTACGCATCACAACGCGACGGCGGTGGGCATCGTGATGTCGCTGCAGTTCGGACCGCAGATGCTGTTGCTGCCGCTCACCGGCTACGCGGCCGATCACTTCGACCGCCGCAAGCTGCTGTTCGCGACCCAGGCGGCAATGGGTACGCTGGCGCTCGCGCTCGGTCTGCTCACGGTCACGGGGCTCGTGCAGCTATGGCAGGTCTACGTATTCGCGGGCCTGCTCGGCTGCGTGACCGCGTTCGATTCCCCCGCACGCCAAACCTTCGTATCCGACCTCGTCGGCGAACGCGATCTCGCGAATGCCGTCGCGCTGAACTCCACGTCGTTCAACGCCGCGCGCATGCTCGGGCCAGCGGTCGCGGGTCTGTTGATCGCGTCGGTGGGCAGTGGCTGGGTGTTTCTGATCAACGCGCTTTCGTTCGTCGCCGTGCTCGGTGCACTGCGCATGCTGCGGCTGGACCAGTTACATATCAAGCCGCGCAATGTGCGCTCGCGCGGCAGCTTCGTCGAAGGCTTCAAATATGTCTGGACACGCCCCGATCTGAAGGCGGCGCTCCTGATGCTGTTCCTGATCGGCACCTTCGGCCTGAACTTCCCGATCTTCATCTCGACGATGTCCGTCACCGCGTTCCGTGCGGGCGCGGACGAGTACGGCGTGCTCAGCTCGACGATGGCGATTGGCTCGGTCACCGGCGCTCTGCTCGCCGCGCGCCGCGCGCGGCCCACCATGGGGCTGCTGCTCGGCGCCGGCGCGATGTTCGGCGTCGGCTGCACGGCAGCTGCGCTGATCGCGATCGGCGTGTCGACGCAGACCTTCACCACCTCGACCAATAGCCTCGTGCAACTGACCACCGAACCGGCCATGCGCGGCCGCGTGATCGCGATCCTGCTCGCGATCGCGCTCGGCGGCACACCGCTCGGCGCGCCGGTGGTCGGCTGGGTCGCCGACCGTTTCGGGCCGCGCTGGGCGCTCGGCGTCGGCGCTGCATCGGGCTTCGGCGCCGCGCTCGTCGGACTTGCCTATCTGATGCGATACCGGCAACTGCGTTTCTATCGCGAAGGCTGGCGCCTGCGTTACAGCATCGAAGATCCGCGGCCCGTCACGGCCACCGCGGTCATTCCCGACTCCGTAACGACGGTTCAGCGTAGCGAGCTGGACGAGGCGGAAGAGGATACGGCTTCGAGCGTGTAAAAGCGCAAGCGTGTGAGCACCGGATCCTGGCAGGCGCAGCTCAGAGTCCGCCACGCCGCGCGTCGCCAGTGCACACGGTCCGTGCGTCAGCTGCTCCCTGAGAAACTCGATGCACACCTGAATCCGCGCCGACGACGACAAGCGCTCGGCCGTCGCCGCCCACACTCCCGTATCCCTCCTTCGCCCACTGCACGACGATGTCGCTCAGATTCGACGCGACCGTGCCCGTCATCTTCACGCTCCTTTCGCCATGCGGCCCGCTCAGGCGCCAGACCCCGAAGCGGTCGTCGCGGCCGCGAAACAGTGGGGCAAGGGGCAATCGTTTGAAGCCGGTTTGAATGCAATGCCCGGCGCACTGAGGCCGTGGTTAACCCGAAGTGCGCCGCGCCAGCTCGTGACACACGTCGATCCATCCCGTTGTGCCGCACCGCGGCAACGAGACCAGGAAAATCCTGGCTTGCGCGGCGCCCGTTTAAGGGCGCCAATGATTCAGCCGTAGAAGCTGACAAAAACATTTCCCATTCAGGAGGCGTCATGCAAACGAACGCATCGGCAAGCAGCGGGCATAGCTCGCAGGCGCGCAAGGCTACCGCCAGCGGCTGGATCGGCTCGGCACTCGAGTACTACGATTTCTTCATCTATGCGCAGGCCGCCGCCCTGATCTTTCCTCAGCTGTTCTTCCCTTCCGGTAATCCCAAGATCGCGATCGTCGCATCGCTCGCAACCTACGGCGTCGGCTACGTCGCGCGGCCGATCGGCGCGGTCGTGCTCGGGCACTGGGGCGATACACACGGGCGCAAGAACGTACTGCTCGTCTGCATGTTCCTGATGGGTCTGTCGACGATGGCGGTCGGTCTGCTGCCGACCTATCAGCACGTCGGCTTTCTCGCGCCGGTGCTGCTCGTCGTGCTGCGACTGATCCAGGGCTTCGCGGTCGCTGGTGAAATCTCGGGCGCCAGTTCGATGATCCTCGAACACGCGCCATTCGGGCGACGCGGCTTTTACGCGAGCTTCACGCTGCAAGGCGTGCAGGCCGGCCAGATTCTGGCCGCCGCGGTCTTCCTGCCGCTCGCCTATTTCATGAACGACGCCTCGTTCAATGCGTGGGGCTGGCGCATTCCGTTCCTGCTCAGCGCGGTCGTGCTGATCGCCGGGTACATCATCCGCCGCGAAGTCGAGGAAACGCCCGCGTTCGAGAAGGAGGACGCGAGCGGCGGCGTGCCGCGCTCGCCGATCGTCGAAGCGTTCAAGTACAACTGGGACGACATGCTGCGCGTCGTGCTGTGCTCGCTGATGAACGTGATCCCGGTCGTCGCGACGATTTTCGGCGCGGCGTACGCGGTGCAGCCGTCGTACGGGATCGGCTTTTCGAAGAGCCTGTATCTGTGGATTCCGGTGATCGGCAACATCGTCGCGGTGCTGGTGATTCCGTACGTGGGCAATCTGTCCGACCGGATCGGGCGGCGTCTGCCGATCATCGTCGGCTCGCTCGGCGCAGGGGTGCTGTCTTTCGCGTATCTGTACGCGATCAGCATCCACAACGTGCCGCTTGCGATGGTGATGTCGATCCTGATGTGGGGCGTCATCTATCAAGGCTACAACGCGATCTTCCCGAGCTTCTATCCGGAACTGTTCCCGACCCGTTCGCGCGTCTCCGCGATGGCGATCGGCCAGAACATCGGCACGACGATCACCGCGCTGCTGCCGGCGCTGTTCGCTTACGTCGCGCCGCCGGGATCGCACAACGTGCCCCTGACGATCGGCGCGATCACGTTCGCCATCACGATCGTCTGCGCAATCGCCGCATGGAGCGCGCGTGAGAACTTCCGTGTGCGGCTTGGCGACCTCGGCGCAAAGAACGTCGTGCCGCTCGACAAGCTCAGCTACGACGCAATGCGCGCGCAGAGCATGGCCGACGCGAAAAAGGCCGCTGCTTGAGCCCGCTTGCCCTTTAACGCGTCTTGATCAGGACTTTCAGGGAACCCGCTCATGAACCGCACCCGGATCGCCGTCGCCGGCGCGGGGTACATCGGCCGCGTCCATCTGGCGGTCGCGCAGCAAAGCGACGCGTGCACGCTGTCGGCGATCGTCGACCCGTCGCCCGCGGCCGAGGCGGGCGTGCCGCTCTGGTCAAAGGACAGAGTTGCGGCTTCGGCGTGGACAACTATCTGCTCGGGCTGCGCGGCGGTATCGGCGGCGGGCTAGCCACGGGAACGCGCCGCGCGGCGCTGGCCTCGCACGGCTAGCGCCATGTTTCGGTCAACTCGTTGGCCAGCACCATCTTCTGGCGCACCACCTCGACGAAGGCCGCGTCGATGCCCGCCTGCGCCTTCAGGAATTTAAGCGCGGCGGAATGCACGGCGCGCAACGCGCCGCCGTCGATGCCCGTCATACGCGCCGCGCCGCGGCGCGTTTCCTCGACCAGATCGCGCGCGCTCGTGAAGTCGGGCGACAAGCCGCATTGCGCGTCGAACGCGGCGCGCAGACCGGCCGCGTAGTCGCGCGACTCGCCGAGCCGCTCCATATCGATCAGCAAATCGACGCCCTCGCCCATGCGCAGCGCGCAGAGGATCCACAACGCAATGAACGCGCGATACGCGTTGTCGCTGTCCACCGTGCGCGCGAATTGCTCGCAGGCGACGGCATACGCGTCATCGGGCATCGACGGTAGCGGCGGCAGGCGTACGCCGCACACGCCGATCGCTTCGCGCACCAGCGGGTCCATCTGATTCAGACCGAGCACGCGAAACGGCGCGGCGACAAAGAATGCATTGCTCCACTGCTGCCGCAGCATCCAACCCGATGCGAACTGCGATGCAGGATTGCGCAGCACGCCCACGTGCAGCGCCTCGGCAAACGCGCGCTTCAGCCACGGCAGACGACCGCCCGTGCGGCAAAACTTGAAGACGGGCACGCGACCCTGCTCGATCGTGTGCTCGCTCAGCGCGCGCAGATAGGCCTGCAGTGAAGGGAATGTCGCATCGGGATCGCGCGTAAAGCGATCGATGCTGAAGCGCCGGTCGTAACCCGCCACGCCGCGCGCTTCTTCGCGCAGAAACGGGCGGTATTCGTCGAAGTAGGGTGCGGCGAGCGGCGGGTGCCCCGAGGTCAAGGTCGGCCGCGAGGCGGGCACGTCGGCGGGTTTGAGATCGGCGAGCACATTGCTGAGCGGCTCGTAAAAACCGGCCGCGCGCTCGTGTTCGCGCAGCCGCGACCACACCCACGTGCCCGCGCTGCGCCAGCCCGTGTGCAGAAAAACCGCCTGTTTCAGCGGAGTATTGGGCGTGGCGTCGTACGCGGACGACTCATGAGGCAACGGCATGGGACTTCTCTTCCAATGATTGGATCAATAGACTGGAAGCGCCACTTTACCCTGCGATCGATCCGGACGCATTATGCTGCGAGATTCCCCGCTCCCGCCATTGCACCCACCTCGCACCCATGAACGATTCGGCCGATATTCGCTTCCTGCTCACGCTGCGCGCGAGCGGCAGCCTGATCGCCGCCGCGCGCCGACTCGCGCTGTCGCCGTCGGCGGTCACGCAGCGCCTGCAGCAACTCGAAAAGAAGCTCGGCATGCAGCTCGTGAACCGCAGCGCGCGCCGCCTGCAATTCACCGACGAAGGCCTGCTGCTGTGCGAGCGCGGCGCCGAACTTATCGAGCAGTTCGACGCGTTGTTCGACGATCTGCAAACGCGCCGCGGCGGCCTCGTCGGCACGCTGAAGATCAATGCGCCGCTCGGTTTCGGACGACGCCATCTGGCGCCGCTGATCGGCGAGTTCCAGCAGCAGAACCCCGACATCGACGTCGCGCTGACGCTGTCCGACCGGCCCTTGACCGAAACGCTCGATCGCTTCGATATCGTCGTGCATATCGGCGAGCTGCCGCCGTCGAACCTGGTCGGCTATACGATCGCGCCGAACGCGCGCTTCGTCTGCGCGGCGCCCGCGCTCGTCAAGCGAATCGGCCAGCCCGAATCGCCGGATGCGTTGAGCCGGCTGCCATGCATCGTGCTGCGCGAAAACAATGAGGACGTGTCACTGTGGCAGTTCAGCAAGGGCCGCACGCGCCGCGGCGTGCGCGTGTCCGCGCATCTGAGTTGCAACGACGGTGACGTGATCCGCCAATGGGCCTGCGAGGGACGCGGCGTGATTCTGCGCTCCGAATGGGACGTCGCCGAGGATCTTGCGAAGGGCAAACTCGTGCGTCTGCTGCCGGGCTGGAAAGCGCCGGACGCGAACGTGATCGCGCTCACGCATCAGCGGGCGGGACTGCCCGCGCGCACGCGCCATTTCATGCAGTATCTGCAAGGCCGCTTCAGGCCGTTGCCACCGTGGCGGCGGTGATTCAGTCCATCTGAATCTAACAGTCAACCTATCTGAACGCTGAAGTACTATCGCAAACCTATAATTGACTCATCCTCAACAGCCGGCCCCATGCAATCATGACTGCCGCCGCCCATTCCACCGACACCCCTGCCTACCCCGACGCGGTCCTGTTCGACCTGCTAACCGCCCTGCTCGACTCGTGGACCTCATGGAACCGTGCGGCAGGCTCCGACGAAGCGGGCCGCGCATGGCGTGCCGCCTATCTGCGTCTGACATACGGCTGCGGCCGCTACGTTCCCTACGAACAACTGGTGCGCGAGGCCGCCGCGCAAGTCGGTTTGTCCGAATCGGCCGCGAACGCGCTCCAGGCGGACTGGCTGAACCTGACGCCGTGGCCCGGCGCGCTCGGTGCGTTGCGCGCGCTCGCGCCGCACTGCAAGCTCGCGGTCGTCACCAATTGCTCGACGCGGCTCGGCTCGCAGGCGGCCGCGATCTTGCCCGTGCGCTGGGACGCGATCGTGACCGCCGAGGAAGCCGGCGTCTACAAGCCGGACCCGCAACCGTACCGCCTCGCGCTCGACAAGCTCGGCGTCGAGCCGCGCCGCGCCGCGTTCGTCGCCGGCTCGAGCTATGACATGTTCGGCACCGCGGCCGTCGGCTTGCGGACCTACTGGCACAACCACGTCGGCCTGCCGCTCGTCACGGGAGCGCAGGCGCCCGAGGTCGAAGCGGCATCGCTCGATGGGCTGGTGCCGTGGCTCGCAGGCTTTGGCCGCGATCGTCGTCACTGAATCTCCAACCTCACCCTGCTCCTCAGGTGCAAACATGAAACTCGAACAGATCGAAACCCCGGCCGCGCTGATCGACGTCGCGCGGATGCAGAAGAACATCGCGCGGATGCAGGGGCGGATGAATGCGCTCGGCGTCGCGTTCCGGCCGCACGTGAAGACCACCAAGTGCATCGACGTCGTGCGCGCGCAGATCGCCGCCGGCGCGCGCGGCATTACGGTGTCGACGCTGAAGGAAGCGGAAGCGTTCTTCGCGGCCGGCGTCAACGACATCCTGTATGCCGTCAGCATGGTTCCGTCGAAGCTGCCGCGCGCGCTCGCGCTGCGCCGCCAGGGCTGCGAACTGAAGCTCGTGGTCGACAATCCGACCGCCGCCACGGCGATCGCCGCGTTCGGCGACCAGCACGGCGAAACGTTCGACGTCTGGATCGAGGTCGATACGGACGGACATCGCTCGGGCATCCAGCCCGAACAGCAGACGCTGCTCGACGTCGGGCGGATTCTGCACGAGAACGGCGTGAAGGTCGGCGGCGTGATGACCCATGCGGGTTCGAGCTACGAGTTGAATACGCCTGAGGCGCTCGCCGCGCTCGCGGAGCAGGAGCGCGCGGGCTGCGTGCGCGCCGCCGAACGGTTGCGCGAGGCGGGCATCGCGTGTCCGGCCGTCAGCGTCGGTTCGACGCCGACCGCGCTCGCCGCGCGGCATCTCGAAGGCGTCACCGAGGTGCGGGCCGGCGTCTACGTGCTGTTCGATCTGGTCATGCACAACGTGGGCGTTTGCACGCTCGACGACATCGCGCTTAGCGTACTCACGACCGTGATCGGTCATCAGGAAGACAAAGGCTGGGCGATTCTCGACGCGGGCTGGATGGCGTTAAGCCGTGATCGCGGTACGTCGCGGCAGTCGCACGATTTCGGCTATGGGCAGCCGTGTTTGCTCAATGGCACGTTGCTGCCGGACTATCTCGTGAGCGGCGCCAATCAGGAGCATGGGATTCTTGCGGCGGTTCCGGCCGATGCGCGAGCCGATGCACAGATCGACGACATCGCGCAGCGCTTTCCGATCGGTATGAAACTGCGCATCCTGCCGAACCACGCTTGTGCGACCGGCGCGCAGTTCCCCGAGTATCACGCGGTTGCGCCGGACGGCAGCAGCGTCGAATGGCAGCGATTTTACGGCTGGTAAGTCGGCGGCTTCAAAACATGCCCGGCGCACTCGGCACACTCAAGGAGAACCAACGGCTTCTGCCAGAATCATCCATCGCCCATAGACGGACCGTGAATCCCGCCGTTAGCGTGGAGTCTCCACAGGAATACAGAGGATTCTTGCATGTCCGAGTTGAATGAACCAGACGGCGTTCGCGTCGTGCTGAGCGCCCCGCAACTGGCGGCGGTGCTGACCCGCCAGTCGATCAGTCAGACCGAAATGCTTTCTAACCGGCTATGGGGCGGGTTGCAACTCGTCGGCGGTTTGCTGGAAATGGTCGGTGCTGGGGCATTGTGTGTCATGCCGGAACCGACCATGGCGAGCAAGGCCGGGTGTATTGTGTTCGGCGCACATGGGTCTGATACGGCGTCGGCGGGTTTGCGTCAAATCTGGACGGCCCGGGATACGGCCACGCTGACACAGCTGGGCACGACGAAGCTGGCCGAGACAATGAGGGCGGGTCCTGACGCGGCGAACAACATCGGCCTCTTTCTTGATCTAGCAGTCTCGGTGGGCGTGGCCGGATCGATCAAGGCAGTACGGGCGTCCGAGATCACGATGGGCCGGTTCAGGCTGATGCAGCATGAAGCAAAGCCTGGCAGCCGCTTTGGCGGGCATACATTCGAAAAGCATGTGGCGCGGACTGAAGCACAGTTGCGTGAGCGACTGGCGCGCGAACCAAAGCGCCGGGTTGTTTCATCGTTCACTGATCTACAAACGGCAGAGTGGGCGATTTCCAAGGTCATGCAGGACAACGCGGCCCGGATAACGACGTGGGCGCAATCTCATACCGGTTCCATACGACTGGAACTGACGGGCGATGCAGGTAGGCAGGTAGGGTACGGGGTCATTCGCAAGACGGGGGAGATGGTGAATCTGAGCAAGGTTCACATGTTCTTGATCCGGAAGGAATATAACGGCATGCCATACTACGTCCTGACCGCCTACCTGATGCCATGAGCTTACTGTGAAAGACGAATCACCTTACCCGAATCTGGATTTTCTGATTCATGGTTATTTCAATGAAGATTTCGATTTATGGGGCAACGACGTACAGGAAATTGTCACGTGCTTCAAAAAAGAGAGCGACAAGACCCTTCATAAGTTAGTCGTGGATGAAATCGATCGTTTTGAAAGCGACCATTCCGCCAACCTGGACGGATACTTTGAGGAAATCTATGGCCTCTACGTTGATCCCGAACCGTGGGGCCACACGACCGCCTCATTTCTCGATGAAGTGAAGCGTCTCCTGAGAGAATAGATAGCCCCAAACCTGCCGCGAAACGTCGGTCACTCATCCTCTTCCGACAACCCCGCCAACAGATCGTCGACCGCGCGATACACGCGCTCGACGATCTCCGGTCCCACCTTGCGCTCGAGCTCGCGATAGTGCGCCTCGAGATCCTTCGAAATCACCCGCACCAGTTCGACGCTCGTATCGGTCAGCGACACGAGCACGCGCCGCTGATCCTCCGCGAAACGTTCTTTCGTCACGAGTTCCATGCTCTCCATGCGCGCGAGCACGCCGGCCATGCTCGGGCTCGAAATCGTGCAGATGTCGGAGATGTGGCGCGGCTCCATCGGGCCGTGCTCGTTGAGCGCGCGAATCACTCGCCATTGCTGCTCGGTGAGTCCATGCGCGGTGATCAACGGACGAAAACGCTCCATCATTTTTTCGCGGGCGCGTAATAACAGCATCGGCAAATTGCGGTGCAAAACTCGGGTGGACGCAGCGGACATGGTGGCAAGGAATCAGAAAAAAACAGCTGTCGAAGCTTACGGGAAAACCCGCGATCAACCGGCAGCCTATTGACCGTCGATGATATCAAGCGGGATACTACTAACATCTTAGTGTTTTCGCAAAACTTTCGCCACGAGGCTGCGCATTTATGTTTGCCCTTGCCGATCATCTGCTGCATCCCAAAGGCGACGCGCTGCCTCGCGACGTGGACGCGCACACCGCGGCCGCGTTGCTGGCACGCGGCGTTGCGTGTCGCGCGCCGGTCGGCGGCGCCGTGTACGGCACCCTGCTGAACGATCGCGCCGCCTTGAACGCGCTGGGCGACGCAGTGCATGCGGCACCGTACAAGGCACCGCCGAAAGCGCCGATTCTGTATCTGAAGCCGCGCAACACGCTGGCCGGGCATCGGGCGCGCGTGGTCGTTCCGGATAACACGCTCGGCGTCGAGGTCGGCGCGTCACTCGGCATCGTGATCGGCCGTACCGCGACGCGCGTCGGCGTCGAGCGCGCGGCGGACTACATCGCCGGCTATACGCTGGTCGGCGATCTGAGCGTGCCGCATACCAACGTGTATCGCCCGAACGTGCGACTGCGCGCATGCGACGGCTTCTGCGTGATCGGACCGGCGCTCGTCGCCGTGCGCCACGTCGCCGCGCCGGATCGGCTCGACATCGCCGTCTCGCTGAACCGCGCCGAACCGTTCACGGCAAGCACCGCAACCTCGGTGCGCAACGTCGCGCGATTGCTCGCCGACGTCACCGATTTCATGACGCTGAACGCGGGCGACGTGCTCACGCTCGGCGTCCGGCACGGCTCGCCGGTCGCGCACGTCGGCGATACGGCCACGCTGTCGATCGGCACGCTGCCGCCCTTGACCATATCGTTCATCGGCATGGATCAACACAACGGAGAACCGTCATGATGCGCGGCCGCGTCGCCTATGCGGGAGCGATTCACGAAGCGTATCCGCACGAGCAGGGTGTCCGCCTCGCCGACGGCCGCGTGCGTCGCGATGACGAAGTGGTCTGGCTTGCGCCGATCGAAGTCGGCACGATCTTCGCGCTCGGCCTGAACTACGCCGAGCACGCGAAGGAATTGCAGTTCAGCAAACAGGAAGAACCGCTGGTGTTTCTGAAGGGGCCCGGCACGGTGCTCGGCCATCGCGGCGTCACGCGTCGCCCCGCCGATGTCACGTTCATGCACTACGAGTGCGAGCTCGCGGTCGTGATCGGGCGAACCGCGCAAAACGTCGCGCGTGAAAACGCCATGCAGCACGTGGCGGGCTACATGATCGCGAACGACTACGCGATTCGCGACTACCTCGAAAACTACTATCGCCCGAATCTGCGCGTGAAGAATCGCGACGGCGGCACGGTGCTCGGCCCCTGGTTCGTCGACGCCGCCGACATCGCCGACGTCACGCAGCTCGAGCTGCGCACGTTCGTCAACGGCACGCGTCAGCAATGCGGCAATACGCGCGATCTCGTCACGGGCATCCGCGCACTGATCGAATACCTGAGCGGCTTCATGACGCTCGCGCCCGGCGACGTGATCCTGACCGGCACGCCCGAAGGCATCGTCAACGTCAACACGGGCGACGAAGTCGTCTGCGAAATCGACGGCCTCGGCCGTCTCGTCAACACGATCGCCTCGGACGCGGACTTCGGCCGCGCCTGATCGACAGCAAAAACCCACCGAACAGCGAAAGGACAAGGCAATGCCGATCGACCATCTGATCAACGGCGAGGCGTGCACCTCGAGCGACTATTTCGAAACCGTCAATCCGGCCACCCAGGAAGTGCTCGCCGAGGTCGCACGCGGCGGCGCGAAGCAGATCGATGCGGCCGTGCAAGCGGCCAAAGGCGCCTTCCCCGCCTGGGCTGCGAAACCCGCCGCGGAACGCGCGAAGCTGATCCGCACACTCGGCGAGCTGATCACGAAGCACGTGCCGGAAATCTCGGAGACCGAAACGAAGGACACCGGCCAGACGATCTCGCAGACGCGCAAGCAACTGGTGCCGCGCGCGGCCGACAACTTCAGCTATTTCGCCGAGATGTGCACGCGCGTAGACGGCCACACGTACCCGACCGACTCGCATCTGAACTACACGCTGTTTCATCCGGTCGGCGTGTGCGCGCTGATCTCGCCGTGGAACGTGCCGTTCATGACGGCCACCTGGAAGGTGGCGCCCTGCCTCGCGTTCGGCAACACCGCTGTGCTGAAGATGAGCGAGCTGTCGCCGCTGACCGCCTCGATGCTCGGCAAGCTCGCGCTCGAAGCGGGCATCCCGGCGGGCGTGCTGAACGTCGTGCACGGCTATGGCAAGGAAGCGGGCGAGCCACTCGTCGCGCATCGCGACGTGCGCGCGGTGTCGTTCACCGGGTCGACCGCGACCGGCAATCGCATCGTGCAAACCGCGGGCCTGAAGAAGTTCTCGATGGAGCTTGGCGGCAAGTCGCCGTTCGTGATCTTCGACGACGCCGACTTCGAACGCGCGCTCGATGCCGCGGTGTTCATGATCTTCTCCAACAATGGCGAGCGCTGCACCGCGGGTTCGCGCATTCTCGTGCAGCGCTCCATTTACGCGCGGTTTGCCGAGCGCTTCGTCGAGCGCGCGAAGCGCCTGACGGTGGGCGATCCGCTCGCGGACAGCACGATCGTCGGCCCGATGATCAGCCAGGGGCATCTCGCCAAAGTGCGCAGCTATATCGAACTCGGCCCGAAGGAAGGTGCCACGCTTGCGTGCGGCGGGCTCGATACGCCCGAGTTGCCCGACGCCTTGCGTCACGGCAATTTCGTCACGCCGACCGTGTTCGTCGACGTCGACAACCGTATGCGCATCGCGCAGGAAGAGATCTTCGGACCGGTCGCGTGCCTGATTCCGCTCGACGATGAAGCCGAGGCGATCCGTCTCGCCAACGATATTTCGTATGGTCTGTCGAGCTATATCTGGACCGAGAACACGGGCCGCGCGTTGCGCGTGGCGGCCGCCGTCGAAGCCGGCATGTGCTTCGTGAACAGCCAGAACGTGCGCGATCTGCGCCAGCCGTTCGGCGGCACGAAGGCGTCGGGTGTGGGCCGTGAAGGCGGGACGTGGAGTTATGAAGTGTTCCTCGAACCGAAGAACGTCTGCGTGTCGCTCGGCTCGCATCATATTCCGCGCTGGGGCATTTAATCGCGACGTCAAACGAAATTGCTAAAGCATGGGACCGGAGTAAGAGCTGACGCTCTAACTCCGCTCGACACTGGAGACCGCGATGGGCAAACTCGCGTTGGCAGCAAAAGTTACACATGTGCCGTCGTTGTATTTATCCGAGCTCGACGGTCCGCACAAGGGTTGCCGTCAGGCCGCGATCGACGGACACCATGAAATCGGCCGACGCTGCCGCGAACTTGGCGTCGATACGATCGTCGTGTTCGACGTGCACTGGCTAGTGAATAGCGAATACCACATCAATTGCGCGCCGAAGTTCGAAGGCGTGTACACGAGCAACGAGCTGCCGCATTTCATCAGGAACATGCCGTACGCGTATCCGGGCAATGTCGGGCTTGGTCAGCAGATCGCGGACGTCGCCAACGAAATGAGCGTGAAAAGCCGCGCGCACAGCGAGACCACGCTCGAGCTCGAATACGGCACGCTGGTGCCGATGCGCTATATGAACGGCGATCAGCACTTCAAGGCGGTGTCGGTGGCGGGCTGGTGCATGTGGCACGACCTCGCGACCAGCGCGCGTTTCGGCCTCGCGGTACGCAAGGCCATCGAAGAACGCTACGACGGTACCGTGGCCATTCTCGCGAGCGGCTCGCTGTCGCATCACTTCGCGAACAACGGCACCGCCGAGCAGTTCATGCACAAAGTCTGGAGCCCGTTCCTCGAACAGATGGATCGCAGCGTGGTGCGCATGTGGGAAGCCGGCGACTGGAAGACCTTCTGCGACATGCTGCCGCTCTACAACGAGAAATGTTGGGGCGAAGGCGGCATGCACGATACCGCGATGCTGCTCGGTGCGCTCGGCTGGGATCGTTACGACGGCAAGGTCGAAGTCGTCACGCCTTATTTCGGCAGTTCGGGCACCGGCCAGATCAACGCGATCTTCCCGGTCACGCCGCTACCCGTCTGACACTCGCGAAGGGATCGCCATGCCTCACTTGACACTCGAATACAGCGCCAACCTCGCGGACGCGCAACGCCTCGGCGATCTATGCAAAGACCTCGCGCAGTGCCTCGACGCGCAGCGCGATAACGGCGAGCGCGTCTATCCGCTCGGCGGCATCCGCGTGCGCGCGCTGCGCTGCGACCAGTACTGCATCGCCGATGGGCGGCCCGGCGACGCGTTCCTGCACGCGAATCTGAAGATCGGCGCGGGCCGCCCGGAGGCCGTCAAGAAGGCGACCGGCGACGCGCTGTTCGCGCTGATCAAGCAGCGCTTCGCCACTGAGTTCGAACGGCAGGGGCTCGCGTTGTCGCTCGAAATCAACGAGTTCAGCGAAGCGGGCACCTGGAAGCACAACAATCTGCACGCGCGGTTCAAGGGCTGACATCAGCATGCTAGACGAACAAACCATTCGCGACCTCGCCGCGCAACTCGATCACGCGGAAAAGACCCGCACGCAGCTGCGCCATTTTTCCGTGCAGTATCCAGAGATGACCGTACTGGACGGCTACGCGATACAACGCGAGTGGGTCAAGCTGAAACTCGCCGAAGGCCACGTAATCAAGGGCAGGAAGATCGGCCTGACGTCGCGCGCGATGCAGCGCTCGTCGCAGATCGACGAACCGGACTACGCGCCCCTGCTCGACAGCATGTTCATCGAAAGCGGCCAGGACATTCGCGTGGATCGCTTCATCGCGCCGCGCGTCGAAGTGGAACTCGCGTTCTTGCTGAACAAACCGCTGAAGGGCCCCGGCGTCACACTGTTCGATGTGCTCGACGCGACCGCGTACGTGAGCCCGGCCGTCGAAATCATCGACGCGCGCATCGAGCAGTTCGATCGCGAAACACGCGCGCCGCGCAAGGTCCATGACACGATCTCCGACTTCGCCGCGAACGCGGGCGTCGTGCTCGGCGGCCGGCCGGTGCGTCCGCTCGACGTCGACCTGCGCTGGGTCGGCGCGTTGCTGTACAGGAACGGCGCGGTCGAGGAAAGCGGGCTCGCGGCGGCGGTGCTCAACCATCCGGCCACCGGCGTCGCGTGGCTCGCCAACAAAATTGCTCCGCACGACGAATCATTGAATGCGGGCGATGTGATCCTGAGCGGCTCGTTCACGAGCCCGATTCCCGCCCGCGCGGGCGACACGTTCCACATCGACTATGGCCCGCTCGGCGGCATTGGTTTGAATTTCATCTGAACGCATCAATATGTCCTTGCCGAAAAACTCCTTCAAGCGCGCGCTCGCCGAAGGCAGACCGCAGTTCGGCCTGTGGGCCGCGCTCGCCGATGCCTACGTGACCGAGCTGCTCGCCACCGCCGGCTTCGACTGGCTGCTGATCGACAACGAGCACGCACCGAACGACGTACGCAGCACGCTGTCGCAATTGCAGGCGGTCGCCGCGTATCCGTCGCATCCGGTCGTGCGGCCGGTACGCAGCGACGCCGCGCTGATCAAGCAGTTGCTCGACATCGGCGCGCAAACGCTGCTGCTGCCAATGATCGACACGGCCGCGCAAGCGCTCGATGCGGTCGCGGCCACGCGTTATCCGCCACAAGGCATTCGCGGCGTCGGCAGCGCGCTCGCGCGTGCGTCGCGCTGGAATCGCGTGTCCGACTATCTGGACACCGCCGCCGACGAACTGTGCGTGATCGTGCAGGCGGAGACCGTGCAGAGCCTCGACAATCTCGTGGAGATCGCGCATGTGGATGGCGTCGATGGCGTGTTTTTCGGGCCGTCGGATCTGAGCGCATCGATGGGATTGCTCGGCAAGCCGGGCGACGCGCGCGTGCGCGACGCGATTCGCCACGGCATCGATACCGTGCGCACCGCTGGCAAGGCAGCGGGCGTGCTCGCCCCTGATCCCGCGCTGGCGGCCGAATATCTGGCGGCGGGCGCGACCTTCGTCGCGGTCGGCACGGACACCGGCTTGCTGAGCCGCGCGGCCGCGGACCTCGCCGCGTCGTACAAGAACCTGGCGGCAAGCGCGCCGCAGGTCAAAGGCGGGTATTGAAGCGAAAGTCTTTCACTTCCCCTACTCGCCCGCCGGCCAAGGCAAGCCTCGCGCCGACCAATCCAGCTCGACCCCCATCACACAGCGCCCGCTCGCCAGTTGCACGGCAAGTGTCACTGCGATGCACGGCCGCCCGCTCGCGAGCGACAGATAAGGATTACTGGTGACCGCCTCGCCGGGCAGCAGCACCGCATTGCGGAAGTACGGCCGATGATCCCAGCGCGCATCACGCGGATTCGCGACCGGCTGCAGCGACGCCGCGTCCTCGCACCACGCCGGCCCACGCACCTCGTGACCGATCTGGCGGCCGGTGTCGTCGAGGATGAAACAGCTGATGCAACGCTTGAAGGTGGCGAGCAGCGCGAACGCGTCGTCCATCATGGCGCCGGCGCGCAAGCCGTCGGCCGCGCGCCGCAGTTCGAGCCGGTACGGCTCCATTTCCGATTCGAACAACGCATGCTGATGCGCACGGCCCTGCGCGATCACGTCGAACGCATCGTCGATCTGGCGATGCACCGACTCGGGCGGCGCGATCTCTGCCGCGGGCCGCCCTAGCAGATAGCCCTGCGCGAAATCGACATTCGACTCGACCGCGAGAATCAGCTCGTCGGCCGTCTCGACGCCTTCGACGACCACCAGCATCCCCGCCTGGTGCAGCAGCGACACGAGTTTCGGCAGGATCGGCTGCTGCGTGCCGTACGTGGTCGCGCGAATCAGCTCGCCGTCGAGCTTGACGAGGTCCGGCCGGATCCGCAGCAGCCGGTCGAGATTCGACTGGCCCGCGCCGAAGTCGTCGACTGCGATCAGGAAGCCGTGCTGGCGATAGCGCGCCGCCGCGCGCGACATCTCGTCGACGCTGCCGCCATGCGATTCGAGAATCTCCAGAATCACGCGCTCGGGTTCGAGCCCCGCGACGCGCACGATCTTCGTCAACTGGTCGGCGTAGCCTTCGGCGACGAAGGTGGACGGCAGGATGTTCAGGAACAGCCACGCGTCGCCGGGCAGCGCGCGACGCGCGTTGCCGAGATGCACCGCGTGGCTCGCGCGGTCGAGCGCGCCTTCGTCGCTCGACGGCTTCGGCGCGAACATCACGACCGGCGGCACCAGCGTGCCGTCGCCATGCTCTCCGCGCAGCAGCGCTTCGAAGCCGACCTGCTTCTGATGCGACAGGCTGTAGAGCGGCTGAAAGTGCGAGATCAGATAGAAGTCTTCCCAGCGGTAACGCGCCGCGTCGGCGCTCGGGTCGCCGAACGGTGACTGCAGCGCGTCGAACGGCAGCGCGCGCTCCGCGCAGACACGGTTGCGCCCCGTCTGCTTCGCGCGCAGCAACGCTTCGTCCGCGCGATCGAGCAGCATCATGAAGCTTTCGCCGCGCCGATGCTCGGCGACGCCGAAGCTCGCGGTCAGATGGCCGTCCGGCCGTTCGATCGCGGCGATGTCGAGGCGCAGCCGCTCGGCGAGCTGCAGCGCGCCGGTGAGATCATCGTCGAGCAGCAGCGCGAATTCCTCGCCGCCGATGCGGCTCACGCTTTGGTAGAGCGCAACCGCGTCCTTCAGCACCTGCGCGACCTGGAACAGCGCATGGTCGCCGACCGCATGACCGAAGCGGTCGTTGAGCGACTTGAAGCTGTCGATGTCGAGAAAGATCGCGCTGATCTGCGCCCCTGGCGCCAGCGTCTCGAGGCGTCCCTCCGCGTGCTTGACGAACGAGCGACGATTTTGCAGGCCGGTCAGCGGATCGGTCGCCGCGAGTTGCGCGAGCTGGCTCTCGAGCAGAAAGTGATTGCGCCGGAAACGGTAGAAGCCGAAATGGAATACCGCCGCCGTCGGCGCGCCGATCGCGATGACCCACGTCCACACGGCCGCCTCGACCTCGGGCGCATGAGCTTTGCCGCGCAGCAGCGCGATGGCCGCCGCGTAGAAGACCACGCTGCCGGTGACGAAATGCGCGGGCGTGAGCCATAGCGGCGCCGCGCAGATCGGTATCACCACGAATGCGGGCAATAGCCACGGCAACGGATACGCGAGGCCCTTCGCGTTCAGCACGAGCCCGGCGATCAGCACCAGTTCGTACGCGACGCCGATCGCGCCGAACAGCGCCGTCGACTTCGCGCGCGGGATCGCCAGCACCAGCAGCGCGAGCAGGAGCGCGCACAGCAGCCGGTACGCGAGCGGCCCGGCCGGTGCGCCGACCAGTTCGCGCGCCGTTACCATGCACAGGAACGCAACCACCGTGAAGCCCATCGTCACGAGGGAAAGCGGCCGCTGATGGTCGAGCGAGCGCCGGTGAAAGCGCTCACGCATGCTTGGCTCGGGGAGGTGCTGCGTCGGGATGGCAGACATAGATGGCTGATCAGGGTTTCCGGTCACTCCGCCAATAGTTATCGGCAAACGTTCGATAAACATTTATGGCTAACGTAACGCGACGTATAAATTCGGCGCCTGCGTGCTTGAAAGTCGCGCTGCTTCCCACTGTGCGATCCGGTCACCGGCCGGGCCGCGCTACGCCGCCATCACCCGATCGCGCCCCGCAGCTTTCGCCGCGTACAACGCACGGTCGGCGCGCGCCATCATCTGCGCAAGCCGTACATGGCGCCGCGCGTCGTGTGGCCGAGGCACAGCAGCAGCGCCGCTGTCGCGAGAAAGTAGAAGCTGTAGCGCGGCCGGTTGGCCGAGTTCCGGTCAGCATCAGCAGCCCGAGCACCCCATAGAGGCTCGCGTGATGGGCGGACACCAGCGCGACGCGCGCATTGAAGTTCGGCGCGACGAAGGTCCGGTAGACCATGCCGACCAGCACGAACAGCAGCCCCACATAAGCGGGCCACGGCCGCGAGCGCGTTGGCGGCGATCCAGTAGTTGACACCGCACGGCCATCGCCATTGCGTCCGCCAGGAATCGTGACCAGCAGAATAGTGAGTGGATTGAGCATTGCAAATTATTGGAATCGAACGCCGCGCCGATCTTTCGCGCGACTCACCATCCGCCGAATGCATGATTAAAAGACTCAAGCTCAAAACAGGTCGGATTGCCGGCTAATACACCTATGGTTCCGCAAGCCTTTTCGCGCGCCAGGCGAAGATTAACCTTTCGATTTCTTTTAAGCAGCAAAAATTACGCAATTCATGTGTATCGAGTGCGCCTTTATTAACATATAAGCCGAGCAATGGAAAGTGGCTAAAAGCCTGTGTCTTAAGTAGACTTCTCACGATGTGTGCCGGGCACCCTAGACAACCCGGCAGAAATGACGTAATCGGCGCCCGATTGCCGAACGACTCCGATGCTCAATGGCTGTCACGTTCGCGATGTGCAACGGGCCGCGACCACTTCCGGAAAACATGGTCCCAATCCTCAACTATCTGCTCGAACGCCAAATCTCGCCGCAATGGCGCGGCATGCTGAGCGCGCTGGCGAGCGAGTTCGAAGCGCAAATCGGACACGACGAGCTGCGCCAGCTGATGCATCGCGTCGGCAGCCGTTTCGCGCTCGCGTATCCGCTGCCCGCCTGCGCATCGACGGCCGAGCTCGAGCAGGTGTTGAATTCTTACTGGCATCAGATGGATTGGGGTTACGTCGCGCTCGCCGATGAGGCGGAGTCGCTGCGCATCATTCACTATTGCGCGCCGCTGCCCGCCTTCGGCGAATCGGCGCTCGCCTGGACGCCGGCATTTCTCGAAGGCGCCTATCAGACGTGGTTGAGCGCGTTGGGCGCGCAGGGTTTGTCGGTCGTGCAGACGAGCGCGTTCGGCGAGGACAGCTCGCTCGAATTCCGCCTCGGCCGTCACCCCGCCTGAGCACCAGCGGGCGCTGCACGCGCACGTGCGAACGAGCGTGCGACGGCGATACAGCCGCCATGCAGAATCAGGGAAGGCAGTTCAAATAAACAGCACCCCGAGCAGTCGGTTTGGGGCCATGCACGGTATGTAACAGACGACGGCATCATGAGTTCATCGAGCGACATCGAAAAACTGTTCGAGCAATTTGGCGGCGACGCCAACGCGTACCAGGAGATCGGCCGCGAGAACGACGCGCGCACCGCGCGCACTCGTTGGCCGCTGCTCGTGACGCTCGATCTGACGCAACCGGCCATTCCGGCAATCGGCCAGCTTCGCGACGCGAAACCACAGCCGCCGATAAGCGTGGCGCCACTGGCCGCCGTCCACGAGGACACGACACCGAAGGACATGGCATCCGTGACGCGCGCGAAGGCACCGCTGTTCACGCGCCCGCACCGGCGTGACATTCCGCCGGTACCTGTGGCCGCAGCCCAGCCCGCGGCGCCGAGCGGCGCGTCACGCTTTCGCACGGCCGACGAACTCGACGAGGCGGCCGCGCAAACGATTGCGCCTGTCGAGCCAGGCAGGACACGCCCCGCCGCGCCCGCCGCGCCCGCTTATGGCAGCGCGAGCACGGCACCGGCATCGTCGATGCCACCGCCACCAGCGCCGCAACCCACCTATACGGCCCAACCCGCGCAACCGGCCCAACCGCCGTCGATCCTCGGCAAGATGTTTGCAGCGCAAACCCCGAGCGCGCCGCCGCAAGCGGCCGCGCCCGCGCCCCAGCCCGCGCCCCAGCCCGCGTCGCTGAACTCGGTGTTCGACCGTCTGCGCGGCACGTCCGCCCAAGGCGCGCAAGCACCCGCCGGCACCGCGCGCGGCGGCTTCGCCTCGTGGCTCACCGACGGTCCGCGTCGCTCATGAAAGTCATTGCCGTGGTGTCCGCCAAAGGGGGCGTCGGCAAGACCACCCTCGCCGCCAATCTCGCCTCCGTGCTCGCCAACAGCGGCCGGCGTGTGATTGCACTCGATCTCGATCCGCAGAACGCCCTGCGGCTGCACTTCGGCGTGCCGCTCGACAGCATCGACGGCCTGTCGCGCGCGACTCTCTCGGGCAACCCGTGGCAAACGGTGATGTTCGACGGTATCGACGGCGTGACCGTGCTGCCGTACGGCGCGCTGCTGGAGGACGACCGCCGCCGCCTCGAGGCGCATATCGACCAGCACCCGCAATGGCTCGCGCAGACGCTGCAGCACCTGCGGCTCGATGCGTCCGACATCGTGATCGTCGATACGCCGCCCGGCTCGTCGACCTACGTGCGAACCGCGCTGAGCGCGGCCACCTTCGCGTTGAACATCGTGCTCGCCGACGCCGCGTCGTACGCGGCGATCCCGCAGATGGAGCGGCTGATCGAAGCCTATGCGGCGCCGCGCGCGGACTTCGGCGGCGTCGGCTACGTGATCAACCAGATCGACCAATCCCGCCAGTTGACCAAGGACGTGCTGAAGGTGCTGCGTCAGATGCTCGCCGGCAAGGTGTTCCCCGGCGTGATCCATCTCGACGAAGGCGTCAGCGAAGCGCTCGCCTGCGACACCACGCTGATCCATTACGATCCGCTGAGCCAGGCCGCCGCCGATTTCCGCGCATGCGCCGCCTGGCTCACGGCGGCGCTCGACGCGATCGCCGCCCAGCCAAGGAACGTCGCATGAGCAGTCCAGCCTCCTCGCGCGAGCCCGAGGGCGGCGAGCCGTCGCGGTTCCAACGCTTCATCGACGCAAGCTTCTGGAACAGCCGCATCGTCACCGGGCTCGTCACGATGCTCGCGCTGTACATGCTGTACTTCGTGTTCACGGTGCCGCTCGAGTTCTATCAGCAGCTGACCTTCGCGACCCTGTGCTTCGTGCTCGCGCTGCTGTTTCGCCGTCGGCCCGGCCGCTACGCGACGATGGTGATGATCATGCTGTCGATCGTCGCGTCGGGCCGCTACATGTACTGGCGGCTGACCGAAACGACCTACTGGGAGCATCCGCTCGACGCCGCCTGGGGTCTGCTGCTCGTGTCCGCCGAGCTCTACGCGACGATCGTGCTGATGCTCGGCTACTTCCAGACCGCGTGGCCGCTCAAGCGCAAACCAATGCCGCTGCCCGCCAATCGCGACGAATGGCCGACCGTCGACGTGTTCATCCCGACCTACAACGAGCCGCTCGCCGTCGTGAAGCCGACCGTCTACGCGGCGCTCGCGCTCGACTACCCGGCCGACAAGATGTCGATCCACGTGCTCGACGACGGCCGCCGCGCCGAGTTCAAGGCGTTCTGCGAGGAAGTCGGCGTGAACTGGACGATCCGCACGCACAATCGCCACGCGAAGGCCGGCAACATCAACGAGGCGCTGAAGATCACGAGCGGCGAGTACCTCGCGATCTTCGACTGCGATCACATCCCGACCCGCTCGTTCCTGCAGATCGGCCTCGGCTGGTTCCTGCGCGACAAGCTGCTGTCGATGCTGCAAACGCCGCACCACTTCTTCTCCGCCGACCCGTTCGAGCGCAACCTCGGCACTTTCCGCAAGGTGCCGAACGAAGGCGAGCTGTTCTACGGCCTCGTGCAGGACGGCAACGATCTGTGGAACGCGACGTTCTTCTGCGGCTCGTGCGCGCTGCTGCGCCGGAGCATGGTCGACGAGATCGGCGGCATCGCGGTGGAGACCGTCACCGAGGACGCGCACAGCGCGCTGAAGCTGCACCGCCTCGGCTACACCACCGCGTATCTGGCGATTCCGCAGGCCGCCGGCCTCGCGACCGAAAGCCTGTCGGGCCACATCGGCCAGCGCATCCGCTGGGCGCGCGGCATGACGCAGATCTTCCGCATCGACAATCCGCTCACCGGCAAGGGGCTGAAGATCGGCCAGCGGCTGTGTTACCTGAACGCGATGATGCACTTCTTCTACGGCGTGCCGCGTCTCGTGTTCCTGACCGCGCCGCTGTCGTATCTGTTCTTCGGCGCGCATGTGATCGAGGCGGCGGCCAGCACGATCGCGATCTACGCGCTGCCGCACATGATGCACGCGAGCATCACGAACTCGCGGATGCAGCGCCTGTTCCGCCATTCGTTCTGGGCCGAGGTGTACGAGTCGGTGCTGGCGTCGTACATCACCGCGCCGACGCTGCTCGCGCTGATCAACCCGAAGCTCGGCAAGTTCAACGTGACGGCCAAGGGCGGCGTGATCGAGAAGAGCTACTTCGACTGGTCGATCTCGCGGCCGTATCTGTTCCTGCTGCTGCTGAACCTGCTCGGCTTCCTCGCGGGTCTGGTGCACATCTACATGAACTGGCACGTGCGCAGCATCGTCGAGACCACACTGCTCAATCTCGCGTGGACCAGCTACAACATGCTGATCCTCGGCGCGAGCGTGGCCGCCGCGAGCGAGCGCCGCCAGATCCGCGCGGTGCCGCGCGTCGCGATGAAGATGCCGGTGATGCTGAAGTTCTCGACCGGCCGCACGCTCGCGTGCGAAACGATCGACTACTCGGAAGGCGGCGTCGGCGTCGCGCTGCCCAGCACCATCGAAGTGCCGATGCAGGAGCGCGTGACCGTGTCGCTGTTCCGCGGCGACGAAGAGTACGCGTTCCCCGCCACCGTCAGTTTTACCGAGCCGGGCCGCGTGGGGCTGCGCTTTTCGTCGATGTCGCACGAACAGGAGTACGAGTTCGTCAAAACCACCTTCGCCCGCGCGGACGCGTGGACCGGCTGGGCCGAGGGACGCGAGACGGACACACCGCTGCGCGGTCTGTCGCACGTGCTGAAGGTCGGCGTGCGCGGCATCGCGGGGCTGTTCGAACATCTGTACGACGACTTGCGCAGTTCGATCAAAAGCCGTCCCGCGGACGTCAAGAAGCTAAAAACGAAAGACTGATCTATGGGCTACCGGATGGCCAAGGACAATATCGAACGCCCGGCACACGGGCGCAACAGCACTGGACCCCAATCGCGCCTGTTTGCTTGTCACGGCTTGCGACACTCGCGGCGAATCATGCGCGGCGTCGCCTGCTGGCTCGCGCTGCAGACCGCGCTGGCGTCGTTAGTGCCGCTCGCTGAAGCGGCCACCCCTGCCGCCGCCGCGGCCAAACCGGCGTCGGACGCGGCGGCACCCGCCGGCGCGCCGCAAACCCCGCAAGTCGCGACCGGTGTCGGCAACGTGCCCGCGCCGAGCGCGGCGGTGCCGTTCGATCCGAACGCGATCGCCCAGGGCCAGCTCGCCACGCCGACGCCCGCGCTCGCGGCGGCGTCGGTGAAGGCGCTCGGCATGCGCACGCCGGCCACCGCCGAGCCCGGCACGCTGGTGCCCGGAGGCCGCCGCCAGACGCTGACGTTCGCCGACTTCGGCGCGCTCGACCCGCTGCAATTGCGCGGCGTCGACGGACAGAACGGCATCGCCTTCTCGGTGCGCGGCGACGAGGTCGTGACCGGCGCGACGCTGCATCTGATCTACAGTTATTCGCCCGCGCTGTTGGCGAACCTGTCGCAGCTGAAGGTGCTGGTCAACGGCGAAGTCGCGGCGACCCTGCCGCTGCCGCACGAGCAGGCCGGCATGCTGGTCGCGCGCGAGATCACGATCGATCCGCGCTTCATCACCGACTTCAACCACCTGAACCTGCAGCTGATCGGCCACTACACGACGGCCTGCGAAGACCCCGCCAACTCGTCGCTGTGGGCGACGATCAGCAACGCGAGCTCGCTCGACCTGACCTACTCGTCGCTCGCGACGAAGGCGGAGCTGGCCGCGCTGCCGCAGCCGTTCTTCGACCGCCGCGACGTGCGCCGCCTCGAGCTGCCGTTCGTGCTCGCGCAGAAGCCGGGCAACGGCACGCTCGAAGCCGCCGGCATCGTCGCGTCGTGGTTCGGCTCGCTCGCCGGCTACCGCGGCGCGGTGTTTCCCACCCAGCTCGACAACGCGCCGCTGTCGGGCAACGCGGTCGTGTTCGCGACCAGCGACCAGCATCCGGCCGGCGTGACGATTCCCGAGATCACCGGGCCGACCATCGCGGTGGTCGAGCGCGACGCGAACGCGCGCGGCAAGCTGCTGCTCGTGCTCGGCCGCAACGAGGCCGAGCTGAAGACCGCCGCGAGGTCGCTCGGGATCGGCCATAGCGCGCTGTCCGGCGCGAGCGCCACGATCACGTCGCTGAACGAAATTACGCCGCGCGTGCCGTACGACGCGCCGAACTGGCTGCCGACCGACCGCGCGGTGCGCTTCGGCGAGCTAGCCGATCCGAAAGACCTGACCGTGTTCGGCTACGACGCCGACGCGGTGCGCATCAACATGCGGGTGCCGCCCGATCTGTTCATGTGGCACACGCGCGGCGTGCCGATCGATCTGCGCTACCGCTACACGGTGCGGCCGGCGCGCGACCGCTCGTCGCTGAACATCGGCGTGAACAACGGCTTCGTGCAGGCGCTGCCGATTCCGGCGCGCCCTGCGTCGGTGTTCGACCTGAGCCGCTACTTCAACCTAATCATGCCCGACGGCACCGCCGACGCGCGCCGCAACATCCGCATCCCGCCGCTGCTGATGACGCCGCGCACACAGCTGCGGCTGCACTTCTACTACGACATCCCGAACACCGGCGAATGCGCGGGCCGCCTGCTGCAGAACGTGGTCGGCGCGATCGATCCGAACTCGACGATCGACCTGTCGTCGTTCCCGCACTACATGGCGCTGCCCGATCTGGCCGCGTTCGCCAACAGCGGCTTTCCGTTCACGCGGATGGCGGACCTCTCCGAGACCGCCGTCGTGCTGCCGGACGACCCGGACGCGAGCGACTACAGCCTGTATCTGCTGACGATGGGCCGGATGGGCGAATCGACCGGCTATCCGGTCTCCGGCGTGACCGTCGCTCATGCGGCCGACGTCGAGCGCCTCGCCGACAAGGACCTGCTGGTGTTCGGCGCGCCTGGCAAGCAGCCGCTGTTGCAGCGCTGGTCGAAGTCGATGCCGTTCTCCAGCGACGGCGCCGCGCACACGTTCCAGCTCACCGACCTGGTGTTCAAGCTGCGGGACTGGTGGCACGGCGAGCGCGGCGTCGAGCGCACGCCCGCGCGTGCCGATCTGACGATGGTCAGCTCGAACGGCGCGGCGCTGCTAACCGGCTTCGAGTCGCCGCTGCAGCGAGGCCGCAGCGCGGTTGCGCTGATCAGCGCGGCCGGCCCGTCGGATGCCGATCTGTCCGCCGCGCTGCTCGACGCCGACGTGCTGCCGAAGATTCAAGGCGCGATGGCCGTGATCCATGGCCGCGCCGTCACCATCACGTCGAACGGCACCGCATACTACGTGGGCCGTCTGTCGCCGCAGGAGTATCTGCGCTGGGCACTGTCGTCGCATCCGCTGCTGCTGTTGCTCGGCGGCGTGCTCGCCGCGCTGATCATCGCGGCCTTGTGCTACCGGACCCTTCGCGCGATCGCCGCGCGTCGACTGAAGGACTAGGGTCTGTTTACATATGGAACGCACGTGCGAATGCCCGCTATCGGCCGCAGGGCAAGGAGTAAGGAGCGCTGCGTGGCCGCGCCACGTGAGCGACGCGCGACGCCGCCATGCGGCCGATAGCGGGCATTCCCCTGAAATGAAATCCAGGCAAATGGGGTTGCCGCGAGAAGGGCCGCTCGCTGCGTCATGCTCCTTGCGAATACGTCGAGTATTCGCGGCGTCGCAGTCCTTGCGAGCGGCCCTTCTCGCGGCAACGCACGTGCGTTCCATATGTAAACAGACCCTAATGGAACGGCTATGACTCGTATGCGGTTTCGGATCGACAGAAGAACCACTTTTGCGCTGGCGCTCGGTATCGGCATGACGGCGTCGGCCAGTCTGCCGGGTTTGAGCGGCGCCGCTCAGGCCGCGCAGAACGGCGCTGCATGCGGCGACTGGGTCGCCTGGCAAAGCTTCGTGCAACGCTTCGTCCAGGCCGACGGCCGCGTGATCGACTACTCGACGCCGGCCCAGCAGACCACCTCGGAAGGCCAGTCCTACGCGCTCTTTTTCGCGCTGGTCGCCAACGACCGCGCGACCTTCGACAAGCTGCTCGGCTGGACCCGCGCGAATCTCGCGGGCAACCAGTTCGACGCCCAGAACCTGCGGCTGCCCGCATGGCAATGGGGCAAGAAGCCGGACGGCTCGTACGGCGTGCTCGATCCGAATTCGGCATCGGATTCCGACCTGTGGATCGCCTACGATCTGCTGCAGGCCGGCCGCCTGTGGCACAGCCCCGCCTACACGCAACTGGGCCAGGCACTCGCCGAGCGCATCGCGCGCGACGAAGTCGCGAATCTATCTGGCCTCGGGCCGATGCTGCTGCCGGGGGCGCAGGGCTTCAGGAACGGCAACGTCACGCGTCTGAATCCGAGCTATCTGCCGCTGCCGGTGTTGCGCGCGCTCGCGCACGAGGTGCCGGACGGCCCGTGGACCAAGCTCGCCGACAACGCTTATCAGTTCGTCAAAACCGTGTCGCCGCAAGGCTTCGCGCCTGACTGGGCGGCGTGGCAGAACGGTCGGTTCGTCGTCGATCCGAAGAACGGCGACGTCGGCAGCTACGATGCGATCCGCGTCTATCTGTGGGCCGGCCTCGCTTCGCTCGCCGATCCGCTCGCGAAGCCGTGGCTCGGCGCGCTCGGCGGCATGCGCGCGAAGGTCGCGCAGAACGGCTTCCCGCCGGAGAAGGTGTCGTCGACCACCGGCGCGTCGAGCGGCGAAGGCCCGCTCAGCTATTGGGGCGCGCTCGCGCCATACTTCAAGACGCTGGGCGACGAGCACGGACTCGGCCTCGCGCGCACGCGGCTCGCCGCGCTCGACGCGAACGTTCCGGGCCGTGAACCGGTGTACTACGATCGTGTGTTGGGTCTGTTCGGCACGGGGTTCATCGATGGCCGCTATCGCTTCGATGAAGCCGGCGGTCTCGTGCCCGCCTGGAGGACCGCATGCGATTGAACGCCCTCGCCGGGTCGCTGCATATCGCGCTGCATATCGCGCTGTCCGTCGGCGCGGTCTTGTGCGCGGCCGCGGCCGCCCCCGATGCGCTCGCGCAGGCGAGCAAAGATCCGCTGACCGTGCTGATCGATCAGGGCAAGTACTGGCAGTCGCATCAGCGCGGCGACCTCGCCGAGCAGGCCTGGCAGAAGGTGCTCAGCATCGATCCGAAGCAGCCCGACGCCCTGTTCGGCATGGGCATGGTGCTGGCCGACCGCAAGGACGGCGCCGGCGCGCAGCAGTACCTCGCGCGGCTGAAGGCGGTCGCGCCGAATTATCCGAATCTCGATGAGCTCGGCCGCCGCCTTGGCGAAACGAGCCCGCGCGACCAGACCATCAGCGAGGCGCGACGGCTCGCGCAAGCCGGTCAGAGCGCGAGCGCGGCGCAGGAGTATCAGCGCGCGCTGGCCGGCAAGCCCGCCACGCCCCAGTTGCAGCTCGAGTATTACCAGGCGCTGTCGGCGACGCCGCAGGGCTGGGACGAAGCACGCCGCGGCCTCGAACAGCTCGCCCACGACAACCCCAACGACCCGCGTTTCGCACTCGCGTACGCGCAGCATCTGACCTATCGCGACGTCACGCGGCGCGACGGTATCGCGCGGCTGCAAAAGCTCGCCGGCGACACCTCGGTCGGTGCGGCGGCGAAAAAGAGCTGGCGCCAGGCGCTGCTGTGGCTCGACGCGCGGCCCTCGGACGCCGCGCTGTACGAGTCGTACTTCCAGACCGCCGGCGAAGATGCCGCCGTGAAGGCGCGCTTCGAATCGATGGTGCAGCAGGGCAGCGCGGCGCGCGCCCGCGCGCAGGAAAACGCCGCCGCCGACGCGCGCGGCCGCGTGATCGCCGACGGCTTCGCCGCGCTCGACCGCGACGACCTCGTGAGCGCGCGCGCCAGGTTCTCGTCGGTACTCGCGAACAGTCCTAACGATACCGACGCGCTCGGCGGCATGGGCATCGCCGCGCTGAAGCAGGAGCGTTTCGCCGAGGCGCGCAACTACCTCGAGCGTGCCTCGCGCGGACCGAATCCGGCGCGCTGGAAAACCGCGCTCGACAGCGCGACCTACTGGACCTACACCAGCGAAGCGATCGGCGCGCGCAGCAATGGCGAGTTCGCGAAGGCGAAGGCACTGTTCGAGCGCGCGATCGCGCTGAATCCGTCCGACGTGACCGCCCAGGTGCAGCTCGGTGAAATGCTGCTCACGACCGGCGACCCGGCCGGCGCCGAGCAGGCATACCGGATGGCACTGCGCCGCCAGGCCGACAACCCGGACGCGATTCGCGGCCTCGTCGGTGCGCTCGCCGCGCAGGGCCGTGCCGACGAGGCGCTGCAGTTCGCCAATCAGCTGAACGCGCAGCAACAGGCGAAGGTCGGCGGCATCGACCGTTTGCGCGGCGACGCGCAGGCAGCGCAGGCGCGCGCGGCCGAAGCGCGCGGCGATCTCGGCAGCGCGCGCAGCCTGTTCGAAGACGCGCTGCTAAACAAGCCCGACGATCCGTGGCTGCGGCTCGACCTCGCGCGCATCTACGTGCGCCAGGGCGCGGTCGCGAATGCGCGCAGCATGATGGACGGTCTGCTCGCCACGCATCCGGACATGACCGATGCGCTGTACGCGAGCGCGCTGCTGTCGGCGGAAACGCAGGACTGGTCGACCGGTCTCGCGCAGCTCGACCGTATTGCGCCCGCGCAGCGCACCGATGCGATGACGACGTTGCAGCATCGGCTGTGGGTGCATCGGCAGGCCGACCTCGCGACGCGCATGGCGAAGAACGGCCAGACGCAGCAGGCCATCGCGACGTTGCGCGCCGCCGAGCCGGTGGCCGGCAACAACCCCGAGCTGATCGGCGTGATCGCCGGCGCGTACCAGCAGGCCGGCGATCCGACCCGCGCGCTCGCACTCGTGCGCGGCGCGATGAGCGCGGCGCCCGGCAACACCGATCTGCTGCTGCAATACGCGAGCATTCTGTCCGCGGCCAACCAGCAGGCCGAGCTCGGCGCCGTGATGCGCCAGTTGCAAGGCATGCAACTGACGCCGCAGCAGCGCACTGACTTCAACAACCTGAATCTCGGCATCGTCATCCGACAAGCCGACGCGGTACGCCTGCGCGGCGATCTCGCGAGCGCCTACGACGTGATCGCGCCGTGGCTCGCCGCGATGCCCGACAACCCCGACCTGCAAGCCGCGCTCGGCCGCATGTATGCGAGCGCGGGGGACGACCGCAACGCGCTCACGAGCTTCCGTGTCGCGCTGCAGCGCCGCCCCGACGATCTGAATCTGCTGCAGGCGGCGATCTCGGCTGCGACCGGCGCGAAGCAGTTCAGCTACGCCGAAACGCTCGCGAACCAGGCGCTCGCCCTCGCGCCCAACGACCCGGGCGTGCTCGCGACCGTGGGGCGCATGTATCGCGCCCAGGGCAAGCTGTCGCTCGCGTCGACCTATCTGCAACGCTCGCTGGTCGCGGCCAACACGCCGCTGGCGGCGAACGCGCCCCGCAACGCAGGCACCAACGTGCCGCGCGGCTGGGAAGCGGCGATGAGCCAGATCGGCGCGACGCCGCTGCCGGGCACCAATCCATTCGAAGGCAAAACGGCGATCGTCCCTTCGGGCGTCGCCGACAATGCCGCGCGTCCCGCGCTTCCGTTCCTGAATACGCAGTCTTCCTCGCCGACGCAGACCGTGCCGAACTATCCGCCGCCCCTTCAGCCCGCGCCGTATGTCGCGCCCTATACGGCGCCCGCCGCGACGCCTTATAACGCGCCTGCCGCACAGCCCGCGCCGGTCGCCGCACCGTACGGAGCGCCCCGCTCCGCCGCCGAGGTCGGCGGCTACGGACAGGAATCCAACGGCTCGAGCCAGTCGGGCGCGCCGTTGCAGCCTTATCCGGGGCAAGGTCAGGCGCCCGGGCAGCCGACGCCGCGGCAGCAGTACGACGCGGGCTATACGCAGCAGCAGCCCTATGCGCAGCAGCAAGCGTATCCGCAGCAACCGGCGTACGGACAGCCGGCATACGGGCAACCAGCGTACGGGCAGCAGCCCTACGGCACGCAGGACGGCTATGCGGCCACACCGTGGCCTATGTCGCCAGCCGCGCGCCAAGCGCAGGCCAACGCCGCGTCGACGACGGCGCTGCCGTACGGATCGACACGCACGAGCACGCAGAAGAGCACAAAGAAGAGCACGGCGAAAACGAGCCAACCCGCGCCGGTCTACGCGCAGCCGCCGCCGTATCCGCAGCAGCAGGGCTACGCGCAGCCGTATCAGCCGTACCCGCCGCAACAGCCCTATCAACCGCAGCCTTACCCGAACCAGGGCTACTACGCGCAGCAGCCGTACATTCCGCAACCGCCGGCCGGCTACGCGCAACCGTACTACCCGCCCGGCAGCAACGCGCAGAACAACCCGCAGTCGAACGTCGCGAACGCGCAGACGCTCGGCGTCGCCGAGGAGCTTGCGCAGGTCAATCGCGAGCAGTCGAGCACCGTGTCGGGCGGCCTGATCTTCCGCAATCGAGTCGGCGAGGACGGACTGTCGTCGCTCACCGACATCGAGGCGCCGATTCAGGGGCGTATCAAGGCGGGCAACGGTCACGTGGTCGTGACCGCGACCCCGGTCACGCTCGACGCAGGCACCGCGTCGAACAGCACGTCGACGCTCGCGCGCTTCGGCGCGGGGCTTTCGACCGCGTCGTCGAAATCGGCGGCGCAGAACGGCACCAACAACTACGGCAGCCAGACCGCGAGCGGTGTGGGCCTGTCCGTCGGCTATGACAGCCGCAGCATCAGCGGCGATATCGGCGTGACGCCGATCGGCTTGCGCGAGACCAACATCGTCGGTGGCGCGCAATACAACGGCGGCATCACCGACAAGGTCTCGTACTCGATCGCGGTCGCGCGACGCGCGGTGACGGACAGCCTGCTGTCGTACGCGGGCGCGCGCGATGCGGCCGCCGGCCTCGAATGGGGCGGCGTCACGTCGAACGGCGCGCTTGCCAGCCTCAGCTGGGACGACGGCACGAGCGGCCTGTACGTGAACGCGTCGTATCAGCACTACATGGGCACCAACGTGCCGGGCAACAACGCGATCAAGGGTGGTGGCGGCGTCTACACGCGTCTGCTGAAAGACGCCGACCAGACGCTGACGGTCGGCGTGAACACGACGATCATGGGCTACAACCGCAATCTGTCGTACTTCACTTACGGCCAGGGCGGCTACTTCAGTCCGCAGCAGTACGTGATCCTGAATCTGCCGGTCGAATGGTCGGGCCGCGCGGGCCTGTTTACATATGACGTGAAGGGTTCGATCGGCGTGCAGCATTATCGCGAGGATGCGTCGAACTACTTCCCGCTGAACGACGGCTCGACGCGGCAAGGTGACGCGGCCGCCGCCGCGCAATCCCTCGGCAACGGTCTGACCGCCGTCTACCCGGGTCAGAGCAAGACCGGCGTGTCGTATTCGATCAGCGGCGTCGGTGAATATCAGCTCGCGCCGCAGCTCGCGGTCGGGGCGACCGCGTCGCTCGGCAATGCCTATGAATATCGCGAGTGGCTCGCGGCCGTGTACGTGCGCTACAGCTTCAACAAGCAGACCGGCTTGCAGCCGTTCCCGCCGGTGCCGTTGACGTCGCAGTATCTGTCGCTGTCCAACTGACGGACGCACTCGTTGGATGAGGTCGCGGCTTGCATTCGATGAATCGCAAGCCTCGGCGCCCCCCGCCCTCACTTTCGTTCGCACTCCATCGCATAGCGCCGGCCATGCTCGAGATAGCCGGCCTCGTGGCTGCTCACGAGCTCGACGGCGGGTTTGGGGTGTGGATATCGTGTGATGTTTTCCTTCGCCATCGTACGGTGCGTTCCGTTGAAGTTCGAAGCTCGCGCAGGAATCGGGGACGAGAGCACGATTCGCACCTGACCGTGGGCACGACCACGCCCTACGCGAAGGTATCGAGCCACCGCCTGAAATGCGGGCGCTTCTTCCGCTTTCGCCGCGCAGCAAATGCGCCTCGCGGTAAATGTTGCCCGCGCATCGAACGAGGTGCCAAATTGGTACGGTTTCGGACACGGGTGCTTACCCGGCAAAACCCCGAATAGCGTCTGCGATGCATCAACGATAAGGCGTTGTGCCCTACAATATTTGGGATTCGCGAGGCTGTGCAACGCGCGCGAACCCTCGAAGCTTCGGTCAAGAGCCAATCATTTTCGACGTGATTTCACGTGGAGCGCTGCATGCCTTTTCCGGCACAAGACTGCGGCTGCGCTGGCTGGCGCGGCGAGATGGCGCGACGCATCAGCGAATTCGACTGGCGCGCCACCACCCTCGGCGCGATCGAAAACTGGCAGCGCAGTCTGACCTCGACGGTCCAGATGATGCTCGCCTCGCCGGTGCCGCTCGTGCTGTTGTGGGGCGAGCCCGGCTACATGATCTACAACGACGCCTATGCGGTCTTCGCGGGCGGGCGGCATCCGTATCTGCTCGGCCGTCCGGTCGAAGAGGGCTGGCCCGAAGTCGCCGATTTCAACCATCACGTGATGGTCACCTGCCTCGCGGGCGGCACGCTGTCGTATCGCGACAAGGCGCTCATGCTGCTGCGCGACGGCAAGCCGGAAGACGTGTGGATGGATCTGTACTACAGCCCTGTCGCGGGCGACAGCGGCGCGCCGGCCGGTGTGCTCGCGATGGTCGTCGAGACCACCGGGCGCGTGCTGACCGAGCGGATGCGCCAGCAAGCCGAAACCGAATTGCACGAGACCAACGAACGCCTGCAGCTCGCTCTGAACACCGGCGCGGTGCTCGGCACCTGGGTGCTCGACGTGCGCACCGGCGAGGTCACGGGCGACGAACGCTTCGCGCGGACCTTCCTGTTTGCACGCGACAAAGCGTCGAAGGGCGTCGCGCGCGATGCCGTGACGCAGATGATCCACCCCGACGACCAGGCGCTCAACGACCGCCTGACCGCCGAAGCGATCCGCAGCGGCGAGCCGTTTCGCGCCGAGTACCGAATCCGGCGGCCTGACGGCGGCTATATGTGGGTACAGGCGAACGGCCGCTGCCAGTTCGATGAACACGGCGAACCGACGCGCTTTCCGGGCGTGCTGATCGACATTCACGAGCGCAAGATCGCCGAACAGCAGCTTCTTCAGTTGACCGAAACGCTCGAGCAGCGCGTCGCCGATTCGATCGCGGCGCGCGCGCTCGCCGAGGAACAGCTGCGCCAGGCGCAGAAGATGGAAGCGATCGGCAGCCTGACGGGCGGCGTCGCGCACGACTTCAACAACGTACTGCAGGTGATCAACGGCAATCTGCAGATGCTCGCGGCCGACGCCGACGACGACCCGGTCACGCAGCGGCGTCTATCCGCCGCGACCGATGCCGTCAAACGCGGCGCGAAGCTCGCCGCGCATCTGCTCGCGTTCGCGCGGCGTCAGCCGCTGTCGCCGACCGTGCTGAATCCGCGCCGCCTGCTGACCGGCATGAGCGAGATGCTGCATCGCGCGCTCGGCGAAACGGTGCGGATCGACACGGTGCTCAGCGACGATCTGTGGAACGTGCAGGTCGACCGCAACCAGCTCGAAAACGCGCTGCTCAATCTCGCGATCAATGCGCGCGACGCGATGCGCGCCGACGGCGTGCTGACCGTGCGCGCGACCAACCGCACGCTCGACGCCGCGTTCTGCCGCGGCAAGCCGGAGTTGTCGCCCGGCGAATACGTCGAGTTCTCGGTTGCCGACACCGGCTCGGGCATGCCGCCCGAAGTGCTACAACGCGTGTTCGAGCCGTTCTTCACGACCAAACCCGACGGCCACGGCACCGGCCTTGGCCTGTCCATGGTGTTCGGCTTCGCGCGGCAAAGCGGCGGGCATGTGTCGATAGAAAGCGAAGTGGGATACGGCACCACGGTGTCGCTGTTCTTTCCGCGCTGCTGCGAGGCGGAGACGCCGGAGACCGTCGATGGCACCGCGGCATCGGTCGGGGGCGGCGAAACGATACTCGTCGTCGAGGACGATGCCGACGTGCGGCTGACCGCGGTCGAAATGCTCGCGCAGCTCGGCTACAAGGTGCTGACCGCGTCGAACGGGGACGCGGCGCTCGAATTCATCGACAGCGACGTGCCGATCGATCTGCTGTTCACCGACGTCGTGATACCCGGCAAGCTGAAGAGCGTCGAGCTCGCGCAACGCGCGGCCGCGCGCACGCCGCCGCTGCCTACGCTGTTCACGTCGGGCTATACGCGCGACGAAATCGTCCACCACGGCAAGCTCGACGCGGGTATCACGCTGCTGTCGAAGCCGTACCGGCGCGACGATCTTGCCCGTCTGGTGCGTAACGTTCTACGCGCGGGCGCCGCGCGCGCGGACCACGCGGCCGGGATGCGCGAAGCGCGGATCGCCGCATGCGTGCCGCCCGCCGCGTACGAAAGCGCCAACCCGTGCGCCACTGCGAAGGGCCCGCGGAAAGCGTCGAACAAAGAGCCGAAGAAAAAGCCGCACAAGCCGATCCAGCCGCGTGCGGCCCACGAAGCCGCGCGAGTGCTGTTCGTCGAGGACGACACCGAATCGCGCGAGGCGCTCGGCGAACTGCTCGGCGCGTTAGGCCTCGCTTGCACCGCGGTCGCGAGCGCGGAAGCAGCGTTGCCGCTCGCGAACACGCAGCGCTACGACGTACTGTTGACCGACCTCACGCTGCCCGGCATGTCCGGCCACGAACTCGCGCGCGCGGTGCGGCGCGTGCAGCCGGAGATACGCGTGCTGCTGGTGTCGGGCTACGGTCGCAGCGCGGAGATCGGGGCGGCGATTCCGGGTGCACGGCTACTCGGCAAGCCGCTCGATATCGCGCAGTTGCGACACGAGTTCGCGCAATGGCTCGACCACACCGAGGCGGCGTCCTAGGGCCGAAGAGATCAGCGTCAGCTCCTTCAACGTGGTCGCGGTAATCCCCGGCGCGTCGCAGATGAAGGTCAGGAGAGCAACGCTAGCATCATCGGACGCGAAGCAATCCGCGGTTCAGCGGGCCAAACCCCGCGTAAATCCGGAATTAGAAGGAACCGCCCAAACCGTAAGATCGACATAAACCGGTCAGTCAGGTGTTCGCGGCATGCTAGATCTTCCTCTTTCCGATGACGCCTGGGCGCGCATCAGTCATCTGTTCAAGCAGGACCCGAAGAAACGTCTGGGCCGGCCCGCGCGTCCTCCGCGCGAGATCCTGGACGCGATTCTGTGGGTCGTCACGCGCAACGAGAAATGGCATCGGCTGCCCGGCACGTTTCCGCCGTCGCAGACGTGCTACATCAGGTGGCTGCAATGGCGCCGCACGGGCTTGATGAGCGCGATTCTCGACGAGCTCGGCCTGAGCGGTTGCGCGCTTGCATCGGCGTCTCGCGC
The DNA here is from genome assembly GCF_014201055.1 of Paraburkholderia sp. CI2. Classification (NCBI taxonomy): domain Bacteria; kingdom Pseudomonadati; phylum Pseudomonadota; class Betaproteobacteria; order Burkholderiales; family Burkholderiaceae; genus Paraburkholderia; species Paraburkholderia sp. CI2. The sequence goes on from NZ_JACHDL010000020.1 coordinate 108,775, forward strand.
GGATTCGGCGCCTCCGGCGGGGTCGACTGCCGACGCCTGAAATCGCGGCCTGGAATGGCATATATTGTTGGTAAGGGTGAGTACCGCAACGGCGCGGCCCCGATCTGCATCAGCCGCGCGGGTGCGGGTATGATGCCGGGCGCGGTGCCCTCCGCACCCGCTTCCGATGCCGCATTTTTTGCCACGAGAACCATCATGCCTGCCCAACACGACGAAGCACCCGGCGCTCACGACACGACGGACAAGCCGAAGCGCAAGACGCTGTCCATGTCCGTGCGCAATCTCCTGATGGTCGCCATTGGCGTCGTGATGTTCACGATCGTGTCGGGCGTCGTGCTGTACAACCCGATCATGTACGGCGACGAGATCCCGAACTTCGGCATCATCCTGATGCTGACGGTGCCGGTCATCGCGGGCGTTGCGTTTCGGGTCGGGCTCGACGCGTGGCTCGATCGCGAGTGAGCGGCAAGAACGCCACCGCCTCATCCCATCATGCCGCCTCGACCGGCAATACGACCCACACTTCGAGGCCGCCGCCGTCGCGCGGATGAAACTGCAGGCCGCCGCCGTGCAGCCGCGCGATCCGATCGACGATCGACAGCCCCAGCCCCGTGCCGCCGCTACGCGCACGCGCATTGCGGCCGCGCTGGAACGGCGCCTTCAGCTTCTCCAACTCCTCCGCCGTCAAACCTTTACCGCGATCGCCGACCGCAACCGTGACCGCGTCCTGCGTCGCCCACGTGCGCACCGCAAGCCCGCTGCCGCCGTAGACGATCGCGTTCTGCATCAGATTCATCAGCAGCCGCATCATGCTGATCGGCCGATATCGAACGGCCGGCAAGCTGCCCAACGACAGGTCGAACTCGTGCCCGAGCCCCGCGAAGTCGCCCGCGAGCCGTTCGATCAGCGCATTCAGATCGCCGGGCTGCGCTTCCTCGCGCTCGCCGCTGCCCGCGTAATCCATGAACTGCTGCAGAATCGTCTCGATCTGATCGAGATACGATTCGGCGGCGATGACGAAACTGCTGTCGGCCCCCTGCGGCATCGCCATCGCCATCGACAGGCGCAGCTTCGTCAACGGCGTGCGGATGTCGTGCGAGATGCCCGCGAGCATCAACGCGCGCGTCGCTTCGGCGTCCTGTAACGCGCGCGTCATCTGATTGAAAGCGCTGCTCACGGCGGCGATTTCGGCGGGGCCGTCGGTCGGCAGCGGCGCGGGCAGGTCGCCGGCGCTGACGCGCCGCGCCGCTTGCGTGAGCTCGTGCAATGGTTCGTTCAGGTGCAGCTGGATCGCGTAGCCGGCGAGCGCGGCGAGCACGCCGAGACCCAACGACAGGAAGATCGCCGCTTCGAGGCCGCTGCCCTGCGCGTCCTCGGGAACCGGCAGCGCGATCCAGTATGGCGCGCTGGCCAACGAACCGGCCGCGTGGTCGGACCCGGCAGCCGGCGCATGCATGCGAATCCACAGCCGCTGCCCGCCCTCGGTCTGCCACCGCACGGGCATATCGGCGGGCAGATGCTTCTGCAGGCTGTCGACGAAAACGCCGTGCTGATAGGTGCTGTACACATGCAACAGATCGTGCGGCGGTGTGTCGGTCGCTTCGGGCGGCAACTGCTCGCGCGCGTCGAGACGCGCGGTCAGCGCCGCGCGCGAGGCGGGCGGAGTGGCCGCGAGCAGGTTGTCGAGCGTCGTCACGTAGGTCGCGAACACGGCCGCCGCGCGTTCGACGCGTGGCCGCTGCACGTAATGCAGCAGCACGGCGATCGAGCAGATCTGGCTCAGCATCACGAGCGCGATCAACAGCGCGATATTGCGCGCGAGCAGCGTGCGCGGCAGCAGTGCGCGCGACAGTGAGCGCATCATGATTCGAGATCGGCGACGAGCATATAGCCGACGCCCCAGACGGTGCGAATGAAACGCGGCTTCGACGGATCGTCCTCGACGATCTGCCTCAGCCGCAGCACCTGTACGTCGATGCTGCGATCGAGCGCGTCATGGTCGCGCCCTCGCGCACGCGCGAGCAGGTTGTCGCGGCTCACCGCGCGATTCGGCGACGACGCGAGCGCGACCAGCAGCAGCATCTGCGCGGAATGAATCTCGAGCGGCTCGCCCGCGCGCGACAGCTCCTGCTTGCCGATGTCGAGCGTGAAGTCGCCGAAACGCACGCACTGCGACGTCAGCGTGAGGTCGCCCGCGGCCATCTTCTGGCGGCGCAGCAACGCATTGATTCGCGCCACCAGTTCGCGCGGCAGAAACGGTTTCGCGAGGTAGTCGTCGGCGCCGGTTTCGAGGCCGGTCACGCGATCGAGCGGATCGCCCTTCGCCGTCAACATCAGGATCGGCAAGGTCTGCCCTTGAGCGCGCAGCTTCGCGCAGATCTCGAGGCCGTCCTCTTCGCCGATCATCAGATCGAGTATCAGCAGGTCGAACGGCTCGCGCTCCAGGTAGCGATTCAGGCGCTTGCCGTCCTCGGCCGCGCGCACGTCGAAGCCATGACCGCGCAGAAAGCGCAGCAGCATGTTGCGCAATTCGGCTTCGTCGTCGAGCACGATGATCCTGGCGGGGCGTTCCATCCGAAAGCTCCTCGATAACCGAGCCGCTCAGTGTGCGGCCCCGCGTTCCTGCATGAATGCCTCGATCTGCGGGAGCGTGATGTAGCCGGCCTTCTGCGTGTCGATCTCGTCGAAATGACGCGCGAGCAGCGGCATGCCGGCCGCTGCCTGGTCGCGCGTCAGCTTGCCGTCGTGGGTGGTGTTCGCGCTTGAAAAACGCGTTTGCAACTGCTGCTCCATGCGCTCCATCCGCTGCTGGCTGATACCTTGCGGCGCGGCGGCCTGAGCGAACGCGACGGTGGACGCGCAGCACAGCAGCACGGTGGCGAGCAACTTCTTCATGACTGACTCCTTCGGTTGGAACATCGACCGTCGCCTGCCTGGGTGCCGCGAGCCGTTTCGATGACAGGCCGAATTGTTGGTCAGACGCCGCGCGATCGCAATTCGAGAATCATGTCGAATCATGTCACGGCGCCGGGTGCCGCTGCAGCGTGACATCGAATGAAATGAGTTCGCGGTTTCGTTTTGCGGGCCTGCTGCGTATCGTTCCGTCTGCCGTTCGTCGGCATTCACGTATCAGGAGTCCCAAATGACTATCCGTCTCGCCTGCGCCTCGACTTTCACCGCCATCGGTCTCGCCTGTTCTTCCGCTGCCTACGCGCGAGTCGTCGTGTATCTGCCCGCCGCCGTGGTCTACGCGCCGCCGCCGCGGCCGGTCTACTACCCGGTGCCGGTCAATCCCGTGTATGTATCGGCACCGCCTGTCGACGTGCCAGTGGCGGCCGCGACCATCGTCGCGGCGCCGCCCGCGCTCAACTATGCGGTGGTGCCCGCGCCGACGGTCAGCTATGCGCAACCGCTCGTGATCGCGCCGCGTTGAAAGCGCGCGCCGGGCCGTCGCGCGGGCGGTTTCGATCGCCCCGAGACCGGCCCACGCCGTTGACTCAGCATAGGACACGCGCCTCGCGGGCACGCCTGGTGAATTCCCGTTGTCCCGTTGAAAGGTGGAGTGCCGCGTAAAGCTTGCATGGAGTTTGCCGCTTCTTACCAACGCGCACGGCGCCAGGCGCGCGCTCGATGTGGCGCTCTGCGCCGGCACGGCTGATATTGACTACATATAGGCGGGATGGAACGGACCTTGCGATCCCTGTCAGGTTCGCGCGCCCCTATCCCACCTTCTTTCCTGGACCTTTGTGATGAGCTACCAAGATATCGACAAGGAAATCGCCCACCTCGAAGTCGTTTTCAACGCACTTTCTGGGCGCGACCGTTTTCCGCTGTCGTACTGGCATCGTCGGCTGCATGCGTTGAACCGTTCGTCGATGGTGCCCGCGCAACGCCAGCGCGTCGCCCACCTCGAAGCAAGGCTGCGCTCGGTCGGCGCGCGACTGGACGAGCTCGCCGGCGCGACGCGCGTCGGTTCCTGCACAAGCCCGCTGATGGCGGGCGGGTCCGGCATCCGTTCAGCCAGTTAATATCCGTGCCCCAAGCGCCAGCACGAGCGCGGGCACCATCACCAGCGCGCCGACTTTCAGAAACTTCATGAAGCTGACGTCTTCGCCTTCGCGGCGAATCGCGTTGAGCCACAGGATCGTCGCGAGCGAGCCGGTGATCGACAGGTTCGGCCCGAGGTCGACGCCGATCAACAGCGCGTCGATCACGCGCTCGGGGCTATGCGCCTGCATCACGGTCGAACTCGCGATCAAGCCGGCCGGCAGGTTGTTGATCAGATTGCTGAGGAACGCGACGCTCGCGCCGGCCCACCCGGCCGCTTCCATTTCGTTGTGTTCGGTCGCGCGGCGCAACGCACCCGCGAACATGTTGATCACACCGGTGTGATCGAGCATCTCGACCAGCACGAACAGCCCGGCGACGAGCGGCAACACGTTCCACGAAATTTCGCGCATCATCGGCAGCGGCGATCTGCGCTCCTTGATCAGCACGACGAGCGCGGTCAGCGTGCCGAGGATCGCGGTCGGCAGGCCGAGCTGGATGTCGTAGGCGGAGACCGTCAGCAGCGCGCCGGCCGTCACCGCGATGCCCGCGAGCGCGACGCGCCCGCTCGCCGACAGCTCGACCGCGTCGAGATTTGCCTCGCAGACGCCAGCGAGCGCCTCGCGTTGCGTCCAGCGCAGCATCACGAAGGTCGCGGCAATCGACAGCACCGACGGCAGCGTGAAGCGCAGCATCCACGGTCCCAGCGGCGGCGTGTGATTGCCGTACAGCACGATGTTGGCCGGATTCGAAATCGGCAACACGAAGCTTGCCGCATTGGCGACGAACGCGCAGACGAACAGCAGCGGCAGCGGCGGTGTCTTCGCTTTCTTCGCCGCCGCGAACACGGCGGGCGTCAGCACGACGGCGGTGGCGTCGTTGGAAAGAAACGCGGTGATCACCACGCCGAACAGATACACGAGCACGAACAGCTTGCGCGGCGAACTGCGCGCATGATTGACAGCGAGCACCGCGACCCAGTCGAACAGCCCTTCGCGGCGGCCGACTTCGGATAGCAGCATCATGCCGAACAGGAACAGATAGACGTCGGTGCCCTTGCCGATCGCTTCGACCGCGAGATGCAAGGGCAATAGGCCGAGGGCGACGAGCAGCACCGCGCCGGCGACGGCCCACACGGCTTCGGGCCATTTGAACGGCCGTGTGATCACGCCGGCGGTAGCGAGCGCGGCAATACTCCAGGAAAGAAAAACGGAATTCACGGCTTAACGCCCGGATAATGGGTTATGTCCGTGGCTGCGCAAAGCGCGCAACCGTGTTGTTCGGGGCAACAAATTACCACAGCGGTACCACGGCGAGCGCTCCATAGCAGTGTGCGTGCCTTCATGCGCGGACCTTTCTGCGCGCATACCTCTCGACACGATTAACATCACCGCGACAACGATCTGTTCCCGCCCACCCGCCTATTCAGTTTGAATGGGCATCCCTACTATCCGCATTCTCACGCGGCTTCTCGCGAGCAACGGATAGAACACGATGCAAACACACGCTTGCGCTCCCACGCGCTACCACGGCGCGGCGATCGCGCTGCACTGGCTGGTCGCCGCGCTGATGATCTGCGGCTTCTACATCGGCTGGATCATGACCGATATCCCCGGCTTCACGCCGACGAAGCTCAAGTACTTCTCGTGGCACAAATGGATTGGCGTGACCGTGTTCGCGCTGGCGCTGCTGCGGGTGCTGTGGCGCGCGACGCATCGCGCGCCCGAACTCGATGCCGCGACGCCCGCGTGGCAGAAGGCCGCCGCGCATCTGGTGCACGGTCTGCTGTATCTGCTGATGCTCGCGATTCCGCTGTCCGGCTACTTCTACAGCTCGGCGGCCGGCATTCAGGTCGTGTATCTGGGCATCCTGCCGCTGCCGACGATAATCGGTCCCGATCAGGCGCTGAAGGCCACGCTGCGCACGGTACACGTGCTGCTCAATTACACTCTGCTCGCGCTCGTGCTGATGCACATGCTCGCGGCGCTCAAGCATCAGTTCATCGATCGCGACGGATTGCTCGCGCGCATGGTGCCGTTTCTGAAGACCCGCGCATAACGATACGACAGCTTGAAGAAAGCCATAACTCCTGTCGATTGGTTACGACTGGTTGGCAATCAAATTCCTCGCGGTGTGCAATCAGGCCGCGAAGCTCGGATAGGATGCGTACCATCATGAAGACACCCTTTTATCTCTCCGCTCGTCGCGCGACGCTCGCTTCTTTCGCGGCGCTTGCGCTGCTCGGCGCAAACCTCGCGCACGCCGACGTCGACCTCGCGAAAAGCAGCGTCATCGCCACGACCAAACAGATGAACGTGCCCGTCGACGGCAAGTTCAGGAAGTTCTCCGCGCAACTGAATTTCGATCCGGCGAAGCCGGCTGCGGGCAGCGCGAACGTGTCGATCGACACCGCGAGCTACGACCTCGGCGCCGACGACTACAACAAGCAGGCGCAAGGCAAGGAATGGTTCGACAGCGGCGCCTTCCCGAGCGCGACCTTCGTGTCGAGCTCGATCGCGCCGGCTGGCGGCAACCAGTACAAGGTGACCGGCAAGCTGACGATCAAAGGCAAATCGCAAACGGTCGTCGTGCCGGTCGTGATCGCGAGCCAGGGCGCCACGCAAACTTTCGACGGCTCGCTGCCGATCAAGCGCACGCAGTTCGACGTCGGCACCGGCGAATGGAAAGACACGTCGGTGGTCGCCGACGAAGTCGTCATCAAATTTCATCTGGTCGCGGCGAACAAATAACCCACAACGCCGCAGCACCGCCTTACCCTTCGACCTCTGGAGTCCACCTTGAAGCAATCCTTCCTGCTCGCCGCCGGCGCGCTCGCCGCTGCATGCTCGTTCAACGCGATGGCCGCCGCCGAAACCTACCTGCTCGATCCGACGCACACGTCGCCGAGCTTCGAGACCGACCACTTCGGCGGCCTGTCGATCTGGCGCGGCAAGTTCCAGAAAAGCAGCGGCACCGTCGTGCTCGATCGCGCGGCGAAGACCGGCACGGTCGAGGCGACGATCGACCTGACCTCGGTCGGCATCGGCAACGACAAGCTCAACGAGGAACTGGTCGGCGACAAGTTCTTCGACACCGCGAAGTTCCCGACCGCGACCTACAAGGGCACGCAGATCCGCTTCGACGGCGACAAGCCGGTCGAAGTGATCGGCACGCTGACGCTGCACGGCGTCACGAAACCGGTCAACCTGAAGATCGAATCGTTCAAGTGCATCCAGCACCCGGTTCTGAAGCGCGAAGTGTGCGGCACCGAATCGGTCGCGACGTTCAATCGCGACGATTTCGGCATCGACTTCGGCAAGGCGTACGGCTTCAACATGAAGACCACGCTGCATATCCAGGCCGAAGGCGTCAAGCAGTAAGCGCGTCACGCCCGGCACGGCCGGGCGCCGAACTACTGGATCGCGGGCTGCGCCGGCGCGTGCGACGCGCATCGCATCCTGCGATGCCCAGAGGGCTCGATGATATTCAACGGGCGGTGGTGCGAGACAATTATCCTTTGCCAGCATTACCGCTGGCTCAGGCCCCGGCCCGTCCACTTAGCCGACTGTCCGAATTCGCGAGGCCACCTCTGGCATCCGCCCCAAGCAGCACGGAGTATGGGCCGTCAACGCCCGCGAGCCGCAGCTTCGAAGACTGCGCTGTCCTCGGCGAGTGTCAGCTCGCTCGCGGCGGTCTTCGCGGGCTGCCAGTCGCCGTCGTTCGAGCCGCGCTCCACGCTATCGATCGCCTCGCGCTGCAGCGTGAACGGCATGCTCAGCTGCACCAATTGCTTGACTTCGTAGAGCTTCGCCGACACGCCTTTCCTCGGCGCCGCGACGCTCGTCTGGTGCCCCGTGCCGATGGCCGCCAGGGCCGTGCCGCCCCGGGCTTTTCACCTCCACGACGCGCCGCCCCGCGACGGAGCGCTTGAAGGCGCGCGCCACTTCGGCTTCCATCTGTTCCCATGCGTCCTCGGAAATCGGCGCAAGCTCGCGATGCAGGTTATTCATATTGTGAAGTTCCTTTAAGTGAGCCGATGTTCAATGTTCCTCTGCGGCTTGTTTCGTTTGATGGCGTGCTGGACGGCTGAGATGACGTCGACGCCGCCGCAGAGCCTCTGTCCGGGAGCGCATCGAGCAGATCGGCGGACGGCACGAAGAAGAGACCTCCCGTCACTGCGCGGCTGTAGTCGAGCAATCGGTCGTAATTGCCCGGCGGGCGACCGACGAACATGTTTTCCATCATCTGCTCGATCGGCGCGGGCGTGCGCGCATAGCCGATGAAGTATGTCCCAAACTCCTTTGCGCCAGGACGGCCGAAGGCCATGTTGTGCCGCAGGATCTTGATCTCCTGGCCGTTCTCATCGATGGTCGTGAGCGAGCTATGCGAGCACGAGGGCTTCACAGCCGCGTCTAGTTCGACGTCGGACAGCTTCTTGCGCCCGATGATCTTTTCCTGTTGCTCCACCGTCAGGCCATCCCATGCATCCATATTGTGAAAGTACTTCTGCACAATCACATAGCTGCCGCCCGCGAATTCCGAATCCTCCTCGCCGATGATCGTGTGGTTCGGGGCGCTTCTCCCTGATGGATTCTCCGTGCCGTCGACGAAGCCCACCATGTCGCGCAGGTCGAAGTAGCGAAAACCCTGCACCTCGTCGACGACCGTGACGGCGTCGCCCAGTTTGATGAGCAACTGTGACGCGAGCTCGAAGCATAGATCCAAGTGATCCGCGCGGATATGCAGCAGGATGTCTCCGGGTGTGGCAATGGCGCGGCGCTCGCCCGATCCGACCTCGATGAAAGGATGCAGCGACGCGGGACGCGGCGCGCCGAAAAGAAAATCCCACGCTTCGGAACCGAAGCCGCACACGCAAGAAAGGTTAGCGGTAGGCGCGCGTGTGCCGACCGCGCGGACCAGCGCGGCAATGTCGCCGCACCATTCACGCACGGTGTCGGCTTGGCCTTCGCCGCGCGCTACCGTGAGTGTGAGGAAGATCGCACTTCGGGAAATCGGATCACAGACGGCTTGTGGTTCGGGAGTGTCGTTGTTGGGCATCTGAAATTTATTTGATTACGCCAAGGGAGTCATGACGGCATTCATGCAACGGCGGGACCGCGATGGACTCGAAATAATGCTGGATTTCGTCACCCAAGCAAGCCTCGCCCCGTGCGCACATGGTCGACCCAAACGCCTGGACGTTTGCCGCTTTAGCTTCGAGTCCGCGGGTGCGCTTGCGCTCGTCAACGAATACTCAGCGTCCCAAACCCGTGCCGGGTACGGTGTTCCTGAAGAAACGATGTTGCGATGGCGATGGGCTATAACGTGGTCAGCAGCGCCGCGATGACCGAAAACCCATTGGTGCGAGCTTACGACGTTGGCAAGCGTCGTGAAGCGAGCCCGGCACTCAGCATGGTCCGGGAATCGTCGGTGACAGTGGCGAGCGGCGCGAGCCGCATCCCGTTTGAGAGATCGAGTCCTATACGACGCTTCCCATGGCGCTGCCATTCATCAACGATCGCGAGACAAACGATGGCAATGCGCAAGCGGGAAGACGGTCCCGAAGTGTTTCCGAACGCAGCGGGAATCGATATAGGTAGTTCGAGCCACTGGGTAGCGGTACCCAGGACCGCGGACGATGGGCCGGTGCGAGAATTCGGCACGATGACCGACGATCTGAACGCGATGGCCGACTGGTTGCTGGCGTGCGGTGTCGATACGGTGGCACTCGAATCGACCGGAACCTACTGGATACCGGTGTACGAGGTGCTGGAGCGGCGCGGGCTGGCGGTGTGGCTGGTTGACGCGCGGCAGATGAAGTACGTACCGGGCCGCAAGAGCGACGTGCAGGACTGCCAGTGGCTGCAGAAGCTGATGAGCCTGGGGCTGCTGCGGGCGGCCTGGCGCCCCGGCGACGAGGTCTGCGTGGTGCGCGCGGTGGCACGCCAGCGCGAGGTGCTGCTCACTGAACAGGGCAGCTGGGTGCAGCGCATGCAGAAAGCGCTGGTGCAGATGAATATCCAGCTTACCGAGGTGCTGAGCGACATCATGGGGACGACGGGACAGGCGATCATCCGCGCCATCGTCGCGGGCGAACGCGATCCGAAGGTGCTGGCCCGCTTTCGTCACGGCCGGATCAGGCGCAGCGCCGACGATATCGCGCGTGCATTAACAGGCAACTGGCGCGAGGAGCACCTGTTTGTGCTCAAGCAGGCGCTGGCGATGTACGACGACCTTGCCCGTCATCTTGGCGAATGCGATACCCGCCTGCAGACGCTGGTGGACGAGCGTGGCGGGCACCACGTCGACCTGGGCAAGGCGCCGAAGGCCGGCACCAGGCTGCGAATCAACTTTAACGAGCGGCAGAGACTCGCCAACTGGGCGGGCGTCGATCTCACACGCATCAACGGCTTGGGTGTGTCCACCGTCCTGACACTGCTGTCCGAGATCGGCCCGGACCTGAGCCGCTTTGCCAGCGTCAAGCAATTCTGTTCGTGGCTGGGGCTGACACCCGGCACAAAGATCAGCGGCGGCAAGGTATTGTCCTCGGCCACGAAGCGCTCGGCCAACCGGGCGCGGCAGGCGCTCAAGATGGCGGCCATGACCCTTTCCCATAGCGACTCGGCGCTGGGCGCGTTTTACCGCCGCCTGTGCGCCCGCATGGACAAGCCGCGCGCCAACACCGCAGTCGCACACAAGCTCGCGCGCATGGTGTACTTCATGCTTACTCGCGGCGAGGCCTTCGTCGATCAAGGGCAGCAGCGCTACGAAGAGCAGCAACACCAACGAAGTATCGCTGCCCTCAAACGTCGCGCCGCCAAGCTTGGGTTCCGCCTTGAATCAGTTCCGGTGACAACGTAAAAGCTACCGCCGAATAGCTTTTGTTTCTTGAGAGGGTTCGCCGTCGCACCGGCTCACTATATTGCCTTCGCAGGGCGTTGTCACGTTCGCGCGACAGGTTGCCCACCTGATCATGGACCGAAGCGAATCGTTGTAGTTGACGCACTGACTTGAAGCGGCGCATCACTTTCTCGCGTATCCGCGTTGGCTGGTGCGAGTTCTCCGCCCGGTTGTTCAATCCTTTGTGCTGGCGGTGTTCGACGTTCAACCCCAGATCCTTGTTCGCTGCGGCGTAGCTCTTGAGCTTGTCGGTGATCAGTACACGCGGGGCGCGCCGTGCTGGTCCACCGCACGCCACAACCAGTGCTTCTTGCCGTTGATGGTGACCACCACTTCGTCGAGGTGCCACTTATCGCCGCGGGCCAACGCGGTAGAGCGAATACGCCGGGCAATGCCCAGGCCAAACCTCACCGACCAGCGCCGCACCGTCTCGTAGGTCAGATCGATGCCGCGCGCGCCCAGCAGTTCTTCGACCATGCGCAGGCTTAATGGGAAACGGTAGTACAACCACAGCGCGTAGCCGATCACGTCGGGCGGGAATCGGTAGCCGGCATAGGAAATGGTGTCGGTGGCAGGTGCGTCGTGCTGCAGGGCGGCTCGTTTCATATCAGAGATTGTCGCCGGATCTCCGTCAACCTGCCAACAACGTGACAGTACCCTTGAAAGACAAGCGCCGATACAGGCGATCGGCTGGAATTGTGCGCCATCAGCAGTTCCAGCCAGTCAAGCAGGAAGAAGTCAGACTCCGATACACTCGTTCGCTTTTCGCATCGCGTGACATAGGCCGGTCTCAACGGCAAACCGCGTGTAAGATCGTTCGAATACTGCCACCGTGGCCGATTGCTGTAATTCGAACGCCGCTTGCTTCATCCGTACGAATGTGCATGTGTTGCCGGGAGACGATGCGATGCGCGTACTGCTCGTCGATGATCACGAACTCTTCAGAGCCGGTCTCGGACTGCTCATCAAGGAGCTTTTTCCGGATGTCGAACTGCTGCATGCGAATACGTTATCGCATGGAGTCGATCTGGCGATGACCGAGCAGCCAGACATCGTTTTTCTCGACCTCGAACTCCCTGACGGGCACGGTTGCGACGCGCTGGTCCGGTTGAAAGACGCACGATCGTCCTTGCCCGTGGTCGTCGTATCGGCTGATGAAAGCATGGAGACGGTCGGTCGATGCCTCGAACTCCGCGCGATGGGCTACGTGCCGAAATCGTCGTCGCCCGAAGCACTCCATGCCGCGATCGTTGCCGTGCTTTCAGGCGGCGTGTTCTTGCCCGCGGCGAGCATCGCCGGGCTGAGGCGCGCGATCGACATCGCCGGGGCACCGGCACGCGAATCAGCAGTAGCACAGCCGACGAACGGCGGCGCCGACCCTTGGGACGCTCCGCTCCTTGGACTCACGCCGCGTGAGTACGAAACACTTGCGTGGCTCGTACGCGGGCTCCCTTCCAAAGCCATCGCGTCGAAGATGGGGCTCGAAGACATCACAGTGCGCAAGTACATCAGTCATCTGCTTGCGCACTTCAACCTGCGGCGCCGCACTGAACTCATCGTGATGCTGGCCGACAAGGGCATAACGCTCGGGACGCTATCGGTCACTGATCCTTCGCGAGATCGAGACTCGCCTTCCGATGGGCCGCAACGAACCGGCTGATATTCGCCACCAGATCTTCCGGTGCCGAGGACTAGCGCAGCGGCACGAATGGCTCCGGAAAGTCGCGAAGCACTTGAACGGAGAGTAACTCGCCGGTGATAAATGCGACCGGAATAACGCCCGCCCACGCGAAGTGACGCCTGATCCGATCGGCAACCTCCTTGCCGGAGGCCCCATCGCGCAGCCGGATATCGGTCACGATGAGATCGGGAATGCGGCTATCATCGGCGAGAATGGCTTCAAACCCGGCCATCGACTCCGCGGCCTGCACAAGCGAGCCCGCGCTCGAGAAAAGGCGTCGCAGGCCTTCGAGGACGGTTGGTTCGTCGTCACACAGCAGCATGAACGTGCCGTTGAGAATATGGCCCGCTTGAAGAGTGACCGCTCGGTCTCGATGGACGGCGGGGCCACTCGTCGCCGCGCGAGTCTGAGATCGATTCCCCGCAACTGGGCCGTCTGCCGGTATTGCTCGAGCACCTCGGTCAACAGGTTGGGCGTATTGACCGACGTCAGGCGGGGAACATACGAGCCCAACTCGCTATAGTCCTGGATGTCCTTGAACATGTCGAGGATGTCGGACGCGGTCTCCTGGATGACGTCGAGGTCGCGTTCCACCGCGCGTTCGTCCCTGATCCTCGTCCGGGCACTGCGGATGAAAAGGTTGATCGCGGCGAGCGGCTGCTGGATGTCGTGATACGCCGACGAAAAGAACCGCTCCTTCTCCTTGACGAGTTCCTGCATGCGCTTGTTCTGTTCGTTGACTGCACGCGACGCAGCTTCGACGCGCGCCTTGGCCGCGCGCAAGTTGCGCTGATACATGAATTCGCGTCTTGCCGAACGTTCCAAGGGAATACTGACAACCAGCCCGATGGCATATGTCAGCGGCACGCTCGTGCCGTGCGCAATCACCGACGACAGGTGCATGCCGAACCTCTCGCCCGGAGGCTGGAGGTAGAGCATGAGCAGGTAGCTCGCGACGCAAAGCCCGACCAGCCACGCTGCCGTGATCGCCCGAAGCCGGAAAGCCATGAATATCGTGAACAGGGTAAGCGTCAGGATCGAATAGTGTTCATGCCACGGGAGGTCAACGATCTGCAGCATTCTGAGGGTGGCCAACCAGGCGCTGAGCGTCCACATGCAGAGCAGCCCGACGGCCCAGCGTTCGTCGAGTGCGCGCGGGGTCCACAACAGGACGGCCACGCCCATGCCGATCGCCGCAGCGGTTCTCACGAAAATGAGTTCGTTGTGGTGCAGGTAGGTGGGATCGAGTATGTCGAGTCGCCCGAAATCACGGATGGAAAAAACGATCCATAACGCGGTGAAGATTGCGATGGCCAGTCTTCGCTGTCCGGAGAAGCGCTGCGCGTAGTCCATCCGGAACGCACGTTCCTGAGCCGCCGATCTGAACCTGCGCACACCCAGAGGCCCGACGATCTCATGGCGATACTCGATCAGGAATGTCGCCGTCCGCGGATACGGCCGCGTGACATTCAAACAGAATAGCAGGACGTCATTCGAGTCCGAACACACAAATGTAGTGCTACGAATGTGCCTGTCTGCTTCCGGATTCCCACATCTTTCGCAGCTCGATTTCGGGCGCTCGCCTACCTACGTGGGTGTCGGCGGCGTGGGCTGTCGTCGAAAATCAATATGACAGCGCCGGGAAACGGGAGTCGAGAAATCCTGCTTGCTGGCAATTACGAGGAGGTTGTCATGAAATCAGTCGTTATCGCGGTTGCCGCAGCGTCGGCGCTTTCCTTCCCTCTTTTCACGTTCTCTCAGACCGATCCGACACCGACACGTGCCCAGGTGCGGGCGGAGCTACAGCAGCTCGAACAGGCCGGGTATGATCCGGCCAAAGGCGAGGATGCGAGTTATCCGAGCGACATCCAGGCGGCGGAGGCACGGATATCGACCCAGAGCCCAACCGCGTATGGCGGCGTGCCCTTCGGCTCATCGACGTCCGGTTCCCGCGCGGTCGTTCGCCCCGCCTCTACCGAAGACATGAAGCAACTCTATTTTGGAGGCGAGTAGTACCTTCCCCTTCTTCCCGCTGTGGTGTGCCACATCGGAACCGCTGCTTGATCAATCGCGGAACGACTTGTGCGCCGGAAATGTCAATCTTCGGCGCACGCCGGAACCCGGGAGCGGTTGCCTCCCTGGTGCCGCGATCCCAGCGACCATTGCCTTGCTGCCGGGTTTCCCGATTGTCCACGAACGGGCCGGAACTGACCGGCGAGCTTCCGTAAGCGTCCCACTTCTGCCCCTCGACCGACGGTATCTCAACGGGAGCTTTAGCTGGCGGAGCAGACAGTCGGAAAAGTCGTTCGGAGGGAGGCACGAGCGATGCGCTGGCGTGGGCGCTACACTCATATCTGTACTCCGACTGCGATGACGATGGAGACGGCGAGGACCCACAGCTCGATGGCGGTGAAGCGGGGGTATCCAATCTTTTTCATCGTCTTCCTCTCCTTATGCCCCGCAGCCTGAACTTCATTGGGCATTCCTGGCCGGCAAGTACCTGCTCTGGCCGTCGTCGATATGCAACAAATCGAGGGCTTGTACCTCAGCCGACGTTGAAACCTCGGCCCGAGGTCGAGGTCGACGCGCCGTACCTGGCCGGGGTCTGCGCCTGTCTACCGGTGGCAGGCGCTTTCCGCCGCTCGCTGACCGCCCGGTAAAAAAAAGCCGGCGGAAGCCGGCTTCGAAGGAGGTTCCGTTTTTCCCAGGGGTGGGAAGGTAGGAACCTGAGGAGACTCATTGTGTCAACGCGTTGGCCGGGTGATGTCCTGCAACTGTTCACAAGCGTCCAAACTAAGCCCTGCCGATTCGATCCTCGCCTCCTACATAACAATCGCACCGTCCATGGAACCATGATATGCGGATGGTCCCAAGACGGCCATTCTACGAACGGTTGCCGCAGTCGTACGTGAGCGTCGGGCTCTTATACTCGTGTATATCATCGAGACGATGAAGCGGGCCGGGCGTCGAACAAACATATCGCAGTACAACAAGACGGAGCCAGCCTGCCCGAGCCGCGGGTACTGCGGGGTAGCAGACGTCGGAACGTCTGCGCGAAGGTGCCGACCAACGTCCGTAGCTGGCCGGCCTCTGCCGCTTGGACAGTCGCGATATCGGTATGCATGGTCCAGCGCAATTCCATTCGGCGTTGATCGGGTCGGCCGAGCGCCCTTACTCGCCCTTGCGTGCACCGAAGAGCGGCAGCATCCAGAATGGTTTGAGCCACTGCGCCCAAAGGGGCGCGGCCTCATGCGGAATGCCCCGTTCGGCGTTCGACGGCTCGCGAGCGAGCAGTTGTACAAGTGTTGCTTCCGCTATCCGGCGCCCCTCCGCAAAGCTCATAAAAGCCGGCACCAGTGCGTTGAGTGCAATCGGATCCGCGAGCAGCCCACGCAATGTCTGCTCGTCCATCGCTTCGAGCTGCAGTTCGTACTCGATTTGCAGCGTGCTTTGCAATTCGGCCAAAGTCAGCATGTCCACCTCCCGGTTGATCGACGAAAATGGTTCGAAGCTTCTTCGCGCATACCGCCTGCATAGCTCGCCATTGACGATCGGAAGCGGCCGCAGAGGTCTCCACCATGCTGCGGCCCGAGCGCATGCGTGCTGCGTATCCGTTCCGTTGGTGAATAGTATGGCGCATTTGTGCAGAGCAGCAAATATCATTTTCATGCCGGGTCGCACTCCAGTTGAAGAACACTTTCTGATCAACATTCAAGGGCTTACCCGCATACCGGTTCACAATGTTGAATCAAAAGTGAGACTGCTGCAGCGCACACAAACGCAGTATGTCTTTTTCGACATTGTCCGGACCGCAACGGCTCCCAACTGCGCCTCACCCGGTGCGGTTCACCTCAAATCCGCACAGTCGTACCTATTTACCTAACCTCCCTTGTGACCAGACGCGTGCGCGACAATCTACGGTATGTGAGGCAGGATACGCACTGAGCGGCAGTACCCGACATTTAACGACGAGTATGGGGGCGCTGAACCCGCAATCCTTAGCCATGGTCCAGGCCCGTCTACTCTCTGTTGGGTCTGGCTGCGAACTCTTTTCGAAGAACCCGTGGCGGCGAGCACCGATTTAACGTCGGCGGGAATACGTCGGCGGAAGCTTCACGTTGTTTGCTGAGTTAGCTCAGATGGACCAAGCCCACGGACATCGAAGGGAAAACCGGGGAACCGATTTTCTCCGCATGCCGACAAGAGACCCTCCTCCCGCGATCGTCGGCGTTCATGCGCTGCTCGCCGACGCGCGCCTCAACCAGCTGACGCGTACCGACCCTCAACCGCCGTTGGGGTCGCACCGCGGCCATCGGCGGCTCTCGAGGTGCAACGGCCGTCGACGAATCGAAACGATCGGCGCGTAGTCGGCCCGTGCCGTCGCGGTCCACCGCGTACCGTCAGTACGCACGCGATGTTCAACTACATCCTGAAGGTGCTGTATGTCGGTTGCCAGTGGAAGAATTGCACATCGCGAAGGACCAGTGCAGACGCTCTGAGACCCACTACACGCATCTATCGCGCCTTCCGGCGCTGGCGGCGCCGACGGCTGTTTCGACGCCCTTTT
Organism: Paraburkholderia sp. CI2; assembly: GCF_014201055.1. Lineage (NCBI taxonomy): Bacteria > Pseudomonadati > Pseudomonadota > Betaproteobacteria > Burkholderiales > Burkholderiaceae > Paraburkholderia > Paraburkholderia sp. CI2. Next base: position 125,970 of record NZ_JACHDL010000020.1, read on the forward strand.
CGAAGGCTCGCTGCTCAGGCTACATCAGGACGAGCGCCTGGACACCCGTGTCATCCGTGGCAATTAGACAACGAGCTCGTTCAAGAAGAAGGACTCCCTAAGTCAGCAACCTATATAAGAGAGCAGGCGAGCCGCCGCGCAACCGACTACCTTTTGATGAGCCGCCTGACGGCGAGTCGGACAGACTGCGGGAGCCTGGAAAAAGCCCCGCGGGAGAGGCGATACAAAACATATCTCGTCATCACGCGGATGATCTTCTTGTCGAGGGTCAAGGAGTTCAGCGTGGTTTTTGGAAAGACCTCATAGTCGGACGGTTGCCCAAAGCCCAAAAACATCGAGATCTGGTCATTCAACCGGGTGATGAATTCGGTGTTGACGATAATCGGCTCGGACCTTTGGATTTCGCTGTCTACCTGGAGGAAGACGCTTTTCCTGACGAAAGTCTTGTTGTTGACGGGCCTCGCTCTGTGTATGCCGTATGTGTTGTAGATCAGCAAGGAGCCACTGGGCATCTTGAAGCTTCTGATCGCGGACTCGTAGTTCGCTTCGATAAACTCGTCGGTAAAGTCGCTATATGCCTTTTCGCCCGACCAAAGGTGAGAGCCTTCGATATATTGAAACTCGCCATCCTCGACCTCCGAGACATAAAAAATAAAGATGATTCCCGGAATATGAGCGAATGCTTTGTCAGTCTTGTTGTCGGTGTGCCACTGCATATGGTGTCCACCATATGTTTCATAATAGCGCAGCGCTTTCAGCCGGAATTCGTTGCCCAGATATCGCTCGCAGATTTTGAGCACTAACGACGAGGTGGCAAAGTTGTAGAAGGTCTTCGAAACTGCGAGAAGATTGGTCAGGTAGTACTGTTTCTCGGAGTAGACGCCGCTGATGGCGTTTTCATTCAGCCCAATTCTCGTTTGTGTCGCGTCGCGCTCGATGGTTTTCAGCGTGTATTGCGATATCGCCGAGGGGAAGGCGTAATATCCATTTTCATTTAGATCGCTGACGATCTGATCGATGTCGACAGAGAGAAACTCACTGCAAAATAATGCTGCTTCATTTTGCTGGTCACCGGCCCGGACACGACGTGAGCTTGCCGGTGTCCCGTCGACGCTGATTTTAAGGCTGCAGCCCGAATCGTCAATATTGAGGGGCGCGCTTGCCATTGCTTTCTCCCATGGTTTTTTCGACCTCTCACTGCCCGTTTGTCGAATCGAAATGGATAAATGGATGCTAGTTGCAGGGACGTCGTCGAAATCGCGGAGTCGGAAGACGACAAGATTTTGGCCAGCCGAGACCCGAGGCTGCGCCAGTTAGCGAAAAGATCACGAGCCGTGATCTCTGATCGTCTCCCGTTTGTGTGACGAGAACCGCGCCTGGCGCCGCGAAGCCGAAACCGGAGCTGCGGCAGCTGAAGAGGCACCGGCGCGCGCAATCGCATCCCCAAGCTTGCCGAATGGCAGTTTGGGGTCGAGTTTAAGCATTCAGCGAGGCCACGGTAGCAGCCGTTCGAAGTCGTCGCGCGGTGAATGGCCGATCTGGAGCGATGGGCGGATGCGTTAGCGTCGATCGACGAACGTTGGCAAAGGCCGAAACGCAGCGTTCGACTCTGCGAAATGAATGGCCGTTTGCTGAGCGGAGCCGACTTTCGAATGTCCCAGCTATGGTGCGGGCGAATGACGCTTCATGGCCGACTCCAGTCCACGATGCTCACTGCCCACGCTGCGCAGCAGGAAGATGGGTGGTGTTCTTCCAGGTAGACGAGCGCAACCTCTTGTGGCGCCGGGGCTGACTCGATGGCCCCGGGCTCGCCGCACGTCACATCATTCCGCCGTTGCTGCCCGTACTCCCAGTGCCGGAAAAAGGTGCGGACGTCGCTGTAAGCGGATGGGCGAGACCCGCCGCGGACAGCAGCGAGACGGCGGCCTGGTCGGGCATGCCATTGGCGTCGAGAGCCCCTGCTGCCGCTAGCGCGCCCAGGTCGCTGTCGACACCTATTTGGCCAACGGTAAAGGATGTCGTTAGAAATGCCGGTGCCGTCAGCGTGACCGCATAGCGCTGCTGTAGATTCGTGACGACTGCCGATTGCGCAGCTTGCACGTCGGCCTGGTTTGCCAGCACCTCCTGGAACTGTGAGTTGGTCGGGAAGCCCGCTATCAGACCGCTCTCGCTCGTGCCGAGTTGCGAAGCGATGTAGACAAACATCAGTTCGGTCTCTGGCGTCGTATTGAAGGTGCCGCCGGCAAATGCCACCGAATGCAGGCCGATGCCACCAGAGGTCACGGTGAGGATGCAGGGAGGCGTGGCATTGAACGTAATCGCGTAGTGTCCACCGCCGTCGGACAGCGTGGAGCCCGAGCCCTGCACACAACTGAAGCTGACCGTCGCGCTGGCGACCGCACTACCGGTGGCGGCCGTGCCGGATATAGCGACGGTTGGCGTCACGTTTCCGCCACCGCAACTGTCGAGGCCGATACAGGCGTTTCCGCCGCAAGCGGCGAGCGTTGCGAGGGAAGCCACGCAAATTGCAGCCAGCGCCGGACGAACGAAACACGCGTAGTGAGTGTTCATGGTTGCCTGCCGTTGATAGATCGGGATGGGGCAATCGGTTCCACGGAACGGACCAATGCTACGTACAATTTTAGCGCCCCATGCCTGGAGACCGTTCTACACGTCAATCACATTCGCCGGTGTTATCAACTGCTGAACGGTGGCTCGTCGGCTCGCCGACACGCGAAGGTCGACCCGCAGCGGCCCGTCGACCCAGCGCGACATATAGGGCGGCTTCCAAGGTACAACGGACGTTCGTTGACTCGACTTTTCCTTGTTGAATGGCTCATTCCGAGGGAACAACGGCCACGGCTTCCTGCGTCACCGCGCATTGTGGCCCGACGGTCTTGGTCCGCCGGCAAAACCCTGTTGCGACCGTGCGCAGCGGAGGCATCGCCCGAAGTTGGCCGGCAGCATTGGCCGCGGACGGCCGTCGAACCGGTGGTAACCCGTGAGCTGCCTGCACCGCGTGCGTGGGCGCTTCGATGCGCACGCGGCGGCATCGAGTCCCGAATTGCGGTCGACACACGTCGGGGTGCCGCAACGCGTGTGGCCGTGAGGTGATTTTTGCGGCGGCTCGCGTCGCGGCGATCAGGCGCCGGCACTGACCACCCTCGCCGAACACGCGTGCCCGAATGACTACGACGACGCCGTGCATGGCTGAACCTTCCCGACGTCGCGAGCTGCTAGCCATCAAGCGGTGCTCCGCTTGAACACGTGATAAAAATTTCGGTGCGGTGTCGTGAATTCGAAATTTCTTTGCTTTACGTAGGCATCGAGCCAGGACTTGACGAACGCGAGCAGCGTGGCATCGACCACGAAGCCATCGCCATACTCCTTATACGGCGTGTCAAGCGCGTAGACTCCGGCGTTGGGATCGAAGAAATACAACGACCCACCGCGGCTACGATAGAACGCGATCGCATGCTTGCCTTGCGTGCATTCGACCTCGATGATGACCGCCCTGCCTTTGCGGAGGTTTTCCCCAGCTTCCGCAATGGTCTTGTCGTCAAGTCGGTTGACACCGCCGCCGGGCGCCGGTTCCTGTGCGATATGAATGTCGTCTTCCAAGTCTGCTTCTACGAGCCCCAGTTCGCGGGCGACCGTGCTCACCGGTCTGCCGCTGTAAGCGTTTTGCGTCATCGCGGCAGCCAGCATGGTATCTGCGTTGCGCGGACCGCTTTTACCCTTGTCGATCAAACTTGCGAGCGGGGAACCCGCCGGCGGCGAAATACCTTGGCTCATGCGGCTGACTGGATTCAACGGATTGGCGAACCGCTTCGTCGTCGGGTGCAGCAACGGACCGTCCTTGTTCAGAATGCCGTTGGAGGTGGTCATTTTTTCCTTGACCCAGTTCAGCACGGCGCCCATACAAACACCATGGGCCAGACTTTCCGAATAGTTGCTGCCCATCACGTCTCGATTGATCTTCTGAAAAGAGTCGCTCTGAGCAAACTTGTACTCGCGGCGTGCATATTGGTTTAGCGCACTGAAGTCCATTCCCATTGTGTAACTTCCCTTCGGCTGAATGCGTGGCTGATCAAAAGCGGGGTGAGCGTCTCAAACAGCAGAACAACCGGTGCGCGCGTTTTATTCCTGTGCCGAGCGGATCTTGTCGGCTGCGTGACGTTCGACGTCCGATGTTCACCAGCAGAGCGAGCGCGAGCGGCGATCAACGCGGCTCGGCGAAGCAAAGACAGTCGAACGCAACGTACGCGAACACCGCTGCTGCGATCAACCGCGAATGGCCGGTCAGCTCAAGCAGCTTCGTGCCGGCTGTAGCGCAGGCACTGTACGAAAGCCATGCCAGACCGGGCATCATCGCGGCGGCGACCGTAGGCCGATCGGACGTCGAATCGCGCCGCACGACGCCGCGTGTTCGCCCAGACGTGCCTGCAGTCAGCACGTGGCCGGCATGTCTCGATCGATGACGACGCCGTCGCCTCGGCGGCTCGCGAAAAACTCACGCGAATGCAGACATCCCCTCTTGACCACAAGGCAAACCAGCGAGCGGCGGGAGCCGGCGCGACGTCCGATAACGGCCTGGGAGCGGTCGTTGAACTGTTTCTCATAGGCCGAAGTTGATCGGCTGAAGATGGGCCGATCTTTGCCGGCGACGCGATGCTCGCTATCATTCTTTCGGTTCCTCAGCGCAGTTCGAGTTGGGGCTTGGGCGCGGGGCCCCGAGAGAAAAGCAAGCGGGCCCTGCACATGAAACCCGTCGACGACGGACAGTCTTGCCATCCGCCTCAAGCGCCGAAACGTAGGGTGCGTCGATACGCGACTGCATGTGACGATCCGCTTCAACGTTTCATCGATGGAAGTAGCACACCTCCTTTGCAACCGGGTCGGACTTAGTCTCCTCCGTCGCCCACCCGAATAGACATGAGGAAGCAGCCCAGCCCTCGCCGGAACTCCCCATTTATATTACAAAAACGGTGCCGCCACCTGACAAAAATACTGTATGGATGTACAGTTTAGGCATTTGATGGGGAGAACGCGATTTCTCAATGTTTCGATGTTCATCATCCGGGGCTCTGCGGAGCGCCGCGTTGGCCCAGCTAGACACTGAACGCTATTTTGAGTATCAAGGCATGCCAGATCATAGGCGCATAGCCCACATTGACATGGATGCATTCTTTGCATCTTGTGAACTTTCGCAGTATCCAGAACTGCGAGGCCAAGCCATGGTGGTCGCGGGCCGTCGTTCGGATGCCCCCCGAACGAACGCGGACGGCACGCGTGAATTCTCGCGGTTACGCGACTATACGGGCAGAGGTGTATTGACGACTGCAACCTACGAAGCACGAGCGCTCGGAGTTCACTCTGGGATGCCGGCGATGAAGGCGGCCCGACTGGCGCCGAATGCCATTCTCCTTCCGGTGAACTTTGACCTGTACCGAACATACTCACGACTGTTCAAGGAAGCAGTTCGATCCGTAAGTCCTACAATCGAGGACGTGGGAATAGATGAGGTCTATGCCGATCTATCGTTCTTGAATGACGAATCGGAGCAAATTGCGCGGAACCTGAAATCCGCGGTCGTCGAGGCGACCAATCTGACCTGTTCGGTTGGAATTGCGCCAAATAAGCTCTTGGCAAAATTGTGTTCCGACATGGAAAAGCCAGACGGAATCACAATTTTGCGGCTTGAAGATTTGCAAGCAAGGATCTGGCCGATGGCTGCCGGAAAAATCAACGGTATTGGGCCGAAGGCCAACGCCAAGCTGACGTCTCTCGGGATAACGACGATCGGTGAAATTGCCGCATGCGGCGAGCAATGGCTGATCGAACAGTTCGGACGGAGCTATGGGTCATGGCTTCGCCAAGTTTCCCATGGGCTCGACGACAGGCCAGTGGTGACTCATAGCGAGCCTGTCTCGATGAGTCGAGAGACTACATTCGAGCAAGACCTGCACGCCGTACGGCACAAGCAGGAACTCGGTACCGCATTTACCCGTTTATGCGAGCAGGTGGCGCTAGATTTGCAGCGTAAAGGCTATCTCGCGCGAAGGATCGGGATCAAACTTCGCTTCAACGACTTTCAGACAGTAACGCGTGACGTCACTCTCCCAGAACCTGTTGCGGACGCTAAGGCACTGCGTCACGCGGCCACCCAATGCCTGAAACGGGTCGAACTTGTTAAATCCATCAGGTTACTGGGGGTCAAGGCGGGCGGCCTCCAACGTGCGGGAACGACGGCGAGCGAGGCGTCGTCGCAGTTCGAGTTGGATTTTTAATGCGCGTACCACCTTACCGAGCAAATGTATCCTAACTTACCAAAAACGACCAAAACAGGTAGGTTGGGCGACACTGAGCTTCTCAAATGTCTTTTTTTAAGAAAAGCGTGACTGATTGTTTTATACAAATCAGATAGTTACAACCAGAGCGTCCAGAGTTACCCCGCCCACGTTCGCCATACGAGATCTATATCGACCTGACCGACCTGGCGGGCGAACCGGCCGACATCGGCCGGCGCATCAAGGACGCCGTTCATCAGGCCACCGGTCTCACGTGTTCGATCTGCGTCGCGCCGAACAAGCTGCTCGCGAAGATCGGCTCCGAACTCGACAAGCCTGACGGCCTGACGATCCTGACGCCGGCCGATATACCGCTGCGCGTGTGGCCGCTGCCGGTGCGCAAGGTCAACGGCATCGGCCCGAAGGCCGCGCAGAAGCTGACCACACTCGGCCTCGCGACGGTCGGCGATCTGGCCGCCGCCGACGCCGGGTTCTTGCAGGACAACTTCGGGCGCAGCTATTCCGCCTGGCTGATGCAGGTCGCACAGGGTCACGACGAGCGACCCGTGGTGGTCGAATCGGAGCCGAAGTCGATCAGCCGCGAGACCACGTTCGAGCGCGATCTGCATCCGCGCCACGATCGACCGGCGTTATCGAGCGCGTTTACGGCGCTGTGCGTGCGTGTCGCCGACGATCTCGTGCGCAAGGGTTACGTGTGCCGCACGATCGGCATCAAGCTGCGTTACGACGATTTCCGCACCGTCACGCGCGACCTGACGCTCGACGAACCGACCGCCGACGCGAGCGAAATCCGCCGCGCGGCGACCGAATGTTTGCGACGCGTGGAGTTGAACCGCAAGCTGCGGCTATTGGGCGTGCGCATCAGCACGCTGACGTCGGCCAGCGAACAGGCGCTGAAGCCGCGCCTGCCGGTTCAGGCCGACTTGCCTTTCGCGAGCGACGAATAGGCGCTGTCGCCGGCGACGCCGGTCGCGTTCGCACGCATGGCCGGCACGTCACCTGACGTGGACAGCGCCGACGCCGCCACCGAAAACGAGAACGTGTTGACGCCGTTGGCGCTGTGCGCGGACACGGTGCCGCGATGCATCTCCGCGATCGCCTTCACGATCGCGAGCCCTAGCCCGTGGTTTTCGCGGCTATTGGTGCGCGAGACTTCCGCGCGATAGAAACGGTCGAACAGATGTTCGAGGACGTCCGGCGCGATCGGCTCGCCAGGATTTGCCACGGCGACGCGCACCTGGTCGCGCATCGGTCCTTTCCCGCGCGCGATCGTCACGCTGATCGACGCGCCCGGCTCGCAATGCTGGATCGCGTTCATCAGCAGGTTCGTGCACGCGCGGCCGAATAGCGACCGGTTCACGCGCGCGAACGCATCGCCGTGCAACTGCGCATGCACGCGCGCCTCTTCGAGCGGAATCTCCAGAAACTCGAGCGTATGCGCGAGTTCCGCCGCGAGCGACACCTCGACGAGCCCCGTCGCGCGTTCGCCCTGATCGGCGCGCGCGAGGAACAGCATGTCGTTGATGATCGTGCGCATCCGCTCGAATTCTTCGAGATTCGATTGCAGCGTGTGGCGCAGATCGTCGACCGAGCGGTTGCGGGTCAGCGCGACCTCGGTCTGGCCGATCAGGATCGTGACCGGCGTGCGCAGTTCATGCGCGACGTCCGCGTTGAACGATTCGAGCCGGCCGTAGGCGCCGTCGAGCCGTTCGAGCGCGCCGTTGAACGAGTTCGCGAGGTCGTTCAGTTCGAGCGGCAGCGACGCCGTATTGAGCCGCTGCGAGCGGTTGTTCGGGCTGACCGCCGATGCGTCGCGCGTCAGACGCGTGAGCGGTGCGAGACCGATGCGCGTGACCGAGTAGCTGAGCAGCAGCACCGCGAGGCTGCCGAGCGCGGACAGCGCCGCGAGCGCCGAGCCGAACACCCGCATCGTGCGCAGGTTCGGTGAATAGCTCGACGCGAGCTGCAACTGCACCGGCGGCCGCGCGGCGTTGGCGGGCAAGGTCACCGTCGAGGTCAGCATGTCGGGGCCGCCGCCCGCCGGCGCGATGCGCGCATAGCCGCCCGGCCAGCTCTTCGTGACGGTGCCCTGCACCGGCGTGCCGAAGTGATAGCTCGGGTCCGCGCTCGTCACCGAGTACACGGTGCTGCCGTCGTGCGGCGTCATGTCGGTGAGTTTTTCGCGGCATATCCGCCATTTTTCGGGCGTCACCGCGTGATAGACGATGATGCGCGCGATCTGCGTGCGATCGTCGAGCGACTCGCGCAGATGATGTTCGAGCTGCGTGCGCAGCACCAGAAAGAGCCCCGTGCCGACGAGCGTAAACACGAACAGCGCGACCAGCGCGAACATCGACGCGAGACGGCGGGCAATCGAACGGTTCATGATGTCTCGGCCTCTTCGCGCACTTCGAGCACGTAGCCCATGCCGCGCACCGTGTGCAGCAGCTTCGACGGGAACGGGCCGTCGAGCTTCGCGCGCAGCCGCTTGATCGCGGTTTCGACGACGTTCGTGTGGCTGTCGAAGTTGACGTCCCACACGAGTTCGGTGATCGCGGTCTTCGAAAGAATGTCGCCCTGACGGCGCGCGAGCACGCTGAGCAGTTGAAACTCTTTGGCGGTCAGGTCGAGGCGCACGCCGTCGCGCGTCGCGCGGCGGCCGATCAGATCGACGAACAGATCGCCGACGGAAATCAACGTGGACTCCTGCGAACGCGTGCGGCGCGCGAGCGCATGCAGACGCTCGACCAGTTCAAGGAACGAGAACGGTTTGGTCAGGTAGTCGTCCGCGCCTTCGCGCAGGCCGCGCACGCGGTCGTTCACGTGATCGCGCGCGGTCAGCATGATGACCGGCGTCGACTTGCGCATGCGCAGCGCCTTCAGCACGCTGAAGCCGTCGCGCTTAGGCAGCATCACGTCGAGGACGATCACGTCGTAATCGAATTCGGTGGCCAGATGCATGCCTTCCTCGCCGTCGAGCGCGACATCGACGACCCAGCCCTGCTCTGTCAAACCGGAGCGCAGGTAGTCCACCACCTTGTGCTCGTCTTCAACGATCAGCAATTTCATCCGCGTCCCCATGCCACGTTTGGCGGCCAACTGTCCATTATACGAAACGCCCCTGATGCCTCGCGCCGATCCCACTCCCTCGCCATGGAAGCTCTGCCGGGGCGATTCAGTGTGCAGGAGCCGGCATCTCCTTCTGCTGCGCGCCGCCGGCTGGCGCTTGCTGCGGCGATGCCGTAGCACTGGCGACGTTCGCTGTCGCGTTCGTAGGGGCAGCCTCGTTCCCGGCCATTGCGCCACCTTGCGCGCCGCCCTCCCAGCCGCCGCCGAGCGCCTTCACGAGCGCCACCGACAGCGTCAACTGCTGGCCGTGAATCTGCACGTCCGTGCGCTCGCTCGTCAGCAGCGACTCCTGCGCGTCGATCACGTTCAGATACGCGACGAGGCCGCCCGAATAGCGATCGTTCGCGAGCGACAGCAGCCGCTGCGCGTCCTCGACCGCCTCGCGCGACTGCTTCGCCGCGCCGTCGAGCACCGACAGTCCTGTGATGCCGTCCTGTACCTGCTGGAACGCGCTCAGCACGGTCTGCCGATAATTCGCCTCGGTCGCCTTGTAGCCCGCGCTCGCGTACTGGACGTTGGCCGCGCGCCGGCCGCCGTCGAAGATCACTTGACCGACCGTCGCGCCGAGCGTCCACATCAGCGTCGGCGCGCTCAGCAGATTGGCGAACTCGGTGCTCTCCCAGCCGATGCCCGGCGTCAACGTGAGGCTCGGGAAGAACGCCGCCTTGGCCACGCCGATCTGCGCGTTGGCCGCCGCCATCGCACGTTCCGCCGAGGCGACGTCGGGACGCCTTTGCAGCACGTCGCTCGGCACGCCGAGCGGTACGGTCGGCGCCTTGATGTCGAGCACCTTCGGCTCGATCGCGAACTGCGGTGCCGGCACGCCGACCAGCGCGGCGATCGCATGCTCGAACTGCGCGCGCTGATTGAGCAGCAGTTGCGCCTGCACGCGCGTCGAATCGAGCTGCGATTTCTGCTGCAGCACGTCGAGGCCCGATACCGAACCGAGATCGTGCTCGGTGTTCACGTAGTCGAGCGCTTTCTGCTGCAGCTTCACCGACTGGTTCAGCACGTCGATCTCGTTGTCGAGCTCACGCAGCGAGAAGTAGTCGGTGGCGAGGTCGGTCGTCAGCACGAGGCGCGCGTTCGCGAGATCGTCCGCCGACTGTTCGGCCGACGCCTGCGCGCCCTCGACCTGACGACGGATGCGGCCGAACAGATCGGTGTCATAGCTGATCGTCGGCCCGAGCTGGAGGTTGTTCTGCACCGTCGATTCGGTCGGCGTCGCGTAGTTCGTCAGCGGCCGGTCGTGCGAAATACGGAAGCGCGAGGCCTGTGCGTTGAAATCGACTTCCGGCACGCGCTGCGCGCTGGTGTTCGCGAGCGTCGCCTTTGCCTGCTCGTAGTGCGCGCTCGCGGCGGCGAGCGTCTGGTTCTGCGCGAGTGCCTGGGTTTCGAGCGTCGCGAGCGTGGGGTCGGCGAAGCCCGTCCACCAGTCCGGCGCGATCGGCGCGTGCGACGGCGCGGCGACGCGCCAGAACGAATCGGTGTGCCATTCGGGCGGCACCTCGGCCTGCGGCCGCTGATAGTCCGGGCCGACCGTGCACGCGGCGAGCAGCGCCGCGCCGGCGCACGCGCTCAGCGCGGTGAAGACAGTGCCACGCGTACGCGCCTGGCGTGAAGCCGCGAACGTCACGACGCCCCCTTGCCGTTCTTCTGCTGCGGCTGCACCTGCACGTGATCGCCATCGGCAATCGAATCGCTCGGGTTGACGATGATGCGATCGCTCGGCGAGATACCGCTTTCGATTTCGAGCTGCTGTCCGAGGTCCACCGCGATCACGACCTTGCGCAGGCTCACGTTGCCCTTTGCATCGACGACCGCGAGGCGCGGACCCTCCGCGCGAAACAGCAGCGCGTTGCCGGGCACCGTGAGACGCGCATGCGCGGCGGCCGGCACCGCGACCTGCACGTACGCGCCGGGGCGCAGCTTGTCGTCGGGATTCGGCAGCGTCACTTCGATCTGCAACGAGCGCGTGGGTACGTCGATCGCGCCAGATATATGCGTGATCTTGCCGTTGAACTGCTGGCCCGGCAGCTCGGCCTGCGTGACCACGACCTTCTGCCCGAGCGCGACGTTCTGCGCGTAGGCCTGCGGCAACTGCACATAGACGCGCAACGGGTCCGATTGAGCAAGCGCGAACAACGCACGGCTCGTGCCGCTGCCCGCGTCGATCAGATCGCCGACGTCGACGTTGCGCTGCGTGACCACGCCGGTAAACGGCGCGACGATCCGCTTGAACGATTCGAGCTGCTGCAGACGCTTGACGTTCGCATCGGCGGCCGCGAGATTCGCGAGATCCTGCGTGTAGGTGCTTTGCCGTTCATCGAGTTCCTGCTGCGACACCGCATCGCGCTGGCGCAACTGCTGCCAACGGTCCAGCGAGCTCTTCGCGAGCGCGAGGCTCGAATTGATCTGCTGACGCTGTGCCAGAGCCTGCGCGAGTTCCTGGTCGATTTCCGGCGTATCGAGCTCGGCGAGCAGTTGCCCCTGCTTCACGTGGGTGCCGATGTCGGCGTACCAGTGCAGCAGATAGCCAGTCGCGCGTGCATAGATCGGCGACTCGACATAGCCGCGCAGCGTGCCCGGCAGCAGCGTGTCGCCGCCGCCCTCGGTCTGGGTCGGCGTGACGACGTTCACGTACTGCGTGGCATTCTGCTGCGCGATCGCCGCGACTTCGCGGTTTTGCAGCACGTTCGCGATCACGGTGCGGAGTGTGCCTGCCACGAGCAGCACGAGCACGATCACGACGGCGATCTTCGCGCGCTTCCATTCGCGATGGCGCGGCGGCAGCCGGTGCTCTCCTTCTTCGGTTTCCCGCGCGGGGATCGCTAGCGATGCATGAGTTTTTTCGGTCATCTCAGTCAACCATCGTTTAACTTTTACGCGGGCGTCGCCGCACTGCTGGGTTCCGGTGCGGGGGTGTCACTATGGCCGCCACTGCCACTGCCACTGCCACTGCCACTGCCACCGCCATCGTCGCCACCGCCGTCGTCGCCGCCGTTCTTATGACGGCGCGCGAGCCACGAATGAATTCCCGCAAACACGAGCGGCACGAAAAACAGCGTCGATACGGTCGCGAACAGCAACCCGCCGATCACCGCGCGGCCCAGCGGCGCATTCTGCTCGGCGCCCTCGCCGAGACCGAGCGCCATCGGAATCATGCCGATGATCATCGCGAACGCGGTCATCAGCACCGGACGAATCCGGCTCGCGCCGGCTTCGAGCGCGGCCGTGAGCGGCGGCGCGCCGGCCGACAGCCGCTGGCGCGCGAACGCGACCATCAGAATACTGTTCGCGGTCGCGACGCCCATCGTCATGATCGCGCCGGTCAGCGCCGGCACGCTCAGATGGGTGCCGGTCAGGAACAGCATCCACATGATCCCCGCGAGCGCCGCCGGCAACGCGCTGACGATGATCAGCGGATCGACCCACGACTGGAAGTTCACGACGATCAGCAGATACACGAGCACGATCGCCATCGCGACGCCGATGCCGAGCCCAAAGAACGAACTGCGCATCGTCTGTACCTGGCCGCGCACGGTGATCGTGCTGCCGCGTGGCAGCGAGCCGCGCACCTCGTCGACGATCTTGTCGACCTGATTCGCCACGCTGCCGAGATCGCGCTTTTCAACGCTCACATACAGATCGATCACCGGACGGATGTTGTAATGCGTGACTTCCGCGAACTGGCTTTTCGGCGAGATCTGCACGAGGTTGCCGAGCAGTTGCGTCGGCCCGTTCATCGTGGCCGAGACCGGGGTGCGCATCAGTTCGTCGATCGAAGACACCTGGTACTGCGGCGTTTGCACCGCCACCTTGTATTCCACGCCGTTCCTGTTGTTGACCCAGAAGCCCGGCGACGTCTGCGAGCTGCCCGATAGCGAAACGAGCACGTTCTGCGCGACGTCGTTCGCGGTCAGGTTCAGTTGTTGCAGGCGGGTGCGGTCCATGTGCAGATCGATCACCGGTTCGTCGAGCTTCTGCTGGATATGCGTGTCGACGGTGCCGGGAATCAGTCGCACCTGCTTCAGCAGCTTGCGCGCGACGTCGAGGTTGCCCTGCTGATTCGCGCCCGAAATCTGCACGTCCACCGCGGCAGGCAGGCCGAAGTTCAGGATCTGCGTGACGATATCGGCCGGCTGAAAGAAGAACTCGACGCCCGGGAAACGCTGCGGCAGGATCGCGCGCAGCTTGTCCATGTAGATCTGCGACGGCTTGTGGCCTTCGTTCAACGCAATCTGGATCTCGCCGTCGAGCGTGCCCATCGTGCCCGCATTGCTATACGACAGGTTGATGCCGCTATACGGCAGCCCGAGGTTGTCGAGAATCGTGCCCAACTCCCTGGGCGGCACGACTTCGCGGATCACCTTCTCGACCTCGTCGGCCAGCCGCGCGGTTTCTTCGATACGCGTGCCGGTCGGCGCGCGCATGTGCAGACGGATGTCGCCCGCGTCGACGCTCGGAAAGAAGTCTTCGCCGAGTGCAAAGAACAGGCCCATCGACAGCACGCAGAAACCGAGGAACAGCGCGCCGAACATCTTGCGACGCACGAGCAGGCTGCTCAGGATCACGATGTAAGTCGCGCGCATGCGCTCGAAGCCTGCGTCGAAGCGGTGATACAGACGCATGAACAGATTCGGCTTCGTGCCCGCCTTCGGCTTGTGCGCGTGGCCCATCAGCAGCATCGCGAGCGTCGGCACGAGGGTACGCGACAGGATGTACGAAGCGAGCATCGCGAACACCACCGCTTCCGCGAGCGGCACGAATAGATAGCGCGCGACGCCGGTCAGGAAGAACATCGGCACGAACACGATACAGATACACAGTGTCGAGACGAGCGCCGGCACTGCGATTTCGCCGGCGCCGTCGAGAATCGCATCGTGCAGATTCGTGCCCAAATGCAGGTGCCGCTCGATGTTCTCGATCGTCACGGTCGCGTCGTCCACCAAGATGCCGACCGCGAGCGCGAGGCCGCCCAATGTCATGATGTTGATGGTCTGCCCGAGCGCGTGCAGCACGATCAGCGACGACAGAATGGACAGCGGAATCGAGATCGCGATGATGCAGGTGCTGCGCCAGTTGCCAAGGAACAGCAGGATCATCGCGGCGGTCAGCGCGGCGGCGACCAGCGCTTCGCGCACCACACCCTGCACCGCCGCCTTCACGAACACCGACTGGTCGAACAGCGCGGTGATTTGCAGATCCGGCGGCAGCGTGGCGCGCGCGGCCGGCAAAATGCCTTTCAACGTATCGACGATCGACAGCGTCGACGCGTTGCCGTTCTTCAGCACCGAAATCAGCACGCCGCGATGGCCGTTCTGCCGCACGATGTTGGTCTGCGGCGAGAAGCCGTCGCGCACATGCGCGACTTCACGCAGATAGGTCGTCGCGCCGTTGACGGTGCGCACCGGAATGTCGTTGAGACCTTCCAGCGTCGGTGGCGAACCGTTCATGTCGATCGTGTATTCCTTCGGCCCGATCTTGGCCGTGCCCGTGGGCAGAATCAGGTTTTGCGCGTTGAACGCGTTGACCACATCGGCAGGTGTCAGGCCCTTGGCCAGCATCGCGCGCGTGTCGAGGTCGACCGAGATCAGCCGCGATTTGCCGCCATACGGATACGGCACGGCCGCGCCCGGAATCGTCACGAGTTGCGGTCGCAGGAAGTTCAGCGCGGTGTCGTTGAGATCCTGCTCCGAGAGTTTCGGACTCGACAGGCCGAGTTGGATGACTGGAATACTGGAAGCCGAGTAGCTGATGACCAGCGGCGCGGTGGCGCCCGGCGGCATCTGCTTCAATTGCGCCTGCTCGATGGCGACCGTCTGCGCGATCGCCGTCTGGATGTTCGCGTTCGGCTGCAGAAACACCTTCAGGATCGCGATGCCGGGGAGCGATTGCGATTCGATATGTTCGATGTCGTTGACCGTCGTGGTCAGACTGCGCTCGTTGACCGACGTGATGCGGGTGGCCATGTCTTCGGCCGACAGCCCCGTATACGTCCAGATGATGCTGACGACCGGAATGTTGATATCCGGCAGCACGTCGACGGGCATGGTGAACAGCACGAAGGGCGTCGCCAGCACGATCAGAATTGCCATCACGATGAACGTGTATGGCCGCTTAAGCGCTACGTTGACGATCCACATTGAAACGGGCCAGAGAAAATGCGGGTGGAGGGAGGGATTGAATCTGCGCTTATGCTAGATCGATGGCACCAACGCCTGCATGGCATGAAAATGGCGAAATCGTCAGGAAGCTTGTTGAAAGCAAATGCGCCATTTTTGAAGGCGAAGGGCTCTCGCCGAATTAGCTGCGAATTAGCCGCAAAGCAAACGTTTGTTGAATAAATTTACGCGCAGTTAATGAAACGTTTGCTGATACGCGGCACGTTTTTTGGCCGAAATAGTATGAAACATGCTTTCAGATTGATTCGCAAGACGGGACGATTTTGCTCCGAGTGGCCATCCCCTTCAACGAAAATAGGCCGGTCAACCTGAATGGTCGACCAGCCTTCATTTGCAGTTATCCGTATCTTGGCGTCAACGCCCGCGACGCTTATTTGGCGAACAGCGACGACATATCGGCGAACGCCTTGAACTCGAGCGCATTACCCGACGGATCGAGGAAGAACATCGTCGCCTGTTCGCCGACCTCGCCCTTGAAGCGCACATGCGGCTCGATGATGAATTCGATGCCGGCTTTCTGCAGTTTGTCCGCGGCGGCCTGCCATTGCTCCATCGACAGCACCGCGCCGAAGTGGCGCACCGGCACCGCGTCGCCATCGACCGCGCTGGTATGACGGTGACCGACTTCGTCCGGCGCCAGATGCGCGACGATCTGATGACCGTAGAAATTGAAATCGACCCATGCGTCCGAACTGCGCCCTTCCGGGCAGCCGAGCAATTCGCCGTAGAACTCGCGCGCGGCGGCGAGGCTATGAACAGGAAACGCCAGGTGGAACGGCGGCAAAGCGGTTTCGGCAACGCTCATGATAGGAAGACTCGCTGGGGTGGGTGTGAGGATGAATTACGACTCGCACGACTGGCAACCGGTTCAGTTGAAGCAAAGTTTAATCATGAATAAAAATGTTGAGAAACGATATATATTTGACCTGACCATCACCTAAATCGATTGATCGAACATGCTCAGCGAGTTGAAAACCTTGATTGCCGTCAGCCAGTACGGCACGTTCTCCGGCGCGGGCGCGCGCATCGGGCTCACGCAATCGGCCGTCAGCGCGCAGATGCAGCGGCTCGAACAGGAACTCGGCTTTCAACTGTTCGACCGCACCGGCCGCTCTGCGACGCTCAATGAGGCGGGTCGCGAAACGCTCGCGCTCGCAGAGGAAATGATGACGCTCTATGCGCGGCTCTCCGAGCGCAGCGGCGGCGCCGCCGAAAGCGGCATGCTGCGAGTCGGCGCGATCGCGTCCGCGCAGGTGTCGCTGCTCGCCGACGCGCTCGCGCGCTTTCGCGACGACCGTCCCGGCTGGCGGATTCGCGTGGTGCCGGGCGTGTCGCTGGGGCTGCTCGGCCAGGTCGACTCGGGCGAGCTCGATCTGGCCGTCATCATCAAACCGCCGTTCGCGCTGCCGTCGGAACTCGAATGGCGCACGCTCGTCGCCGAACCGTTCGTGCTGCTCGCGCCGAAACAGCTTGCGCGCGGCGGCCGCTCGTGGCGCGAACTGCTGCGCAGCGAGCCGTTCATCCGCTACGACCGCGCGTCGTTCGGCGGACGGCTCGTCGACCGTTTTCTGCGGCGCGCGCGCCTTGGCGTGCGCGATGCGGTCGAACTCGACGAATTGCAGGCGATCGTGCAACTGGTCGCGCGCGGCATGGGTGTCGCGCTGATTCCGAATACGGCCGGGCTCGGCAAATGGCCAGCGGGCGTCGTCGCACTCGAACTCGGCGATGCGAGCTTCGAGCGCGAGATCGGGCTCGTGCTGCGGCCGCGGCATAGCCGGCCGGTGGTCGCCGATGCGTTGGCGGAGTGTATTGCGAGCGCGGCGCACGGTTGAGCGCTTTGCACGCCGCATGCATGGTGATCGGTGCGACGGTATTCAGCAGCTACGCGGTGCTGTTTTCGACGGCGTCCGCACGCCGCGTCTATACGGCGATCCGGCGATCCGGCGATCCGGCGCTGGCTCGATGGCTCGCTCGCGGTGATGTTCGGCATTGCGGGGGTCAAATTGTTGACGTCGAAGAGTTGAGGTGGGTCAGGCGCGTCTGGGTCGCCCGAGGCCGCGCTCTGCGATACTGGCGGTTCGGCTCCATCAACGACGGCTGCTAGCGCACCCGCCTACGCAACGATGAACGGCAACGACCACGACGCACCTTCTTCCAACCAACGCTCGCCGCTGCAAAAGCGGCTCTATCTCACCGGCGCGGCGATCCTGGTCGTCAGCCTGATCGCCGCGGTGCTCATCTACGTGAGCGTGCCGCCGCCCGATAGCGCGGTCGCGATGTACGGCATGATCGATCCGCGCTATCAGATCGAGCTACAGCAAATCGGCGGCAACGCGGCAGTGCTGATGGCGCAGTTGCATCAATGGTTCGATAGCTTGTGGCACGGTGCCAGGCTCGCTTATACGGTCGCGGCGCTGGGCGCTGCGCTGGCGGCCGGCTGTTTTTTCATCGGCCGTTTTTTCGCGGACGATTAGTCGCGAGGCACTCGCCGTCAATCGCTCTCACGCCATGACCGAGCTTGCGACGTAGCAACGTCCGCACTTCGCTGTCGCTCAGAATTCCGATGTCGGGCGAAATGTCGTCAATGTCGCCACGAGCGGCGATCCTCATCCGGCCTACGCCATCAATAGCGCTTCATATTCCGCGCGGAACTGGTCGATGGAACTCTCCACCACCGTCACCGCGCCGTCGATCAAACCGCAACGCCCGCTGCCGGGAAGAAGGCGGCACAGGTTCTCCAGTGCATCCAGATCGGCACGCACACCGCGGCCCGTGTCGAGCCGGTTGAGAAGCCGCATCATCTGAAACGTTCCGCCCTTGCATGGCGGGCACTGGCCGCACGAACCCTGAGCGAAGAAATTCACGTAGTCCGCGACTTTGCGCACGATGCTGGTGCCTTCCGACACCACGATCATCGCGCCCGTCCCCAGACGCGAACGGCGTTGACGCACCGAGTCGAAGTCCAGTGCAACGTCGAGATCGCGCTTCGTCAGCAGCGTGTTGGATGGGCCGCCCGTGAAGACCGCCTTGAACTCCTTGCCCTGCAGCATGCCGCCGCCGTGCTGGAACACCAGCGTCTCCAGGCTCGTGCCCATCGGCAGTTCGTACAGGCCGGGCCGCAGCACGTCGCCGGAAAGCGAATAGAGCTTGGTTCCGGCGGCGTTCCCCACGCCGAGGTCGCGGTACCACTGCGCGCCGTGGCGCAGAATCCCGGGTACGTGCGCCAGCGTCTCGACGTTGTTGACGATGGTCGGTGCGCCGTGCACGCCCTGCTCGGCCGGGAAAGGCGGTTTGCGCCGCGGAAACGGAAAGCCGCCTTCGACGCTGGCGATCACCGCCGTCTCCTCTCCGCCGATGTAGAGCCCCGAGCCAGGCACGACGCCAAGCGACACCGGCGCACCGATCCAACGCTCGATCGCGGCGAATTGCGCGTGCCCCGACCACTGCTTGACCGCCTCGCGAGTCGCGGCGAGAGACCCCGTCTGATGCGGATTCACGTACAAGACGACATGGTTGGCTCGCGTCGCCACCGCGGCGATCAGCGCGCCCTCGATCACCTGATGCGGTGTGTGTTCGAGCAGAAAGCGATCCTTGAAGGTGCCCGGCTCGTCTTCGTTGCCATTGCAAACGACGTACTTGTCGCCGTCAGGGGCGGCCGCGACCGGCGCCCACTTTCGATGTGCGGGGAAACCAGCGCCTCCCATTCCACGCAGGTCGGCCAGGGCGATCTCGGCGAGGATCGCCCCCGGGTCTTCGAGCGCTTTGGCGAGTCCCTCGCCGCCGCCGCGCGCGAACCACGCATCGAGGTCGGCACCGACGCGGAAATCGTCCCTCATCAAGCACTGATTCAGCATTTGCATCGCGTGCTCCGTGGTTCGCCTCACCGGATGCCGCCGATCACGCGACCGCGTGCGCTCGCGCGCAATCCCGCATCGACTCGCAGATCGAAATGGGCATAGGCGGGAAAGAGCTGCGGCGCCTTGACGTGAAGCGGCAGTCCCGCCAGCGTCAGCTCTCTCTGCCACGCGTGCACGTGACCGATTCCGGCGCGGTTCGCCATCACCCACTCGCTGGATTGCGCGGCCTTCGCGCCGGCACGGCGCCCCATGCTCAGAATGTCGAGCAGCGCGTTACCCATCAAGCGGTTGCGGCCGTGGATGCCGCCCGTCACCTCGCCGACACAGAAAAAGCCGGGGACGTTGGTGGCGCCGTCTTTGTCGATGGCGACGCCGCCGTTCTGGTAGTGGAGCGTGGGATAAACGAGGAACGGCTCCTGCGCCGCGTCGATACCGCATTTGTGCGCGAGATGGCGAAGCGTGACGAGGCGTTTGGCCAGAATGCCCGGATGCTCGATTTCGAGTGTCGGCGTATCGAGGAACACGCCGACCTGGCCGTCGCGCTCGATCCCGCGGCCCTGAGCGCACTCGCGCAGGATCGCCGATGCGACGACGTCGCGCGGCTTGAGTTCGTCCACGAAGCGTTCCCCTTCGCCGTTCAGAAGTCTCGCCCCCGCGGATCGCGCCGCCTCGGAAATCAGACCGCCCGCCAGATGGTGCGGGTAGGCGATGCCGGTGGGATGGTACTGGAACGAGTCGAGCTCGCGCAGGCGCGCGCCGATCCGATAGGCGAGCACCAGACCGTCGGCGGTGGCGCCGTAGTGGTTGGAGGTCGGAAACGAATTCAGGTGCAGTCGCCCCGCGCCGCCGGTGGCGAGGATCACGGCGCGCGCGCGCACCAGCACGAAGGTACGCCATTCGAGGTTGTAGATCACCGCTCCGGCGCAGCCGCCGCGCTCGTCGGACAGCAGTTCGACCACAGGGCAGCGGTTCCACAATTCGATGCCCGGGTCGAGGTCCACCGCCTCGCGCAGCACGCGCATCATTTCGAGGCCGGTATAGTCGCGATACGACAGAATGCGCGCCGCCGATGCGCCTCCGGGCTTCTTGCGCATCAGATTGCCGCCGAGCGGCTGGTCCTCTTCCAGATCGAACATCATGCCGAGCTGGATCAGCCAGCGAATCACATCGGGGCCGTCCATCACCATCTGGGCCACGAGTTCGGGTTCGCCGCAGAAGTGCCCGGCGCGAAGCGTGTCCTCGAAGTGCAGTTGCGGGCTGTCATCCTCGCCGATGGCCGCCTGGATTCCGCCTTCGGCCATCACGGTATTGCTGTCGCCGAGGCGCAGCTTGGTGGCGAGAATCACGCGCGCGCCCTGCTGCGCCGCCGTGAGCGCCGCGGCGCAGCCACCACCGCCGCCGCCGATCACCAGCACCTCGGTAGTCATCAGCTGCGCGCCGGCGATATCGACATCATCGATCAGCGCGTTGGCCTGCAGGTGCCGCGCGAGATCGGGCTGACACGGCTCGCCGCGATTGACCCCGACGCTCAGCGTGACGCGCGCATGCGGCCCATGATCGGGGTGATAAGCCTTCAGCAATTCATCGACCGGAACGTCATCGCCGCGGACCGTGGCCGCCATCCCGGGGCGGTAGCGCTGGCGCGCGTTTTCGTAGGGTATGCCGGCGGACATGATGATTCGCCCCGGTCAGCGCGGCGGCTGCGCGCCCGGCGCAGCGAAGTCGATCGTCAGCTCGCCGCTCTCGATCTGCTGCAGCCGTCGCATCAGATTGGCCGGACGCAGCGAAAGCGACGCGACCATCCGGCGCACGAACACACCCAGATGGTTGGGCCGGATATGCTCGGGGCATGCGAGCGTGCACAGGTTGCACATCACGCATTCGTCGAACACCTGGCTCGATGCTGCCAGATTGCCCTCCACCGCCAGGTTCACGCCGCGCTGCACGTCCAGCCCCTTCGGACAGGCGCGATCGCAACCGTTGCAATGACGGCAATGCGATGCTTCGGGGAAGATCTCGGCGATCTTGCTGAGCGCCTGCCAGCTGTCACCGATATCTTCCATTCGATACAGGTGACGTTCCGATTCCGTGAAGTAATCGAGGAAGGCGACCTGCATACCCTCTTCGACAAGGGTCTCGCAAGCGAGCGCGGTGTGGACTTCCTGTTCGCCGTTGCGTCGCACCATCACACGGCACGACCCGCACACGCCCTGCGACATGCAGCCGACACCCTCGACGAGGGTCTGCCCCGCGTGCCCCATGGCCTGCAGAATCGAGCAATTGCCCGGCGCCTGAATCTCGCGCCCTTCGATACTCACGCGAACCATGGCCTCGCACTCTCCTTGCACGCCGTGAACACTTCACTGGCGAACGCGCCGAAAAGGTCATATAAACCTTAGCACAAGGACGGTTATGAGAAAGGGGCATGGCATGAAAACTTTCTGGAAGGCCGTCGCTCCGCTGATCGTGGCGATCGTCATCGCACTGATTCCCGCCCCTCCCGGTCTCGCGCAGCACGCGTGGTATTACTTCGCGATTTTCGCGGGCGTGATCGTCGGGCTGATGCTGGAGCCTATTCCGGGCGCCGCGATCGGTCTCATCGCGGTGACGCTCGTCGCTGTATTCAGCGAGTGGGTGTTCTTCAGTCCCGCACAACTCGCCAAGCCCGGTTTCAACGTCGCGAACGCGGGGCTCAGCTGGGCGCTTTCAGGTTTCTCGAATGGCACGGTGTGGCTCATCTTCGGTGCCTTCATGTTCGCCCTCGGATACGAGAAAACCGGGCTCGGCCGGCGCATTGCATTGATGCTCGTGCGGGCGCTGGGTCGCCGGACCCTCACGCTCGGTTATGCGGTGATGGCGGCGGACGCCGTGATCGCGCCATTTACCCCTTCCAATACGGCCCGCAGCGGCGGGACGATCTTTCCGGTGATTCGCAGTTTGCCGCCGCTTTACGACTCGAAGCCGAACGATCCGTCGGCGCGGCGCATCGGTTCGTACATCATGTGGACCGCTATCGCCACGACCTGCGTGACGAGCTCGATGTTCCTCACCGCGCTCGCACCCAATCTGCTCGCCGCGGAACTCGTCAAGAAAACGGTCGACGTCGACCTCGAATGGACGCAGTGGTTTCTGGCCTTCGCGCCCGCGGGCATCTTGCTGCTGCTGGCCATACCGCTGCTGACTTACGTGCTTTATCCGCCGCAAGTGAAGCATAGCGCCGAGGTGCCAGCCTGGGCTGCCCAACAGCTCAAGGAGATGGGGCCGCTCACGAGGCGGGAAATCATGCTCGCCGTGCTGGTGCTGATCGCTCTCGCGCTGTGGGTCTTTGCGGATGACTACGTCAATCCCACGACCGCGGCGCTGATGGTGATCGCGCTGATGCTGATCACCCGGGTGGTGAGCTGGGACGACATGCTCGCCAACAAGCAGGCCTGGAATACCCTCGTGTGGTTCGCGACGCTCGTCGCCCTCGCCGATGGGCTCAGCAGGACCGGCTTCGTCAAATGGTTCGCCGCGACGATATCGACCCACATGACCGGCTTTGCGCCGACGACGGCCGCGATCGTTCTCGTGCTGATCTTTTTCTTCACGCATTACATGTTCGCGAGCATCACCGCTCATGCGACGGCAATGCTGCCGGTCATGCTGGCGGTGGGCTCGACGATTCCCGGCATGCCGATGGAGGCGTTCGCGCTGATGCTCTCGCTGACGTTGGGGATCATGGGGATCCTGACACCGTATGGAGCGGGGCCGAGCCCTGTGTACTTCGGCAGCGGGTATCTGCCCGCGGGGGATTTCTGGAGACTCGGGCTGATTTTCGGCGTCATTTATATCGCCGTGTTTCTTCTGATTTGCGCGCCGATCCTGCTTTGAGCTTTGAGGCCGCGCTTGCGCGGCTCCTGCTTCGAAAGATCGCGACGATTTCCCTCGTTCTTCTAGATATCGAAGTACAGATAAAACTCCCATGGATGCGGACGCAATTTGATGGTGTCGATCTCGCGGCTGCGCTTGTAGTCGATCCAGGTCTGGATCACGTCGTCGGTAAAGACGTCGCCTTTGCGCAGGAACGTGTTATCGGTTTCGAGCGCCGCCAGCGCCGCGTCGAGGGAGCCTGGCACCTGCCGTATATTGCGCGCTTCTTCGGGCGGCAGATCGTAGATGTTGCGGTCGAGCGGCTCGCCGGGATCGGTCTTGTTTTCAATGCCGTCGAGGCCGGCCATCAGCATCGCGGCGAAAGCAAGATATGCATTGGCCGACGGGTCCGGACAGCGAAATTCGACGCGCCGGGCGTTCGCCGAATCCGAATACATCGGAATGCGCGCCGCGGCCGACCGGTTGCGCTGCGACATCGCCAGATTGACGGGCGCCTCATATCCGGGTACCAGGCGTTTGTATGAATTCGTCGTCGGCGCGCAGAAGGCCATCAGCGCGGGTGCGTGCTGGAGCAATCCGCCGATGTACCAGCGGCACAGGTCCGAAGTCAGCGCCCAGCCGCCCGCGTCGTAAAAGAGGTTCTGTTCGTCTTTCCACAGGCTCTGGTGACAATGCATGCCGCTCGCATTGTCGGCGAACAGCGGCTTCGGCATGAAGGTTGCGACCTTGCCGTGCCGACGCGCGACGTTCTTGCAGACGTACTTGTAGATCATCACGTTGTCGGCCATGCGGGTCAGCGTCGCAAAGCGCATGTCGATCTCGTTCTGTCCCGCGGTCGCAACTTCGTGGTGATGCACTTCGATCTGTACGCCCGCCTGCTGGAGCGTCAGCGCGATTTCCGAGCGGATCTCCTGCAGCGTGTCATGAGGCGGCACCGGGAAATAGCCCTCCTTGTAGCGCTGCTTGTAGCCGAGGTTGCCACCGCCGTATGCGCCTTCGTCGCGACCGGTGGTCCAGTCGCCCTCGCCCGACTCGACGTAGTAGTAGCCGCAGTGCTGATCCTGGCCGAAGCGGATGGAGTCGAAGATGAAGAATTCGAGCTCCGGCCCGAAATAACACGTCGTCGCGATGCCCGTCTGGCGCAGATAGTTCTCCGCCTTTTTCGCCACGTAGCGCGGATCGCGCGAATACGGCTGCCGCAGCACGGGATCGACGACGTCGCAAATGATCGATAGCGTCGGCGTGCCGCAAGCCGGGTCGACGAAGGCCGTTGCCGGGTCAGGCCGCAGCAGCATGTCGGACTCGTGGATCTCCTGAAAGCCGCGGATCGATGAACCATCGAAACCGATGCCGGCGCTGAACAGGTCGTCGTGAACCTCGGGAAGCGTGATCGAAAAATGCTGCCAGAGTCCGGGCAAGTCAGTGAATTTCAGATCGACGATCTGAATATCGCGCGCTTGCAACAGGCCGATCACATCGCTTGCGCTTTGTGGTCGCGTGACGCGATAGCTGCCCGCTTCGACGGACGCCGCAAACGGCGATCCGGTGGTTCCTTGCGTACTGGCCATGAACTTTGCCCTCTTCCGCCCCATTACCGCCCGTGTACTTATAGTCCAACGTTAGTACGTCCACGCGCGAAAGCAAGGCGGCAGTGCGTGGACCTAGCGGTCTTGCTCCAGTGCCTTCAAATGAGCCTCGCCGGCATCTCTGGCAGCGGCGGACGTCGCATACGTCTCGTCCGAAACGAGCGAGCGTTTGACCTCACGGGCCGCGAAGTCGACCAGCGTGATTACCCAGACATGCTCGCCACTCTGCTCGGCCGTTTGCACGAAAGCGCGCACGTCGCCCTTGTCCTCTGATTTCATCGTGACCTCCTTGTGGAAAAGTCGCGCGGAAAAAGGGGAGCGCGACAATAAAGCCGTTCGCGAGCCGCGGTGCTTTCCTCACGGAGCGCGTAGCTTGATCTTAGGCAATGGAATCGGTCCAATGACAGTTTTCTCGCTTCCGATGCCGAGCACAGCCGATGGGTTCGGCGGTGAAAGCGGCTTGCCCGCAATCATCTAAAGCCCTCATCGAGACCTTGTCGGGAGGCGCGGTTGCGCCGGTCGAGTAACGCGGACGGGCGTTCGACTGGGCGAGCCGTCTCCCCCCAGGGACCTCAGTCGCGGAAATCGAGCTCATTCAGTTTGCGGCGTGGAACGGCGTTGGCCAGTCCGTCTTGCGAACGAGATGAGCGCCGCCCGAGGTAATTCTTCCACTGAAAGCGCCCACAGCGAATACGCAACGCTGCGCTGGAACAACAAGCCGACAGCAGCCCGAAGCTGCCCCTTGCCCAGCGCGTACACCGCGTCGGTCACGGCGACGGCACCGTGCATCAGAATGCTGGCATGCCGGTAGCATCCCATCATGCAGTCATTGCAGGGTTGCCGTTGATCGGGCAGGCGGTCGAGGTCGAAGACGGAGCCCATCGGCTCAGGCCACGCCTCGCAACGCCAAACATCGAGGTTCCAGTCGATATAAAAGTACTTGCTGCCACCGATGCATGGAACCAGTTGCTGTTCGCCGCGCACGAAACGCGCGACCTCGGCCAGCGCAGCGCTCGGGTCCATGACACGGAAATGCTTCTTGAGGCGCGCGATTGCGCTCAACGCTTCGAGTAGTTCGTCGGTGTTCAGGTCGACGAGTTTCGATTCTTCGTCGTAGACAAGCGATGTAGATCCAAACGCCTCGCGCCGTGGATAGGAAAAAACGACGGCATCGAAGCCGAGGCGGTTGAGCGTCTCGGGAAGCAACTCGTAACGGACCAGTCGGCTCACCGTAATCGATGCGCAGACCTCGATGCCGAAGCTATGGGCCTGAGTGATGCCGTCGCGGATGCGGGCCTCGAGACCGCGCAGACCGCGATTGCGCTCATGCTCGCCCATGTCCGCGCTATCGATGGAAATCAGCAGACGCCTGAGGCCGGCCGCCGCCAGTGGCTTGATGTAGCGGGGAAGAAACCAGCCGTTCGTGATCACGCCGCACTGCATGCCGGCCTTGGTGGCCGAAGCCACGAGCGATGCGATCTCGGGATGAACCAGCGGCTCGCCTCCCTGCAGCGTCATGTAACGAATCCGGCGTCTGCGCAGGATCGGCAGTGCGCGCGCGAACTCATCAGGGTCGAGATAGCGACGTGGCCCCGCCAGATTTTTCTCGCGAGAGAACCCGCAGAAGTCGCATGCGGCGTTGCAAACGTTCGTCACCGATACGTCACACACCGCGGGCAGCGGATTGCGCGGTTCGCTGCCGACACCGTCTGCATGCCGCTGATCGCGCCACTTGATGATCCGCTCTGTCGTATCCATGGGACCCTCACGGCCTGCCGACGAATTCGGCAAGAAGCTTCATAGAATACGCTCAACGCGCTGCGCGTGATCCATTCTTACGCCAGCCTACGCCCCGCCCCGTGACGGCCAGCGGATGGAAACTACGCACCGTTGAAGTTAAACAACCGCATAACGGCAACCACGCGCAAATGACGTTGCCTATCATGCGTACCGCGCCGTCAAACCGGCAGCGCGCACTGTCTATTTCCAGATTTGCACGCTCCCATCGAGATACCCAATCTCCTTCGTCTTGCTGCCCGTAAGCAGGCACGAGGTTGAAACGGCCCGAGTCTGGAGCGCAAGTCGGCTCACGTCTCGCAGATGCGCATAGGATTTCAAACGAGTCGGCGTTTTTGGTGTGACATCCCGTTTCAGGCTCTTGATAAACACGTACTTATAGTCGCTTTCTGTGTCGTGTTCGGCCAGGTAATTAGCCAACCACGCAGTCGCAATCGAAATGACGCGATTCCGCGCTTCATTGGCGTTATTCTGGGCTATCGACTTCCCCATATTGACCGTTCCGAAACCGGCCATCGGATGCTTTGCCATCTTACGCGTGAGGCCTGATTTCGCGCTCCGTCCTGGAATGTCGTCCGGAGCGGGTTGCGCGTCTGACGCGCCGGCATGCATCAACATCGACGCCCAGGTATAGTACTGGCCGTTTAGCCCATAGCATATTTGCTTCTCAATCAAGTCGAGCAGCATGAAGGTCGCCATAAAAACGCCACCTCCCGACTTATCCCGGTCGGCGCCTCCCTCGCTGATCAGCAGTCCCGCGATCGTATTGGCCAATTCGACCGCGTCGTCGTCGCCGCTCGTTTGCCCCCACAGGAGTTGCCGCGCTTTGGTGGCCGCTGTCGAATAAACCTTCGCGACCCGCCGTGCCTTGCGGGTGTAGACCGTCTGCGCCTTCGGGTCGAATCCGCGCGCCTTATCAGCCAACTCGCCTGCGGTTACCACGTGCGAAGTCGCCAAGGCGACTTCGCCTTCGAGGAGTTCAGGCGGAACCTCAGTCACGTCCGACGTGTAGCTCTTCAAACCTTTTGCCGCTCCGCCCCACTTCGCAATTAGCCGGTCTGCCACCTTGATAAAAACGGTCTCTTTCCCCACCGGCTGTTGGCTTAACCAGTACCAGTCTCCAATTCCAAGGGGTTGGTAGGGAACGGCGAACGTGCCCTCGCCGTGTGGTTTGCTTGCGGTTGGTTTGGTGCTTGCTAACAGGTTCCAAATGTCCGCATACAGCAGGTGATCAACGTCTAGCGATTTGAATGCTCTACCGAATCCGATCTTCATCTCGACCTCACAAAGTGGGTTTGAATCGAAAATTGGTATACCGCAATCAAGCTGTCGCGCAAGTTGGCGGAATTGGCGCGTTCTTCAACTCGACTTCCTCGAGCTATGCCTTTTAAATTCCGCGCGTTAAGCCGCAATTGAACATGACGCTCGCGCTATATATCTTATTAAAATTCGCGGCGGATTTCGCTCGGCGGTTTCAAGAGTGAAGCGCAACGGCGGGATTAATGTTTAGAGCTTTGAGGTTGACTTGCTGATGCGAGGGTCGCGGCGAAGACCTCGAATGG
>NZ_JACHDL010000021.1:0-143224 GCF_014201055.1 Paraburkholderia sp. CI2
GATGGTGTCCATGACGATCTCCCATAAGGAAACAGCCCGATCAGCGTAAGCCGATCGGGCTGTTTCGGTCAGGCTGACCATCTCATTAAAGCCCGCCGGAAAGGGCGGGCTTTTTCACGAACAACGACGCGGCTTACTGCGGATGCTTGATCGTTTCGACCTGTTGCATCGGCGTGTGGTCGTCTGGCGGCAGCGCCTTGCGCTCACGGATCACGCGCGGCGGCTTGACCGTTTGCGCCGCCGCTTCCTGCGCGGCACGCAGCTTGTCGGCGTCGGTGTTAACCCAGATCAGGCCAGCCTGCTCGAGGATCGGCTGCAAGGCGTCGGCCGATGCGGCGGCGGGGGCTGCGCTGCGGACGGGGGCCGGCTGCGGGGCCGCGGCGACGGGCGCCGGTTCGACCACGGCCGGTTCCGTTGCGACGACCGGTTGCGGCTCGACGATTTCGGCCTGCGGTGCCGGCACGGCTGCCGCTGCCTCGACGATCGTGGCCGGAGCCGCGGTGTCGAGCGCAGCCGGGACGGCTCGCGGTTCGGTCGGGACGGTCGGCTGCACTTCCAGGGTCGGCTCGACTGCCGGGGATTCGGCATGCGCGGCGGGTTCGACCGAAGCGGCCGGTGTAACCGGTTCGCTCGCGGCCGACGCGGCTTGCTCTGCCTGCGCTGGCGCTTCGATAGCCGGCTCCGCCGCCAAGGGTTCGATCGACGCTGCCGGGGCCTCTTCGACCGGCACGACCTTTTCGGTCTTCGCGGCATTTTCCGCGGCGAGAGCCGGCGTTTCGGCTGCCGCATGCAGTTCGGCCACGACGGCGCTTTCCGTTGCGACGGCGGCGACCACCACTTCGACCGGGGTCACTTCCTTCGCTTCGCTGGCTGCAGGCGTGTGCTCGACCGGCTGCTGGGTGCGCACCGGCGTTTCGTCGCTGGCGGCAACGTTGTCGCCTTCGGCTTCCGCGACATCCGCCGCGAGATTGCCATTCACGTCCTCTTCACGCTCGCGACGACCACCACGACGGCCGCGGCGGCGACGACGACGCTCTTCGCCGTCACGTGCGACTGTTTCCTGATCGACCGGCACGCCGTTTTCACCCGCTGCGGCGCGGTTGCGCGCCAGTTCGTCGGCAGCTTGCGTGGCGGTTTGCGTCAGCGCCGAGGCGGCTTCCGCCTGCGGCTTGCGACGCTCGCCACGCTCGACGCGTTCAGCGCGCTCGCCACGCTCGCGACGCTCACCGCGTGCCGTGCCCTCGACGGCTTCCGCGCGCTCGGCGCCGCGGGTGTCGCGTTCGCGAGCCTCGCGCGGTTCACGCGCTTCACGCGGCTCGCGAGCCTCACGCAGTTCACGGCCTTCACGGGCCTCACGCGGTTCGCGTTGCTCACGCGGCGCGCGCGGTTCGCGGCCCTCGCGTGCCTCGCGGCCTTCGCGTTCCTCGCGACGCGGCGACGGCTGCTGACCTTGCGCCTGACGGCCGCCGGTCACGCCTTCGCCACGCGCTGCCGCGTCGCGACCGCCTGCGCCGCCACGGCGATTGCGGTTGCGATCGCCGCCGCGCTCGCCCGTGCGCTCACCGCGCTCGGTGCGTTCACCGCGTTGCGGACGGGCCTGCTTGTCGGTGGTGGCCGGCGCGGCGGGCGCCGGAGCAGCCGGCTGCATGCCGAACAGATTCTTCAGCCAGCCGATGAAGCCGCCACTGGCCGGCGTCACCGCGACCGGAGCGGGGATAGCCGCCGGGCGGGCCGGCGCGCTCGGAGCCGGCTTCTCGGGCGTGATGCCCTTGACCGCCGCTTCCTGCTTCGGCTTCACTTCCTCAGCGCGCTTGCTGTAGCCGGTTTCCGATTCGAGTTCGCGGGCCGCTTCTTCGGCCATCTTCCACGATGCGCGCGGCTCGTCGAGGCGCGCGTCGTCGTGACGCAGACGCTCGAGCTTGTAGTGCGGCGTGTCGAGGTGCTTGTTCGGGATCAGCACGACGTTGACCTTGAAACGCGACTCGATCTTGTTGATTTCGGCGCGCTTCTCGTTCAACAGGAAGGCGGTCACTTCGACCGGCACCTGGCAGTGGATCGCCGCGGTGTTTTCCTTCATCGCTTCTTCCTGAATGATCCGCAGCACTTGCAGCGCGGACGATTCGGTATCGCGGATGTGGCCCGTGCCGTTACAGCGCGGACACGTGACGTGGCTGCCTTCCGACAGCGCCGGACGCAGACGCTGACGCGACAGCTCCATGAGGCCGAAGCGCGAGATCTTGCCCATCTGGACGCGGGCGCGGTCGTGCTTCAGCGCGTCTTTCAGGCGCTGTTCGACTTCGCGCTGGCTCTTGGCCGATTCCATGTCGATGAAGTCGATCACGATCAGGCCGCCCAGGTCGCGCAGACGCAGCTGGCGAGCGACTTCGTCGGCGGCTTCGAGGTTCGTGCGCGCGGCCGTTTCCTCGATGTCCGCGCCTTTGGTGGCGCGCGCTGAGTTCACGTCGATCGCGACGAGCGCTTCGGTGTGGTCGATGACGATCGCGCCGCCCGACGGCAGCGGCACGGTGCGCGAGTACGCGGTTTCGATCTGGTGCTCGATCTGGAAGCGCGAGAAGAGCGGCACGTCGTCGTGGTAGCGCTTTACCTTGCCGACGTTGTCCGGCATCACGATGTCCATGAAGGCGCGGGCCTGGTCATGGATTTCGGTCGTGTCGATCAGGATTTCGCCGATATCGGGCTGGAAGTAGTCGCGAATCGCGCGGATCACGAGGCTCGATTCGAGATAGATCAGCATCGGCTGGCCGGCCGTGCCACTTTGCGACGCGGCTTCGATTGCGCGCCACAGCTGCATCAGGTAGTTCAGGTCCCACTGCAGCTCTTCGGCGCTGCGGCCGATGCCGGCCGTGCGCGCGATGATGCTCATGCCTTCCGGCAGTTGCAGCTGCGCCATGGTTTCGCGCAGTTCCTGACGGTCGTCGCCTTCGATCCGGCGCGACACGCCGCCGCCGCGCGGGTTGTTCGGCATCAGCACCAGATAGCGGCCGGCGAGCGAGATGAACGTGGTCAGGGCTGCGCCCTTGTTGCCGCGTTCTTCCTTTTCGACCTGGACGATCAGTTCCTGACCTTCCTTCAATGCGTCCTGGATGCGTGCGGAACGCATGTCGACGCCATCGCGGAAGTACTGGCGGGCGACTTCCTTGAACGGCAGGAAGCCGTGACGGTCTTCGCCGTAGTTGACGAAGCAGGCCTCGAGCGACGGCTCGATGCGCGTGATGATGCCCTTGTAAATATTGCCTTTGCGCTGTTCGCGACCGGCGGTTTCGATATCGATGTCGATGAGTTTTTGCCCATCGACGATGGCGACGCGCAGCTCTTCCTGCTGCGTCGCGTTGAACAACATTCGTTTCATTGAACGACTCCAGAGCGGCCTCGCCGGCCCAGCTGCGCGGTTGTCAGTCGCGAGAGCGGGGAGAGTAGGCGTGCCGCGTCTTATTGTGTTTTCACAAACACGCTGGAGCGGGAAAGATGGCGGGAGAATTGCCTGAGAGGGCACAGCCCGATAAAAAAGGGCACGGTGCCGCAGGGCACATGCGAACACGGCTTCAAATCATGGCCTGACACGCCGCGTTTAGCCAGCAGACCTTCATAAGTCTTCGCCCTCTGAAGCCGGCGCGCCAAATGGGCGCGCGAGCGAAGGGCCGAAGTCCGCGGTCATGCCGCAACGGGAAGTTCGCGCAGGCGGCGCGTCTTTTCCTGCTGGGGGTGTCTCGCCTTCTTTTGACGTCGCCATGTCTTGTACTTTCTACAAGACGCCTTGGGCGCACGCCGTATTTTCGCGACTTGCAGCTTCGTCCAGCTGGGCGTCATACCACCCGGATCACGAAGCTGAAAGCTAAATTCTTTTTTACCAAAATTCCGTTACCGTCGAAGCCGACCTTGACCGAACGCGCCTGCGGGCGCCGTCCCTGCCGGGAGCTGACTTCGTGCGTGCAACTTGTTGCATCTCATTTTCAGGGCGAGCAACCAGACCCCGGCGCAAGTAAAATAACGGTTTATCGCTTGCGCTCGCGCAATCCGCCGCATTCCGGACACTGCGCCGGCCGTCGCGGACTGCTGGGCAAATTATATTCAGAATGAAAGAGTTAGGCAAAACATCCCAGAGATCGGTTGCAGGCGCGGTCGAAGACTCGGTTTCAAGCGACCAGGTTTCGCTGATCGAAATCGACGACCGCTCGGCTGGTCAGCGCATCGACAATTTCCTGCTGCGCGTCTGCAAGGGCGTGCCGAAAAGCCATATTTATCGCATCCTGCGCAGCGGTGAAGTGCGCGTGAACAAGGGCCGGATCGACGCGCAGTACCGGCTCGAACTGGGCGATCTGGTGCGTGTGCCGCCGATCCGCGTCGCGCAGCCGAATCAGGCCGCAGCCCGCGTGCCCGTCCCCGCGCCGGACTTTCACATCCTGTTCGAAGACGAGCATCTGCTCGTGATCGACAAGCCGGCCGGCGTTGCGGTCCACGGGGGCAGCGGTGTCGCGTTCGGTGTGATCGAGCAGATGCGCGAGGCGCGGCCGCAGGCGAAATTCCTGGAACTCGTGCATCGACTGGATCGAGAGACCTCGGGCATCCTGATGCTCGCGAAGAAGCGCGCGGCGCTCGTCAATCTGCACGAGCAGATTCGCGATAACCGCATGGACAAGCGCTACTACGCGTGCGTGCACGGCGAATGGGCGAGCGACTGGGGTCGCCGCCGCGCGGTAAAGGAGCCACTTCACAAGTACCTGACCGCCGACGGCGAGCGCCGCGTGCGCGTGCAGGCCGATGGCCTCGCTTCGCACACGATCTTCAATCTGGTCGAGCGCTGGTCGGAGTATGCGCTGCTTGAGGCGGAACTGAAGACGGGGCGTACGCACCAGATTCGCGTGCATCTGCAGCATCTGGCACTACCGATCGTCGGTGACGCCAAATATGGCGATTTCGCGCTGAACAAGGCGCTTGCGCGCGCCAACGCGAAGCCCGGCATCAAGCGGATGTTTCTGCACGCTTACCGGCTCAAGCTCACGCATCCTGCGACGGGCGCGCCGCTGCAGCTGGAGGCACCGCTGCCTGCCGACTGCCGCGGCTTTATAGAACAACTCAACGAACTACGCACTGGGTTCAACCCGGAGACGACCTTGCATGGCTAGAGAGCAATTCGATCTGATCGTGTTTGACTGGGATGGCACGCTGATGGATTCCACCGCGCATATCACGCGCAGCATCCAGGCGGCGTGCCGCGATCTCCGCCTGCCGGTTCCCGCGGACGAAGCCGCGAGCTACGTCATCGGCCTCGGCCTGCGCGACGCGCTGCAGATTGCCGCGCCGACGCTCGATCCGGCCGACTACCCGCGGCTTTCTGAGCGTTACCGCTTTCATTTTCTTGTAAAAGACCAGACTACCGAGCTGTTCCCCGGCGTGCGCGAGATGCTCCAGGAGTTGCGCGAGGTCGGCTATCTGCTCGCGGTCGCGACCGGCAAGAGCCGCGTCGGGCTCAATCGCGCGCTTGACCAGGCGCGCCTGACGAGCCTGTTCGACGGCACGCGCTGCGCTGACGAAACCTTCTCGAAACCGCATCCGGCCATGCTGCACGAGCTCACCCGCGAATTGGGGCAGGATACGGCGCGCACGGTCATGATCGGCGATACGACACACGATCTGCAGATGGCGCTCAACGCCGGCGTGGCGGGCATTGGCGTGACTTATGGCGCGCATCCGGCGAATTCGCTGAATGCGATGTCACCGAAGTTCGTGGCGTCGAGCATCAGCGATCTGTCCGGTTGGCTGCGGGAGAACGCATGAGCGCCGACGGCGTGGATACTGCTACTGCCGCGGCTGCGCAGGCAGTGCGCATTTGCGCGGCCGACGAGCTGGTCGACGGTGGCGACGGCATCCGGCGCGACGCGCGGCTCGGCGGGCAGGATGCCGTAGTGTTTTTCGTCCGCTATGATGGCTGCGCCTACGGCTATTTGAACCGTTGCGCTCATGTGCCGATGGAGCTCGACTGGCAAGAAGGGCAGTTCTTCGAATCGTCCGGCTTATACTTGATGTGCGCGACACATGGCGCGATTTACGCGCCGGATACTGGCAAATGCGTCGGTGGTCCGTGTCGCGGGGGCAGATTGCGTCCCGTGCAGGTCGAGGAACGCGATACGCTCGAGGGCCGTGCGGTATTCTGGCTGCCTGACGGCGATTTGCTGCCGGTCACGCGCTGATTTCCTCTTCCATTTTTCAACTGCCCGCATGTCCGACAATTTGACCCCCGAAAAGAACCCTGCCTCGGGAGGCGGCTCCCGTGCATCCGCCGACCAGCCCGGCTGGGAAAGGGCCGCGCTCGAGCGCATCGCGCTCGCCGCGATCAACGAGCAACGCGCCGCGCGACGTTGGCGGATTTTCTTCCGCTTCGTGTTCCTCGCAGTGCTCGCACTGGCGGTATGGGGTGCGCTGAACCTCTCGGGCGAGCGGGTCGCCACGACTGGCCGTCATACGGCAATGATTTCGCTTGATGGCGAGATCGCAACGGATGCGAGTGCGAACGCCGAAGATATCAACACTGCACTCGATTCTGCGTTTGAAGATTCCGATGCAGCCGGCGTGATTCTTTATTGCAACAGCCCGGGCGGCAGTCCAGTGCAAGCGGGCATTATCAACAGCGAAATTCGGCGATTGCGCGGCAAATATCCGTCTATTCCGCTGTACGTCGTTGTCGGCGACATATGCGCGTCCGGCGGCTACTACGCGGCCGCGGCGGCGGAGAAGATCTATGTCGACAAGGCGAGTATCGTCGGTTCGATCGGCGTGCTGATGGACAGCTTTGGTTTCACCGGCCTGATGGACAAGTTGGGGATTCAGCGCCGACTGCACACATCGGGTGAGAACAAAGGCTTTTTTGATCCGTTTTCACCCGAAACGCCGAAGATGGACGAACATGCGCAGGTTATGCTCGATCAGATCCACGCGCAGTTCATCGACGCGGTGCGTCAAGGGCGCGGCAAGCGTCTGCATGAGACATCGGACATGTTCTCGGGTCTATTCTGGACGGGGCAGAAGAGCGTCGAACTTGGACTCGCGGACGGTTTTGGCGATGCAGATTACGTCGCGCGGGAGATCTTCAAGGCGCCGGATATCATCGATTACACGGTGAAAGAGAGCATTACGGATCGCGTTGCCCGCAAATTCGGCGCGGCCGTCGGCGCCGGCGCGGTTCGGGCGATGGCGCTCGGCGCGAAAATGAATCTGCGTTGAATCCACAGTTTTAAAAAGACGCCCGCGCGGTCGGTTTTGGCCGATCGCGCGGACTTTGCGTTGTGAGTTTCGGGCCCAGGTCGCCCTCAGCTGCCTGGCCGGCGCCTACGTTCAGGCCGCCAGAATCAGAAAAATCGCCGGCCGCTTATGCAGGTCGATCTCCGCCTTCTTTTTCCAGTCGGCGACGCTCCGGCTTGCGATCACTTCGCTCGGCAGCGTCAGATCGACCGCCACGCAGACCAGCGTCGACGGCGCGCAGGTCGCGAGCAAGGTATCGAGCAGCGCGCGATTCCGGTACGGCGTTTCGATGAAGATCTGCGTTTGCTTGCTCTTGCGCGACTGCTGCTCGAGATCGCGCAGACGTTTGGCGCGCTCGGTGACGTCGACGGGCCGGTAGCCGTGAAACGCGAAGCTTTGGCCGTTCAGCCCCGATGCCATCAGCGCAAGCAGAATCGAACTCGGCCCGACCAGCGGCACGACCTTTACGCCGCGCTCGTGCGCGCGTCGCACCAGCAGCGCGCCCGGGTCCGCGACTGCCGGGCAGCCAGCCTCGGAGACGAGGCCCGCATCGGTGCCCGACAGCAGCGGCGCGAGCAGCTTGTCGATTTCGCCGGCCGGCGTATTGACGTTCAGTTCGCGAATCTCGATTTCTTGAATCGGCCGATCGGGGCCGACTTTCTTCAGGAACGCGCGCGTGGTTTTGGCGTTTTCGCCAATGTAATAGTGCAGCAACGCCGCGCGGGCGCGTACGGGCGCGGGCAGCACCAGATCGAGCGCGCTTGCGTCGCCTTCGCCGAGCGTGTTGGGAATGAGGTAGAGCGTACCGGTCATCGGGCCCCCAAAAGCGGGTAGTTGGCCGCGAGCAGCATGTGCGACAGCGCGATGAGCGGCAGGCCGACGAGCGCGGTCGGGTCGTCGGAATGGATGGCCTCCAGCAGCGCGATGCCAAGCCCTTCGGATTTGGCGCTGCCGGCCACGTCGTACGGTGTTTCAGCGTGCAGGTAGGCGTCGAGCGCCGCGTCCGGCAGATCGCGAAAGCGCACGCGGGTGATCACGTCGATCGTTTGCGCGCTGTCCGTCGCGCTGTCGAACAGACACAGCGCGCTGTGGAACAACACGTCGCGGCCGCGCATCGCCTGCAATTGCGCGAGCGCCCTGTCGTGCGTGCCGGGTTTGCCGATCTGCAGGCCGTCGTACGTGGCGACCTGGTCGGAGCCGATGACGAGCGCATGTTCGTCGGCGGCGAGGCCTTGGGCGACCGCACGCGCTTTGGCTTCGGCGAGGCGCAGCGCAGTGGCTTCGGGCGTTTCGGCGGCGAGCGGGGTTTCGTCGATCGCAGGCACGACGACGTCGAACGGCACGCGCAGGCGTTCGAGCAACTCGCGGCGATACCGCGAACTCGACGCCAGAATCAGGCGTGGCGGGCGTTTGGAGGATTCAGGCATAGTTTGCGGGCAACGGGAGCGGCGGGTCGTACGGGGTCGCGCGAGGCTCCCGTACGTACGGCCTTAAGTGTTTGACTCGAAAAGACAAAACGGATATGATCTCGGGCTTTTCACGGTATGCTTGCACTTGAAGGGTCTCGGCGCGTTCAGCGGCTTTCGGCAGTCGGAAGGTTGAAGAAAGTCCGGCAGGGTGAACGCAACGGCCGCGGGCCCCACTGACTGCCCCGCACACCGGATTATCTTCGCGGCGGATCTGATCATCCTTCGCGAATCACCCCGGCAACATGCTTGCCGACGCAGGAGCGCACATGACTCAACATCCTGGCAAACCTGCAGGTCTGTCCGACCCGCATGAACTCGATCTGTTCGAATTTGCGCGGAGCGGGCGTCAGGCCGCGGGTGTCGTGCGCGTCTCGCAACTGCCGCGCATGTTAAACGAAGTCCCGGCGGAAGCGCCAGATCGCGACGCCGCGTTCACATGGCAGGCCGAAGGGACGACGCAGCCGGAATTGCAGGACGATGGCACCGAAGGTTCCCAGCCTTATCTGCGGCTGGCGATTCACGGTGCCGCGTGGCTCGAATGCCAGCGGTGCTTGACGCCGTATTCGCAGGCGTTCAACGTCGATGCAACTTACCGGATCGTCAATACGGAGGCGGAAGCCGAAGAGTTTCCGCTGGACGAGGATGAAGTCGAGGTGGTCGTCGGTTCGCGCCAGTTCGATCTCATCGACTTGATCGAAGAAGAGTTGCTGCTTTCCTTGCCGCTCGTGCCCAAACACGAGGTCTGTCCCGAAGTGCACGAGAGCCTTGTCTCGGGCACGGACGGTAGCGAAGGCGAGGGCGACGAAGCCGCGCAGGAAGAAGCTGGCGATGCCAGCAAGCCGGACCAGTCCAGCGAGCGGCGCAATCCGTTCGCGGCGCTCGAAAGTCTGAAACGCGACGAACCGGGCGGCAAGAAGCGCTAAACAGTTGCAGGGGGCGCGATGCGGGCGCATTGGCCATTCGGCCAGTGGTTAAGTCCGTGTCGGGCTGTGTTAGAATTCGGAAAATTTTTTGGAGTTTTAGTCATGGCAGTTCAACAAAACAAGAAGTCGCCGTCGAAGCGCGGCATGCATCGTTCGCACGATTTCCTGACGGCAGCGCCGCTGGCCGTCGAGCCGAGCACGGGCGAAGTGCATCTACGTCACCACATTAGCCCGAACGGCTACTATCGCGGCAAGAAAGTCGTCAAGACGAAGAACGACTAATCGTTGACTGCGATGCGCCCTGTGGCGTTTCGCGTAGCGATCGGCTCGCTTGACATTTTCCCGGTTCGGCAAAAAGGCGGCATTCAACTGCCGCTTTTTTGTGTCTGAAATTCGTCGCACTCCATGACAGTAAAGCTCACGATAGATTGCATGGGAGGCGACCACGGCCCGTCCGTGACCGTTCCCGCTGCCGTCAACTTCGTTCGTTCGCATCCCGACGCGCAGTTGCTGCTCGTCGGCATTGAAAGTGCGATTCGTGCGCAGCTGAAGAAGCTCAAGGCTCAGGATCTGCCGGCGCTGACCGTCGTACCTGCTACCGAGGTCGTCGCGATGGACGACCCGGTCGAGGTCGCGCTGCGCAAGAAAAAAGATTCGTCGATGCGCGTGGCGCTGAACCGCGTCAAGGAAGGCGAGGCGCAAGCCTGCATTTCCGCCGGCAATACCGGCGCGTTGATGGCGGTCTCGCGCTATGTGCTGAAAACGCTGTCGGGCATCGAACGCCCGGCCATCGCGTTTGCCCTGCCTAATCCCACCGGCTATACGATGATGCTCGACCTGGGCGCCAACGTCGACTGCGAGCCGCAGCATCTGCTGCAGTTCGCCGAGATGGGGCACGCGCTCGTGTCCGCGCTCGAAGGAAAAGAGCGGCCCACCATCGGCCTGCTCAACATCGGCGAAGAAGTCATCAAGGGCAACGACATCATCAAGCGCGCCGGCGAACTGCTGCGTGCGAGTACACTCAACTTTCATGGCAATGTCGAAGGCGACGACATCTACAAGGGCACCGTCGACGTGATCGTCTGCGATGGCTTTGTCGGCAATGTCGCGCTGAAGACGTCGGAAGGTCTCGCGCAGATGCTGTCCAACATCATCAAGGAAGAGTTCGGCCGTTCGTGGCTGACCAAGGTGATGGCGGTGCTCGCGCTGCCGGTATTGATGCGCTTCAAGAAACGCGTCGATCATCGGCAATACAACGGCGCCGCGCTGCTCGGCTTGCGCGGTCTCGTGATCAAAAGCCACGGTTCAGCCGATGCCTACGCGTTTGAGTGGGCTATCAAACGCGGGTATGATGCCGTCAAAAACGGCGTGCTGGAGCGCCTTGCGCGAGCGATGGAAGAGAACGCGAGTTCTCTCGAACAGGCGGCGCGCGACGCAAGCGGTGCGGGTCACGCAAGCCCGATCGCAGGCCAGCCGGCCGAGCCCTACGCTGCGCAATCCTCGAAGGCATAATGGCTCAATCCACAATCTACTCCCGCGTGCTGGGCACCGGCAGCTGTCTGCCGCCCAACCGCGTCACCAATCAGGATCTGGCTGAGCGTCTCGCCAGGCAAGGCGTTGAAACGAGCGACGAATGGATCGTCGCGCGCACGGGCATCCATGCGCGTCACTTCGCCGAGCCGGACGTCACGACCAGCGACCTCGCGTTGATCGCCTCGCAGCGAGCGATCGAAGCGGCGGACGTCGATCCGCAGTCCATCGACCTGATCGTCGTCGCCACCTCCACGCCGGACTTCGTGTTCCCGAGCACCGCCTGCCTGCTGCAGAACAAGCTCAGGATCAAGAATCACGGTGCCGCGTTCGACATACAGGCGGTCTGCTCCGGCTTCGCCTATGCGGTGGCGACGGTGGACGCCCTGATTCGCAGCGGCCAGCATCGCACGGCGCTCGTGGTCGGCGCGGAAACTTTCTCGCGCATTCTCGATTTCAACGACCGCACCACCTGCGTGCTGTTCGGCGACGGCGCCGGCGCAGTGATCCTGCAAGCGTCCGACGCACCGGGCGTGCTTTCGAGCGCGCTGCACGCGGACGGCAGCCATTCGAACATTCTGTGCACGCCGGGCAACGTGAATGGCGGCGTGGTCGCCGGCAGCGCCTTCCTGCACATGGACGGTCAGGCGGTGTTCAAGCTTGCCGTCAACGTGCTCGAGAAGGTCGCGATCGAAGCATTGGAAAAAGCCGATCTGAAGCCCGAGCAGATCGACTGGCTGATTCCGCATCAGGCCAACATCCGCATCATGCAAAGCACCTGCCGCAAGCTCGGCCTGCCGCAGGAGCGCATGGTCGTCACGGTGGGCGAGCACGGCAATACGTCGGCGGCGTCCATTCCGCTTGCACTCGACGTCGCGGTGCGCGACGGCCGCATCAAGCGCGGCCATAACGTGCTGATCGAAGGCGTCGGCGGCGGCTTCACGTGGGGCGCGTCGGTCATCCGCTACTGAGCGGGACGACGCATTCCGGGGCGTCGCTGGCGGCGCCCGTGCGGCCGGAATAACACCGCGCGCCATCTGGCAGCCGCGGCTGGCCGCCACATCCGATTAAACAGATTTTGGGGACGATATGAAATTCGCGTTCGTTTTTCCTGGGCAGGGTTCGCAGGCGGTCGGCATGCTCAACGCATTCGCCGATTACGCGATCGTGCGTGAGACGGTTCAGGAAGCCTCCGACGCACTCAACCAGGACCTCGGCAAGCTGATCGCCGAAGGCCCCGCCGAAGATCTCAATCTCACCACCAATACCCAGCCGGTCATGCTGACCGCGGCCTACGCTATCTATCGCGCGTGGCAGCAGGCGGGCGGCCCGGCGCCGGCGCTCGTCGCCGGCCATAGCCTTGGCGAATACACGGCGCTCGTCGCGGCCGGCGCGCTTGCGTTCCGCGACGCGGTGCCGCTCGTGCGTTTCCGTGCGCAGGCGATGCAAACCGCGGTACCGGTGGGCGAAGGCGGCATGGCCGCGATTCTCGGCCTCGACGACGACACGGTGCGCGCGGTCTGCGCGGAAGCGTCGTCGGCGGGCGTCGTCGAAGCGGTCAATTTCAATGCGCCGGCGCAAGTCGTGATCGCGGGCCACAAAGCCGCGGTCGAGAAAGCCTGCGAAGTCGCGAAGGCGAAGGGCGCGAAGCGCGCGCTACCGCTGCCGGTGTCGGCGCCGTTCCACTCGTCGCTGCTCAAGCCGGCGTCGGATCAATTGCGCGAATACCTCGCGAGCATCGACGTGCAGGTGCCGTCGATTCCCGTCATCAACAACGTCGACGTCGCCGTGGTCAACGAGCCGGCCAAAATCAAGGACGCGCTCGTGCGCCAGGCAGCTGGTGCGGTGCGCTGGGTCGAATGCGTACAGGCAATGGCAGCGCAGGGCGTCACGCACGTGATCGAATGCGGCCCGGGCAAGGTCCTTGCGGGTTTGACCAGGCGCATCGACGGCAATCTCGTCGGCGCGTCGGTGTTCGATCCGGCGTCGCTCGAAGAAACGCTGAAGCTCGTGACGGCAGACTGAGCGCGCATTCGCGAACGGGTATCGACAGAGCAATGCCGCGCTGGCGCGGCATCCCTCGACAGACGAATCAACAAGAATCAATGAGCCCTATTTGAAGGGCATCCGGACTGACAGATGGAAAAGACTCTCGACAAGCAGATCGCAATCGTGACGGGCGCATCGCGCGGCATCGGCCGTGCGATCGCGATGGAACTCGCGCGTCAGGGCGCGACGGTGATCGGCACCGCGACGAGCGAAAGCGGCGCGACGGCGATCACCGAAGCGTTCAAGGCGGCGGGCGTGAACGGCCGCGGCGCGGTGCTCGACGTCAACGACGCGGCCGCGGCCGAAGCGCTGATCGACGGCACCGTCAAGGAATTCGGCGCGCTGAACGTGCTGGTGAACAACGCCGGCATCACGCAGGATCAACTGGCGATGCGCATGAAGGACGACGACTGGGACGCCGTGGTCGACACCAACCTGAAGTCGGTGTTCCGTCTGTCGCGTGCGGTGCTGCGCCCGATGATGAAAGCGAAGGGCGGTCGGATCATCAATATCACGTCGGTGGTCGGCTCGGCCGGCAACCCGGGGCAGATCAACTACGCGGCCGCGAAGGCCGGCGTCGCGGGCATGACGCGCGCACTCGCGCGCGAGATCGGCAGCCGCGGCATCACGGTCAATTGCGTGGCACCTGGTTTCATCGATACCGACATGACGAAGGCGCTGCCCGAAGAGCAGCAGACCGCGCTGAAAACGCAGATTCCGCTCGGCCGTCTCGGCAGCCCGGAAGACATCGCGCACGCGGTCGCGTTCCTCGCGTCGCCGCAAGCGGGCTACATCACCGGCACGACGCTGCACGTGAACGGCGGCATGTATATGCAGTAACCAATTTCGGTTACTATCCGCGCCTTGATGCGTTTGCGGAAAGCACGAGGCGCATGCGTTGACAGGAACCCGATGCGCCGCTTTTTTGCCGGGTCAAACCTGATAAAATGCGCGCACCTGTATTTTTGAACTTCTTTTCCCTTGGAGGGGTAATGGACAATATCGAACAGCGCGTCAAGAAGATCGTCGCGGAACAACTGGGCGTTGCGGAAGCGGAAATCAAGAACGAAGCGTCGTTCGTGAACGATCTCGGCGCCGACTCGCTCGACACCGTTGAACTCGTGATGGCCCTCGAAGACGAATTCGGCATGGAAATTCCAGATGAAGAAGCCGAGAAGATCACCACCGTTCAGCAAGCGATCGACTACGCTCGCGCAAACGTCAAGGCCTAAGGTCATTCGCGCCTGCGTTTCTGCACGGGCCGCGCATGACGCCCTGCCGTGCCGCTTGCCGGCGCCAGCAGGGTCGACGCTATCGGGCGTGTCCATTGGCACACCATACGTCGCACCGCTTGCCACGCAGGAGCCAGCGATGTTGACAGCGCAACTTTCCGCGCGATTGCCGACTTAAACAGCCACAGGGCACACAGGGCGATTCCTGTGGCCGCTGTGGCTTTTGCTTTTTGTCATCTATGAAAAAGGGGTTACCGTGAGCCGCCGTCGTGTTGTTGTTACAGGCCTGGGGCTGATTTCGCCTGTTGGCAATAATGTTGCCGATGGCTGGGCCAATCTGGTCGCCGGCAAGTCTGGGATTGCCAATATCACGAAGTTCGATGCGTCGAACTTCTCGACTCGTTTCGCCGGCGAGGTGAAGGGCTTCAATATCGAGGACTACATCCCCGGTAAGGAAGCGCGCCACATGGATACCTTCATCCATTACGGCGTGGCTGCGGGCATCCAGGCGATGCAGGACAGCGGCCTCGAAGTCACCGACGAGAATTCGGAGCGCATTGGCGTGGTGGTCGGTTCGGGCATCGGCGGTCTGCCGATGATCGAAATCACCCAAACCGAATTGCTCAATCGCGGCCCGCGTCGCATTTCGCCATTCTTCGTGCCGGCTTCGATCATCAACATGATCTCCGGCCACCTGTCGATCAAGTTCGGCATCAAGGGTCCGAATCTGTCGATCGTTACCGCGTGTACGACCGGTCTGCACTGCATCGGCGAGGCTTCGCGCCTGATCGAATATGGCGACGCCGACGTGATGATCGCGGGCGGCGCGGAATCGACCGTGTCGCCGCTCGGTATCGGCGGCTTTGCGGCGGCGCGCGCGCTGTCGCAACGCAATGACGATCCGGCTACCGCGAGCCGTCCGTGGGACAAGGACCGCGACGGCTTCGTGCTGGGCGAAGGCGCCGGCGTAATGGTGCTCGAAGAATACGAGCACGCGAAGGCGCGTGGCGCGAAGATCTACGCGGAAATCGGCGGCTACGGCATGAGCGGCGATGCGTATCACATGACCGCGCCGCTCGAAGACGGTGACGGCGCACGCCGCTGCATGCTCGCAGCGCTGAAGAACGCGGGCATCAACGGCGATCAGGTGAGCTACCTGAACGCGCACGGCACGTCCACGCCACTCGGCGATCTGGCGGAAACGACCGGCATCAAGCGGGCGTTCGGCGACCACGCGAAGAACATGGTCGTCAACT
The DNA here is from genome assembly GCF_014201055.1 of Paraburkholderia sp. CI2. Lineage (NCBI taxonomy): Bacteria > Pseudomonadati > Pseudomonadota > Betaproteobacteria > Burkholderiales > Burkholderiaceae > Paraburkholderia > Paraburkholderia sp. CI2. The sequence continues at coordinate 15,717 of NZ_JACHDL010000021.1, forward strand.
CGACCAAGTCGATGACGGGTCACCTGCTGGGCGGCGCTGGCGGTCTGGAGTCGGTGTTCACGGTGCTCGCCGTGCATCACCAGGTGTCGCCTCCGACCATCAATATTTTCAACCAGGACCCGGCCTGTGATCTCGATTACTGCGCGAACACCGCGCGGGAAATGAAGATCGACGTCGCGCTGAAGAACTCGTTCGGGTTCGGGGGCACGAACGGCACGCTGGTGTTCAAGCGCGCCGGATCGCCTGATCTCGGGTGACGCGTCGGTTCACGACGCCGGCTTCGCCGGCGCTTTCCCCCGCACCAGCAACATTGGGTAGGGCAGCGCAGCGGATCACGCTGCGTCGCTCTATCGCAATGCGTGCCGCGGTGGGAGCGTTCGTGCTGATTGCGACCTTAGCCGTTTATACCTGTCTCGCGCCGCGAGTGGGCGCTTGGCAGGCCGCTCCGTTGACGCTCGCCGTCGCAGCACTGCTCATGCTCTGCGCGGCGAGGCATGACGCGGCGCAGGCCATCGCGCTGCATGTCGCGATGGGCGAGATTTCCGCCTGGAACCACGCGGGTGAGTTGCTCGCGCGGGGCCGCATGGTCGGTTGCGCGCAGTGGAGCGGCCGTTTGCTGGTGCTTGAGCTCGATCCCGAGGGTGGTCGAAGGCGCGGCCTCATGCGCGCACCGACGGGTCGCAGGCGCTCCCTGCTGCTCGCCGCGGACGCGCTGCCGTCCACTGTTTTCCGCGAACTTTCCGTGCTGGGCCGGCGTGCGGCCGGCGCCTGACTGTAACGACTGTAACCGCTGTTACCGTAGTAACGTGCCCTCACGAGGGGGACGCTACAATGGTCCCCCGCCATGCGCCCTATAGTTAACGGATTTATCAGGTGAGCGAAAAAGAAATTGATCAGGTGCTGGTCGAGCGCGTCCAGAAGGGCGACAAGGCCGCGTTCGAGCTTCTGGTCTCCAAATACCACCGCAAGATTCTCCGGCTGATCTCGCGTCTCGTGCGGGACCCCGCCGAAGTCGAAGACGTCGCGCAAGACGCTTTTATCAAGGCGTATCGCGCGTTGCCGCAGTTTCGCGGCGAGTCGGCGTTTTATACGTGGTTGTACCGGATTGCGGTCAATACCGCGAAGAACTACCTTGCCACCCAGGGCCGGCGCGCGCCGACCTCGACCGAAGCGGATGCTGAAGAAGCTGAAACTTTCTCCGATGCCGACCAACTAAGGGATATCAACACACCTGAGTCGATGTTGATGAGCAAGCAGATCGCAGAGACGGTCAATGCTGCGATGGCGGTTTTACCGGAAGAATTGCGCACCGCCATTACTCTCCGAGAAATTGAGGGTTTGAGTTACGAGGAAATCGCCGAGATGATGGGTTGCCCGATTGGCACAGTCAGATCACGAATTTTCCGCGCTCGCGAAGCCATTGCGGCAAAATTGCGACCGTTGCTTGACACACCCGAAGGCAAGCGTTGGTAGACGTTTCCGAACGTCCAGCTGGCTTGGCGGGGCAGCGGTGCAATATCTGGATTAGTGGTGTCACTACGGGGTATTTGGAAGATGGAGAGCATCATGGGGTCGGTCTCGATGCAATCGCAAGCAGGCTCGCACGGCGAGCGTCTGTCCGCTTTCGTCGACGGTGAGTTGTTCGGCGAAGAGCATCTGAATCTGGACAAGTTTCTTGCGGAGCTGGGCGGCGATGATCGCGCTGCCTGGTCGAGCTACCACCTGATCGGCGACGCGCTACGTTCCGACGATCTGGCAGTCAGCCCCGCACGGAGCGGTGCCTTTCTGAGCGGGTTTGCCGCGCGTCTTGAAAGCGAGCCGCATGTGCTGGCGCCCGCCGCCGCGTCTGCATCGGTCGCGCGCCGCCTGCTCGGGCTGCGCCGGAGAGTCGTGCCGGCTCTTGCCGTCGCTGCCGCGGCCGCTACGTTGACCTGGATCGTCGTGCCGCAGCTGCAGGGCGTGCCGGGTGGTCCGGGTGCGCAGCTCGCTTCGCTCCAATCGCACGGCGACGCGGTGCAGCGTGTCGCCATGGCCTCGGTGCCCGCGCAAGACTCCAACATCATTCGCGACGCGAGCCTCGATCAATACCTCGAAGCTCATCAGCAATTCGCGCAACAACCGGCGATGGCAGGCTCGATGCCGGTGATTCGCGCTGCCTCAGTCTCCACGCAGGGCCAATAGTTTGATGCAGACTCCGCGGTTCAATATAACGACTATCTGGGGGCGGTTGCCAGCATTTCTGTTCTGCGCAGCCGTGTTGTTGTCCGCTGCACCGCGGGTCTTCGCACAAGACGATCCTGCCGTCGCCCGTCGCACGGCCGCGGAACTGCTCGATCGCATCCATCAGGCCGCCCAGCAGCAGAACTACGAGGGCGCGTTCGTCTATCAGCGCGGCAGTTTCGTGCAGACGTCGCGCATCGCACATTACTCCACGCGTACGGACGGCGAGTTCGAGCAGCTCGAAAGCCTCGACGGCAAGCCGCGCAAAATGCTGCGTCACAACGACGACATGTACACGTTCTTGCCGGAGCGGCGTATCGTGGTCTTCGAAAAACGGCAGAACAAGGACTCATTCCCTGCGCTGCTGTCGGTGAACGGCGAGCAGGTGCTGTCCGTCTACGAGCCGAAGATGCTTGACGACGACCGCGTCGCGGGCGTCGACAGCCTCGTGATGGAACTCGATCCGAAAGACGCGTACCGCTTCGCGTACAAGCTGTGGGCAGACAAAAAGTCCGGTCTGCTGTTGCGCGCGCAGACGCTCGACCCGAGCGGTCAGGTGCTCGAGCAGTTGTCGTTTTCGCAGGTCCGCATCGGCGTGCCGGTCGACAAGACGGGCATCGTCAACGGCATCCGCAATCTCACGGGCTGGACGGTAGTGCGTCCGCCAGTCGAGCCGGTCGACATGGCCGCGCAGGGTTGGCAAATCATGCCGTCGGTACCGGGCTTCCATATGATCCGCCAGTTGCGTCGTCCGATGGCGTCGCGCGAGGCGGGGCAGCCTCCGATCCCGGTCGACCAGGCCGTGTTTTCCGACGGCCTCGCAGCGATTTCGGTGTTCGTCGAGCCCGTCGAGAAAAATACGCGTAAGGAAGGCACGGGCGATAGCGGCGCGACGCACGTACTGGTCAAGCGTCAGGGCGACTTCTGGATTACCCTGCTCGGTGAAGTGCCCCAAACCACATTGCAGCAGTTCGCGTCTGCCATAGAATACAAAGCTCCGAAGTAACCCTTCCGAATCCTGAAATCCCTCGGCTTGCTACGATATGACGACTTTCTCGGTGCGCAAATTCCTCGCGGCCGTAGTGGTGGCAGCGTGTTTGCCGCTTGTGCCGCATATGGCATCGGCGGCTCCCGCTGCCAACCTGCCCGACTTCACCGACCTCGTCGACAAGGTTGGCCCGGCGGTCGTCAACATTCGCACGACAACGCGCGTGTCGAACGGTAGTTCCCGCGGCGGCCTGCCGCCGGGTATGGACGACGGCGACATGTCGGAGTTCTTCCGGCGCTTCTTCGGGATTCCGTTGCCGCAGTCACCGCAATCGCCGCACGGGGGTGATAACGGGGGCGGCGGCGGCGGTAGTGGCGGCAGCCCGGATTCACCGGACAACTCGGACGCCGAACAGAACAGCGGGGTAGGCTCGGGCTTCATCCTGTCGGCGGACGGCTACGTGATGACCAACGCGCACGTCATCGACGACGCGGACACGATCTACGTGACGCTGACCGACAAGCGCGAATTCAAGGCGAAGCTGATCGGCGTCGACGACCGTACCGACGTCGCGGTCGTGAAGATCAACGCGTCGAACCTGCCGACCATCACGATCGGCGACTCGAACAAGGTGCGCGTCGGCGAATGGGTCGTCGCGATCGGTTCGCCGTTCGGTCTCGAAAACACGGTGACTGCCGGTATCGTCAGCGCGAAGGGGCGCGATACCGGCGACTACCTGCCGTTCATCCAGACTGATGTGGCCGTCAATCCGGGCAATTCGGGCGGTCCGCTGATCAACATGCAGGGCGAGGTGATCGGCATCAATTCGCAGATCTATAGCCGCACCGGCGGGTTCATGGGCATTTCGTTCGCGATTCCGATCGACGAGGCGATGCGCGTGGCCGATCAGCTGAAGAGTTCGGGCAAGGTGGTGCGCGGCCGCATCGCGGTGGCGATTGGTGAAGTGACGAAGGACGTCGCCGAGTCGCTCGGTTTGCCGAAGGCGCAGGGCGCGCTTGTCAGCAGCGTGGAGCCGGGCGGACCCGCCGATAAGGCCGGCGTGCAGCCGGGCGACATCATCCTGAAGTTCAACGGTCATTCGGTCGACACGGCGACGGACCTGCCGCGCATGGTCGGCGATACGAAGCCGGGCACGAAGACGTCGATCACGATCTGGCGCAAGGGTCAAACGCGCGAACTGCCGGTCACGATCGCAGAAATGCAGCCGGACAAGGTCGCGAAGGCGGATCAGAAGAAGCCGCAAGCGCCGAAGCAGCGCGCGACCAACGCGCTCGGCATCGCGGTCAGCGACATTCCCGCCGATCAGCAGAAAGCGCTGAAGATTCAGAACGGCGTGCAGATCGATGCGGTCGACGGTCCGGCCGCGCGTGTCGGGCTCCAAAAGGGCGACATCATCCTGCGGGTTGGCGATACGGATGTGACGAGCGCGAAACAGTTCGACGAGCTGACTTCACACCTCGATTCGCAGAAGATGGTCGCGTTGCTGGTTCGTCGCGGCGACAACACGCAGTTCGTGCCGATTCGTCCGCGCAGCGCGCAGAAATGACGAAGACGGCATCGCTCACGCTCTATGGGCGCGCGTGGTGCCATCTGTGCGAGGACATGCGCGCTGCGCTCGAGCCAATGCTGGCCGAGTTCGGAGCGCAGCTGGCGGTGATCGACGTCGACAGCGATCCGTTGCTCGAAGCGCGTTACAACGAGTTGGTGCCGGTGCTGGTTTGCGATGGCGTCGAACTGTGCCACTACCATCTCGACGAAGCGCCCGTGCGGGCAGCATTGGCTGCACATGCGTCGCGTGTCGCGGCGGCATCCTGATACACACCCGCGCGGCATCTGGTTTCGCGCGATCCATGCGCATTTTTGCCGCGGCTCACTGCGATGCGCGCGGTAATTTTCTCGCATCCTCTACGCCGTCTTGAGGCCTGCGCTTCGCAAGATGCGCCGGCCGATGGGCTTTTCGGCTAAAATAGATAAGATTTTCACCTACTTACAAGGCGTGCTCCGCTATTGTCCGGGGCGCGCCTTTTCGCTTGATCGGCACTGAATGGATCATATTCGTAACTTCTCGATCATCGCGCACATCGACCATGGCAAGTCGACGCTCGCCGATCGCATCATCCAGATTTGTGGTGGTTTGTCCGACCGCGAGATGGAAGCTCAGGTGCTCGACTCGATGGATCTCGAGCGCGAGCGCGGCATTACCATCAAGGCGCAAACCGCCGCGTTGTCGTATCGCGCGCGCGATGGGCAGCTCTACAACCTGAACATGATCGACACCCCGGGGCACGTCGACTTCTCGTACGAAGTCAGCCGCTCGCTGTCCGCGTGCGAAGGCGCGCTGCTCGTCGTCGACGCGAGCCAGGGTGTGGAGGCGCAAACCGTCGCCAATTGCTACACGGCCATCGAACTCGGTGTCGAAGTGTTGCCGGTGTTGAACAAGATCGATCTGCCGGCGGCGGACCCCGAAAACGCGATCGCCGAGATCGAGGACGTGATCGGCATCGACGCGACCGACGCGACGCATTGCAGCGCGAAAACGGGCCTCGGCGTCGAAGACGTGCTCGAAGCGCTGATCGCGAAAGTGCCGCCGCCGAAGGGCGATCCGCAAGCGCCGCTGCAGGCTCTCATCATCGACTCGTGGTTCGACAACTACGTCGGCGTCGTGATGCTGGTGCGCATCGTCAACGGCGCGCTGCGTCCGAAGGACAAGATCCGGCTGATGGCAACCGGCGCGCAGTATCCGGTTGAACATATCGGCGTGTTCACGCCGAAGTCGAAGGATCTCGAATCACTGTCGGCGGGGCAGGTGGGCTTCATCATCGCCGGCATCAAGGAACTCGCGGCGGCGAAGGTCGGCGACACGGTTACGCTCGTGAACCAGCCGGCGGCCGTGCCGCTGCCGGGTTTCAAGGAAGTGAAGCCGCAGGTGTTCGCGGGTCTGTATCCGGTCGAAGCGAATCAGTACGACGCGCTGCGCGATTCGCTCGAAAAGCTGAAGCTGAACGACGCGTCGCTGCAGTACGAACCGGAAGTGTCGCAGGCGCTCGGTTTCGGTTTCCGCTGCGGCTTCCTCGGTTTGTTGCACATGGAAATCGTGCAGGAACGTCTCGAACGTGAGTTCGACATGGACCTGATCACGACGGCGCCGACCGTGGTCTACGAAGTCCTGCAGCGCGACGGCACGACCCTGATGGTCGAGAATCCGGCCAAGATGCCGGAGCCGTCGAAGATCGAGGAAGTGCGCGAGCCGATCGTCACCGTGAACCTGTACATGCCGCAAGACTACGTCGGCGCGGTGATCACGCTGTGTACGCAGAAGCGCGGCAACCAGATCAACATGCAGTATCACGGTCGTCAGGTTCAGCTTACGTACGAAATTCCGATGGGTGAAGTCGTGCTCGATTTCTTCGACCGTCTGAAGTCGATTTCGCGCGGTTATGCGTCGATGGATTACGAGTTCAAGGAATACCGCGCGTCGGACGTCGTGAAGGTCGACATGCTGATCAACGGCGACAAGGTCGATGCGCTGTCGGTTATCGTGCACCGTTCGCAAAGCCAGTACCGCGGCCGCGAAGTGGCGGCGAAAATGCGCGAGCTGATTCCGCGTCAGATGTACGACGTAGCGGTTCAAGCCACGATCGGTTCGAACATTATTGCGCGCGAAAACATTAAAGCGTTGCGTAAGAACGTGCTGGCAAAATGCTACGGCGGTGATATCACGCGTAAGAAGAAGCTGCTTGAAAAGCAGAAGGCGGGCAAGAAGCGAATGAAGCAGGTGGGCTCGGTTGAAATCCCGCAAGAGGCTTTCCTCGCTATTCTGCGTGTCGAAGACAAATAAGTTGAATAACGGAACCCTATGAATTTTGCGTTGATTCTTTTTGTGCTCGTCGTTTTGACGGGTGTCGCATGGGTCGCGGACAAACTGGTTTTCCTGCCGAAACGGCGCCGCGAGGCGGAAGCCGCAGTCGCCGAATTCGATAGTCAGCAGGCACGCATCGGCGAGCGTTTCGCCGATGAAAACGCCGCGCAAACGCGCGCGCGTCTGCGCGACGACAAGCTGCGTCAGCCGTGGTGGCTCGAATATACGGCGAGCTTTTTTCCGGTGATTCTGGTGGTGTTCGTCGTGCGCTCGTTCGTGATCGAGCCGTTCAAGATCCCATCGGGCTCCATGGTGCCGACGCTGCTGGTGGGCGACTTCATCCTCGTCAATAAATTCGAATATGGTCTACGTTTGCCGATTACCAACACGAGGATCACGCAGGGCAGTCCGGTCCATCGCGGCGACGTGGTGGTGTTCCGTTATCCGAAAGACGAATCGGTCGACTACATCAAGCGCGTCATTGGTCTGCCCGGCGACGTGATCGAGTATCAGGACAAGAAACTCACGATCAACGGCAAGCCGGTGCCTGAAACGCCGTTGCCCGATTATCTCGACGAAGAGCGTCTCGGTTATGCGAAGCAGTTCGAGGAAGATATCGACGGCCGCAAGAACGCGATTCTGAATAATCCGGCGGTGCCGCCGTTCATCATCGGTGCGGAAGATTATCCGTATCGCGACAACTGCCAGTACAACGCGCGTGGCGTGATCTGCAAAGTGCCGCCGGGCAATTTGTTCATGATGGGCGATAACCGCGACAACAGCGCGGATAGCCGGTACTGGGGTTTTGCGCCTGAACGCAATATCGTCGGCCGCGCATTTTTCATCTGGATGAACTTCAGCGATCTGCGGCGCATCGGCCCTTTCCAGTGAGTCGCGTGCATTGATCGCTTCATGAGCGCTTCTCACACGCCGCGCGAATAACCGGCACCCGGTTATCTCGGTCGCGGCGTGTTGTCATGCTACTTTAAGAACTCGCGGTAACGTCGTTTCACCACGCTTTTTCCGCTGGCGCCCCGTGTTTCCGCCGGGTCAGGCGCCCGCGTTATACTCTGCCCATGCCCCTATCTCCGTTGGAAAGCCGTTTGCGCTACGAATTTCGCAATGCGGAATTGCTGCGCCAGGCTCTAACACACCGCAGTCATAGCTCCACGCATAACGAACGGCTCGAATTTCTCGGCGACTCCGTTCTGAATTGCGCGGTGGCTGCGCTTTTGTTCCAACGTTTCGGCAAACTCGACGAAGGCGACCTGTCTCGCGTGCGCGCCAATCTGGTCAAACAGCAGTCCCTCTACGAGATTGCTCAGGCACTCAATATTTCGGAGGGCCTGCGCCTCGGCGAGGGCGAGTTGCGCAGCGGCGGCTTCCGCCGCCCGTCGATCCTCGCGGATACGCTCGAGGCGGTGCTCGGTGCGATATTTCTGGACGGCGGATTCGAGGCTGCGCAGACGGTCATCAAGCGCCTTTACGTACCGATTCTCGACCATATCGACCCACGCACGCTTGGCAAAGACGCGAAGACGCTGCTGCAGGAGTATCTGCAGGGCCACAAGATCGCGTTGCCTACTTATACGGTCGTCGCCACGCATGGTGCGGCGCACAATCAGCAGTTCGAAGTGGAATGTACGGTGCCGAAGCTGGACGTCAAGGTGTCTGGCTCCGGCGCGAGCCGTCGCGCGGCGGAGCAGGCGGCCGCAAAGAAGGCGCTCGACGAAGTGATGGCCGCGGCGCCTGCCGTGGTCGCGAAGCCGAAGCGCTCGAAGGGCGCGCGTGCCGCGAAAAATGCCCTGCAGGAAATCGTGCCGGGCGTGACCGGCGTACAGGCTGCACTGGATTTGCGCACACCGGATCGCAAGAGCGCGCGCGGTGAAGGGCGCGCGGCTGTCGCGCTGGAAGGGCACGCCGACAAACCTTTCGTGGAAAAATCAGCCGCTGAAAGACCGGCGGCCGAGCGTGCCGGGCCGGGTCCCGCCGGTGCGCCGTTGGCTGTAATTCGTGCCGCGCATGTGGAGTACAGCGGACAGGACAAGCCGGAGCGCGCCGAAAAGTCCGAAAAGACGGAGAGGGCCGACAAGGTTTCGATCCACGCGGGCGAGAAACCTGTCGACAAGCCGGCCGAAAAACCCGCAGCGGACCAAACCCCCGACCTCAAAGCCGACACGCCGTCACACGCTCGCAGCGCAGACCGTCAGCGCAGCCGCGAGGCCGCGCCGGGGACTGCTGCGTCGAGCGTGACCGCCGCGCCCGCGTCGGTTGTCTCGGTGCCCCCGGCACCTGCCGAACACGAACCCGGCGTCGCCGACGCGGTGCAAACGCGCGTCGCCGATGCGGGCCATTGATTGCCATCGGCGTGCGCGTCGCGCGCGCCGGACTGAACCTGCCGTAGTCCGAATATGAACGCTCCCACTCCCACTGGTTTTCGCTGCGGCATGGTCGCGATCGTCGGCCGCCCGAATGTCGGCAAGTCCACGCTGATGAACGCGCTGGTCGGCCAGAAAGTCAGCATCACGTCGCGCAAGGCGCAGACCACGCGCCATCGCATTACCGGCATCAATACGCTCGAAGACGCCCAGTACATCTTCGTCGACACGCCCGGTTTTCAGACCAAACACAGCGGCGCCCTGAACCGCTCGCTGAATCGCGCCGTTACGTCGACGCTGACCTCGGTCGACGCGATCCTGTTCGTCATCGAAGCAGGCCGCTTCGGCCCTGACGACCAGAAGGTACTCGATCTGATCCCGGCGAAGGTCCCGACGCTGCTGATCGCGAACAAGCTCGATCGCGTGTCGGATAAAGACTCGCTGTTCCCGTTCATGCAGCAGATGAGCACGCTGCGCGAGTTCAACGAGATCGTGCCGCTCTCGGCGAAAAATTCGGACGACATCAAACGTCTGATGGCCACCGTCAAGCCGTTCCTGCCGGAAGGCGAGCCGATCTACGGCGAGGACGACCTGACCGATCGCAGCGAGCGCTTCCTTGCCGCCGAAATCCTGCGCGAGAAAGTCTTCCGCTGGACCGGCGACGAGCTGCCGTACACGAGCACCGTGCTGATCGAGAAGTTCGAAACCGAAGGGCGGCTGCGCCGTATCTTCGCGACGATCCTCGTCGATCGCGACATGCACAAGGCGATGATCATCGGCCAGAAGGGCGCGAAGCTGAAGCAGATCAGCACCGAGGCTCGCCTCGACATGGCAAAGCTGTTCGACGGGCCGGTGTACCTCGAAACCTTCGTCAAGGTGAAGAGCGGCTGGGCCGACAATGAAGCCGGGCTTCGTGCGTATGGGTACGAATGACGCGTGGATGACGCTCAATTCAGACGAGGCTTCGGATCAGCCGGAGCACGAACCGTCTCGGCCCGCGCGTAGCGCGAGGAAATCGTCGGCCGACGCAAAAAGCCCAAAAAGCGCGAAAGGCGCACCCGCCGACGATGGCGAGCCACGCAAAACGCCGGCGCGCCGCGTGCCGCGCACCTCCACATCCGAATATCGGATCACCGAGCAGCCCGCGTTCGTGCTGCATAGCTATCCGTATCGCGAGACCAGCCTGATCATCGACGTGCTGTCGCGCGATCACGGCCGTCTCGCGCTGGTCGCAAAGGGCGCGAAGCGCCCGCACTCCGCGCTGCGCGGCGCGCTGCAAACGTTCCAGCCGCTGTCGCTCGCGTGGTCGGGCAAGTCCGAAATGCGCACGCTGACCGGCGCCGAATGGGTCGGCGGCATGCTGCCGCTGACCGGCGACGCGCTGCTGTGCGGTTTCTACGTCAACGAACTGCTGGTGCGTTTCTGCGCGCGCGAAGACCCGCATCCTCAGTTGTTCCATCACTACGTCGTCACGCTGACGCGGCTCGCGCACGATGAGCCGCCGGTGCAGGTGCTGCGCTCGTTCGAACGCGTGCTGCTACGCGAGACCGGTTACGCGATGGCGCTCGACCGCACGGTCGCACGCAAAGCGGTGCTCGCCGACGGCCGCTACGTGTTCGATCCCGAGCGCGGGGTACGCGAGGCATCGGACGAATGGCCCGCGCAGTGGCCGGTAGTGACGGGACAAACCTTGCTCGATATGGAAAAGGACGATTACCATCGAGCGCAGACCGTCGCGCAAAGCAAAACGCTGATGCGCTTCCTGCTCAACACCTATCTCGGCGGCGCGCCGCTTGCCACCCGCCAGATCCTGATCGACCTGCAGAACCTATGAGCTTCTTCCTGACTTCGCCGACCGCGATCGACCTCGGCGTGAACATCGACCACGTCGCCACGCTGCGCAACGCGCGTGGCACGTCCTATCCCGATCCGATCCGCGCCGCGCTGATGGCCGAAGAAGCCGGCGCCGACGCGATCACGCTGCATCTACGCGAAGACCGCCGGCACATCATCGATGCGGATGTTCGCAAGCTGCGTCCGCTGCTGAAAACGCGCATGAATCTCGAATGCGCGGTCACGCCGGAAATGCTCGACATCGCGTGCGCAGTGCAACCGCACGACGTCTGCCTCGTGCCGGAAAAGCGCGAGGAGCTGACGACCGAAGGCGGTCTCGACGTCGCCGGACAGTTCGAGGCGGTGCGCGCCGCATGCAAGCAACTGGCGGACGCGAGCTCGCGCGTGTCGCTCTTCATCGACCCCGAGGAGACGCAGATTCGCGCCGCGTACGAAGCCGGCGCGCCGGTGATCGAGCTGCACACAGGCCGTTACGCGGAAGCTCATGATCCCGCGGAACAGCAGCGCGAATACGAGCGCATCGTGCGAGCAGTCGAATTCGGCGCGACGCTCGGCCTCAAAGTGAACGCGGGCCACGGCCTGCACTACACGAACGTGCAGCAGATCGCGGCGATCGACGGCATCGTCGAACTCAACATCGGCCATGCGATCGTCGCGCACGCGATCTTCGCGGGCTGGGACAACGCGGTGCGCGAGATGAAGGCGATCATGGTCGCCGCGCGTCTCGGCGCGCGCGCGTAACGCAACCTGGCGACGGACGCACGCATGGCAATCTACGGAATCGGCACCGACATCGTTCAGGTCAGCCGCGTAGCAGCGGTGATGACTCGCACCAATGGCCGTTTCGCGGAGAAGGTGCTCGGTCCCGACGAACTACGCGTGTACCACGCGCGCCACGCCCGTTCGGCGGCGCGCGGTCTCGCGTTTCTCGCGACGCGCTTCTCGGCGAAAGAGGCGTTCTCGAAGGCAATCGGCCTCGGCATGCACTGGCCGATGAGCTGGCGCGCGCTGCAAACGCTGAACCGGCCGAGCGGCGAGCCGATGGTGGTCGCCTCTGGCGAGCTGGCCGACTGGCTCGACGCGCGCGGCATCACGGCGCGCGTGACGATCAGCGACGAGCGCGACTACGCGGTGTCGTTCGTGATCGCGGAGACGCAGCGGCCGGGCGATACGGAAGCTTCGTTGGCGGCGTCGGCGTCGCGGGCTTCGTCCGCCCGTTCCGCCACAGAATGAAAAGGTTGAGCGCGGCCGCTGGCGGTCGCGTTTGTGTTGTCTCACAGTTTTCCAGCGGAATTCGATGAAAACCACACCCGGACCGGTGATGCTCGACGTGGTCGGCAAAACGCTGAACCGCGATGACAAAAGGCGTCTCGCTCACCCGATGACCGGCGGCGTGATCCTGTTCGCGCGCCACTACGAGAGCCGCGCGCAACTGGTCGGGCTGACCGATGCCATCCGCGCGATTCGCCCGGATCTGCTGATCGCCGTCGATCACGAAGGCGGCCGCGTGCAGCGCTTTCGCACCGACGGCTTCACGGTGCTGCCGTCGATGGGTAAGCTCGGCGCACTGTGGGACCAGGACGTGCTGCACGCGACCAAGGTGACGACCGCGGTCGGCTATATCCTCGCCGCGGAACTGCGCGCGTGCGGTATCGACATGAGCTTCACGCCGGTGCTCGACCTCGACTATGGGCACTCGCAGGTGATCGGCGATCGCGCATTCCATCGCGATGCGCGCGTGGTCGCGCTGCTCGCGAAGAGTTTGAACCACGGCCTCGCGCTCGCCGGCATGAGCAATTGCGGCAAGCATTTTCCAGGGCACGGATTCGCGCAGGCAGATTCGCACGTCGCGATGCCCGTCGACGAACGCCCGATCGAAGAAATCCTCGGCAACGACGTCGCGCCGTACGACTGGCTCGGTCTGTCGCTTGGCGCGGTGCTGCCCGCGCACGTCGTCTATCCGCGGGTCGATGCGAAGCCGGCCGGCTTCTCGCGCATCTGGTTGCAGGACATCCTGCGCGGCAAGCTTGGCTTCGAAGGCGCGATCTTCAGCGACGATCTGTCGATGGAAGCCGCGCGCCAGGGCGGCACGCTGACCGAAGGTGCGCAAGCGGCCCTGGAGGCCGGCTGCGACATGGTGCTGATCTGCAACCAGCCGGACGAAGCGGAGAAGGTGCTCGACGCGCTGCGCGTCACGCCGGCGAGGGAATCGCCGCGGCGGCTGAAGCGCATGCGGCCGCGCGGTAAAGCGCTCACGTGGAGCAAGCTGATGGCCGAGCCACGGTACGCCGAAGCGCAGAGGCTGCTGCGCAGTACGTTTGCATAAACGGAAATGGCGCCTTGAAGCAATTCAAGGCGCCATTTTTTATCAGCTTCGAACGGTGCGAGCCGCCGTCAGGCTTTGCTTGACAACCGCAGCACGCGCGATCCGATCGCTCAGTTCAAGCGCATGCGCTGCAACTTGTTGTACAGCGTCTTCGGGCTGATTCCCAGCAACGACGCCGCTCGATGCCGCGTGCCGCCAACCGCGTCGAGCGTCGCGCGAATCAGCATTTCTTCGACGTCCGCGAGGGGCGTACCGACGGTCACCTGCACGCGACTGCCGTTCAGATCGCGGCCGTTCGCCGTGCTGGCTTCGTCGGCGCGCAACGACTCGATCACGTCGCCCGATGCCTGATAAGCGCGCCGCACGCGCTCCTGCAGTTCGCGCACGTTGCCCGGCCAATCGTACGCGAGGCATTCGCGCAGGAAATTCGGCGCCGCCTGCTTCGCGACCTCGGCCGTACCGCGCGCGGTCGCTTCCACATTCAGTTCGTCGACGGCTGCCTGCGCAATCAGCAGCGGATCTTCACCACGCTCGCGCAGCGGCGGCAGCATGACCGCGGCGGCTTCGAGGCGCAGCGCGAGGTCCTGATGCAGCGAGCCGTCCGCGACCGCCGCGCGCGGCGACTTGCGCGTCGACGCGATGAGCCGGAAGTCGGTCACGATCTGGCTGGTACCGCCCACGCGCATGAAGGTCTGCGAATCGAGCGCGCGCAACAGCGCTTCCTGCTGCGTGCGCGGCAGCTCGGTCATTTCGTTGATGAACAACGTGCCGCCGCTCGCCTGTTCGAAGAGGCCCGGCTCGCGCTGCTCGGCGCCGCCGAACGCTCCGCGTTCGTGACCGAACAGCATGCTGTCGAGCGAGCGATTGAGCCCGCCCGCGGTCGCGCCGCGGCAATCGAACGTGACGAACGGGCCTTTGCGGCGGCGGCTCATGTCGTGCAGCGTGCGCGCGGCGATCTGCTTGCCGGTGCCAGCCTCGCCGGAGATCAGCACCGCGGCTTCTGTCGGCGCGAGACGCTCGATGGTGTCGTACACGTGCTGAATGGCGCCGCTGCGACCGAGCATCGAGCCGAAGCGCCCAAGCTGACGCAGCGCCGCGCGCAGCGCCTGGACCTCCTCGGTCAGCTCATAAGGCCGCGGAATGCGCGCGAGCAGGCTGCGCAGGCGCGGAATGTTGACCGGCTTCAGCAGATAGTCCCAGATACCGTGCCGCAAGCCCTCGATCGCACTCTCGACGGTCGCATTGCCGGTCATCACGATCACCGGAAGCGCGCCGCCCGGCGGATGCGCGGGCAGATGCTGCAACAGATCGAGGCCGCTGCCGTCCGGCAGATTCAGGTCGACGAGCACGACGTCAGGGATGAAGCGCGTCAATGCGCCGCGGGCCTCGGCGAGCGTGGTCGCGGTGTCGACTGAAAAGCCGTCGGCGGCGAGGATTGCCGACAGACCGGACAGGCTATTGGGATCGTCTTCAACAATCAGGGCGTGTGGCATGGCGAGCGCAATTTTATGAATGGGTTGAATGCCCGGTGCGCCGCCAACGCTGATGGCGCGCACCGCGGACTCTGGGGGCTCGATGACAGGGCTAAACGAACGGTCCTTGGGCGATGAAAAAACGACAGCCGCCGGCACTGCGCCTTGAGTCACGCGGGCCGGCGCCTGTAGTTCCTTCACTGGTCCTGTCAGAAATCCCGGTTGCTATCGAAAAACCGGCGCACTTCGAGTTCCGCCTGTTCACGGGTTTTGCCATAGCGTTCCTGAATCAGACCAGCGAGCTTGTCGGCCCGGCCTTCGGCCTTGGTCAACTCGTCGTCCGTCAGTTCGCCCCATGCGGTCTTCGCCTTGCCGATCATCTGTCTCCATTTACCTTCAGCGATGTCGTTGTTCATGGTGCCTCTCCCAGGAGTGGAAAATGAGCGATACTCGCGTAACTCTCTCCACCTAGCAGAGATCGTGCCAAAGAGCGTGGACGAAATCGATCAAGGGCTGCCGCGCGCCCAACGCGAAATCCGGATGTCGCGATGGTAATTTTGAGAAATTTGCCGGTAAAGTTTTCCTAAACCATACACGGCGCGACAGAAAAGAAAAAGCGCCCAAAAATTGAGCGCTTTTTGTGCAGGCCGGCAGGGCGCCGGCGCTGGCGGGGTGACGCAGGCGGGCGCTTAGGCGCGGCTGCGGTACTCGTGCGTACGCGTGTCGATTTCGATCTTGTCGCCGATGTTGCAGAAGAGCGGCACTTGCAGTTCGAAGCCGGTGTTCAGCTTGGCGTTCTTCAGCACCTTGCCCGACGACGTATCGCCCTTGACGGCCGGTTCCGTGTAGATGATTTCGCGCACCAGCGTGGTCGGCAGTTCGACCGAGATCGCCTTCTCGTTGTAGAACACGACTTCGCAAGCCATGCCGTCTTCGAGGTAGTGCATCGCGTCGCCCATCATTTCGGCTTCGACTTCGTACTGGTTGTAGTCGGCGTCCATGAACACGTACATCGGGTCGGCGAAGTACGAGTACGTCACTTCCTTGCGCTCGAGCACGACGACGTCGAACTTGTCGTCCGCCTTGTACACGGCTTCCATGCCTGCGCCGGTCAGCAGGTTCTTGAACTTCATCTTGACGACGGCGGAGTTACGGCCCGATTTGTTGTATTCGGCCTTTTGCACGACCATTGCGTCTGCGCCGATCATCACGACGTTGCCGGTGCGGAGTTCCTGTGCGGTCTTCATAAAACTGTCCTGTACGAGATAAATAGCTTAACTGTTGCTCAACGGCATACGGCGCAAGCGGCTTCGGCGTTTCGCCCACCGCCTGCCGCGCGCCGCGGGAAGCGGCCGCGCAGCCCGGATGCGTGAAACGGGACCGGCTCGCGGCGAAAACCCGGGGGCGTGATGCCTCGGCGTTCCGCCTGTCCGTTACCTGATTTTTACCCTGTTCGGGCGTGTACACGAGTGGCGCCGATCTGCAACACGCCCAAACATACGTCCCTTTTTTGACATTCGCGTGCCCGACCGGAAGATTGGGACGCGTGCTGTGTTTTTCGAGGGGACCGGTCAGACGGGCTGACCATGGGATAGTTGGTCTAATCGGGCCGCGCTTGCGTCGTCGGCCGTTGGATAACCGCTTATTTTAACTGAGTTTTTGCGAACGAGGTCAGATTTCCGGCGAGATCGCCGACTTGCGCGAGTTCGACCGCCCAGCCAGCGGCGCGCCGTTTCAGGGCCGGATAGTGGCGCTGGAATTCCGCCCAGTCCGGCTGACCAGCGCCGTTCCACGCGTGCCAGAAGCGCTCGAGCGCGGCGCGCGCGTCAGCTGGGAGCGTGCGGGTGTAGTGCGCGAGTGCGGCGTCGAGCTTTGGCAGATGGGCGTCGTCGGCCTGCGGGTAGATGTGCCAGACGAACGGCTTGGCGGCCCACTGCGCGCGCACGAACGAGTCCTCGCCGCGTACGAAATTGACGTCGCTCGCCCAGAGCAGTGCGTCGTAGCCAGGCTGTTCGGTGAACGCGAGCGCGTGCGCGCTGAGGTTGCCGAGCGTCGCATGGGTGCCCGCTGCAAACGACGGTAGACCGAAAAAGCGCGCCAGCGCGCCGGAAATGCGTCCTTCGGGCACCAGCAGCACGATCGGGCTTGCGTTGTCGCGCCATTGTTCGAGCAGGCTGTCGATGGCCGGGTTTTCGTAGGCGAACAGCGACACGACCGTCGCGTCGGCGGGCGGCGGCGCGTGGCCCGTGACGTTGCGCCACCAGTCGGTGCGCGCGGCGGGCGATGCTTCGAACGCGGCGCGCGCCGCGTCGAGATCGCGCTCCTTCAGGACGCCACCGGTGCGGGGGCCGAGTCCGGGGAAAAAGAAGGTCTTGCTGAGTGCGTAGCGCGGATGCGGCGACGGCCGCAGATGAAAATCGGCGATCCAGTCCTCGGCGCTCAGATATTCGAGGTTGAACCAGAGCGGCACGCTCGTTCGCTCTGCCATCGCCGTGATATAGACGGGCGGCAGTTCGCAGCCGAACGCCTCGATCACGACGTCGGCGACTTCGAGCGTATCGCCAACATGGGACGGCTCGTGCCAATGCTCGACGACGATGCCGTCGAGCGTCTGCCGCGCACGCTCAAGCTCGAGCGACGGGCACAGCCTCCTGAACGCATGCAGATCGTCGACGAACACGCGCACCTGCCAGTCGTGCTCGCGCGCGAGTTGGCGCGCAAGGCGCCAGCACACGCCGATGTCGCCGAAGTTGTCGATCACCGCGCAGAAGATATCGCAGGCGATCGGGTTGGCAGGGGCGGCGGGTGATCCGGAATCGGGCGCGACGGAGGACATGGCAGCTCGGCTGGCTCGGTGACTCCGGCGAACGGAGCGGGTTCGAACGAACGCGGAATGTTCTAAACTGGCGATTCTAAAGCCTCGCTCGCGATCGCGCGCGCCCTTTGTCCGCCATGCGGGCCGCATCGGCGACAGGCGACATGACCCCCGGCGCACGATGCCGGGCACCCGGCGGCGCAATCAGTGCAATCGGTGCAATCGGTGCGAGCGGTGCAAGCGGCGAGGCAGCGCGAGACAGTCCCACCCCAATCGATCCCGCATGACCGAACCCGAAGCCAGCGACGCCCCCGACACCTTCGAGCCGAAAACAGTGCTCGCCCAACTGCCGCATCTGCCCGGCGTCTACCGCTATTACGACACGAGTGGCGCGGTGCTTTACGTCGGCAAGGCGCGCGATCTGAAGAAGCGCGTATCGAGCTACTTCACGAAGACGCAGCTGTCGCCGCGTATCGCGATGATGGTCACGCGCATCGCGCGCATCGAGACCACGGTCACGCGTTCCGAGGCCGAGGCGCTGCTGCTCGAAAACAATCTGATCAAGGCGCTCACGCCGCGTTACAACATCCTGTTTCGCGACGACAAGTCGTATCCCTATCTGAAGCTGACCGGCCACAAGTTTCCGCGCATGGCCTATTACCGCGGCTCGGTCGATCGCAAGAACCAGTACTTCGGCCCGTTCCCGAGCGCCTGGGCGGTGCGCGAGAGCATCCAGATCCTGCAGCGCGTGTTCCAGCTGCGCACCTGCGAAGACTCGGTGTTCAACAACCGCACGCGGCCGTGTCTGCTGCATCAGATCGGCCGTTGCACGGCGCCGTGCGTCGCGAACATCAGCGAGGAGGATTACGCGCGCGACGTCGCCAACGCGTCGCGCTTTCTGCTCGGCCGTCAGGGCGAGGTGATGAAGGAGCTCGAGCAGAAGATGCATGCGTTCGCGAGCGAGCTGAAGTTCGAGCAGGCCGCGGCGGTGCGCAACCAGATGAGTTCGCTGTCGACGGTGCTGCATCAGCAGGCAATCGAAGTCGGCAGCGACAGCGACGTCGACATTCTCGCGGTAGTCGCGCTGGGCGGCCGCGTGTGCGTGAATCTCGCAATGGTGCGCGGCGGACGACATCTCGGCGACAAGGCGTACTTTCCCACGCACGTGGAGAGCGCGTTGACGGCGGAGGAAGGCGGGCTCGAAGAAGACGGCGATCAGGACGATGCATCGGCGGATGCGCGAGCGGTCGCGCCATCGGCCGCGGCGGCGAGCGCCTCGGCCGATGCGCTCGCGATCGCTCAGGACATGCCGTCGGAAGACGAGGACGCCGATGGTAGTGAAGAAGACGCGATCGACGAGGTTGCCGAAGCGACCCCGGACGCCGTCAGCGACGAAGGCGCGGACGAAGGCACCGACGGGAACGCAGAGTCCGGCCCCGCGGCGAAGCGCCGCAAAAGCCGCGCGGCAGGCGGCATCGAATCCGAAGTGCTCGAAGCGTTCATCGCGCAGCATTACCTCGGCAATCGCGTGCCGCCGGTGCTGGTGGTCAGCCACGCGCCGGCGCGCGAACTCGTCGACGTGCTGATCGAGCAGGCGGGCCACAAGGTGACCGTACTGCGTCAACCGCAAGGACAGCGGCGCGCGTGGCTCGCGATGGCCGAGCAGAACGCGCGGCTCGCGCTCGCGCGCCTGCTCTCCGAGCAGGGCTCGCAGCAGGCGCGCACGCGCGCGTTGACCGACACGCTCGGCATGGAGTGCGACGACCTCGCGCATCTGCGCATCGAATGCTTCGACATCAGTCACACGATGGGCGAGGCGACGCAGGCGTCCTGCGTCGTCTTTCACCACCACAAGATGCAGTCGTCCGAGTATCGCCGCTACAACATCGCCGGCATCACGCCCGGTGACGATTACGCGGCGATGCGCCAGGTGCTCACGCGCCGCTATGAAAAGATGGTCGCGCAGGCCGCCGCGAATGCGAGCGACGAAGCCGCCGAATCGCAAAGTGACGCGGCCGCCGATCCCGCGCTCGCCGCCGATGCCGCCGAGCCGGCCGCGGCCGGCGGCGTGCTGCCGACCATCGTGCTGATCGACGGCGGCAAGGGGCAGGTGGAGATCGCGCGGCAGGTGTTCACGGAGTTGGGGCTCGATACTGGCATGCTCGTCGGCGTCGCGAAGGGCGAGGGGCGCAAGGTCGGTCTCGAGACGCTGATTTTCGCTGACGGCCGCACGCCGCTCGAACTCGGCAAGGAAAGCGCCGCGCTGATGCTGGTTGCGCAGATCCGCGACGAAGCGCATCGTTTCGCGATCACTGGCATGCGCGCCAAACGCGGCAAGACGCGCCAGACCTCGCGGCTCGAAGAACTCGAAGGCGTAGGGGCGAAGCGGCGTCAGCGCCTGCTGGCGCGCTTTGGCGGCTTGCGCGGCGTGGTGGCCGCGAGCGTCGAGGATCTCGCGAGCGTCGAAGGCATTTCGCAGGCGCTCGCCGAGCAGATCTACCGGCAACTGCATTGAATTGGCGGGCCACGCCGCGCCGTGATCGGAACGACGGTTCGTCGGACCCGCGGCGTCGCGCTGCGGATGCGCTGGCTGCGAACCACGCGCCGGGGGCGGCTCGCTTGCCGCCCCCGCGCGGCCATGCCTGGGCGCGCTTGCTTGTGGCAGGCCCTGTGACACGGCACAATTGCAACTCACTCGTCAGACGCTGCGCCTGCCCCATGCCGTTTAATTTCCCGATATTCCTGACCTGGCTGCGGATCGTGCTGATTCCGCTCGTCGTCGGTGTGTTCTATTTGCCCGACATGATGATGAGCCCCGCGCACCGCAATCTCGCGGCCGCGACGATCTTCATCCTGGCGGCGCTCACCGACTGGTTCGACGGCTTTCTGGCCCGCAAATGGAATCAGACCTCGGCATTCGGCGCGTTTCTCGATCCGGTCGCCGACAAGCTGATGGTGACCGCGGCGCTGCTCGTGCTCGTGCAACTCACGCGGATCGATTCCGCGATCGCGCTCGTGATCGTCGGACGTGAAATCGCGATCTCGGCCCTGCGCGAATGGATGGCGCAGATCGGTGCGTCGAAGAGCGTCGCGGTGAACTCGCTCGGCAAGTTCAAGACCGCTTGCCAGATGGTCGCGATTCCGATGCTGCTGTTCTATGGCCCGCTGCCGCTCGGTGGCGGCGTGACGGTCGACACGCGCGTGTGGGGCCTGTGGCTGATCTATCTGGCTGCGTTCCTGACGATCTGGTCGATGCTGTACTACATGAAGCTCGCGTGGCCGCAGATTCGCGAGCGCGGCGGCATTGCGTGACGGTGTGAATAGAAGAGCACGGGGGGCGCAAAAGTGTGTTCGAACCCCGCACTACTACGAGAGAAATATTTTCTTTAACACAGACGGGCAAAGGGGTTGACACGTTTCAGTCGATTCTCCATAATCTCGTTTCTCCGATGCACGCAACGTGAAACACCGGAGACGCAGTAAAGCACTAGCGGTAAATGCAGCACAACGCGGGAATAGCTCAGTTGGTAGAGCGCAACCTTGCCAAGGTTGAGGTCGCGAGTTCGAGCCTCGTTTCCCGCTCCAGTATTCGAAGCATCGCGTTGTTTGGCGAAGTAAAAAAGGCAGCGCGGTGAAGCAGTTCAATGCGGGAGTAGCTCAGTTGGTAGAGCGCAACCTTGCCAAGGTTGAGGTCGCGAGTTCGAGCCTCGTCTCCCGCTCCATACATCAGGGGAAGCAGCGCTTCCCTTTTTGTTTGGAAGGCCGCTCGTTCTGAACTTCCAGAGCTTCGGTTCTTCTGGTTATCACCAGATAAATCTGCGAACCCGTGTCCAGGTTCCAGTCCGCTTGTGGCGCGATAGCAAAGCGGTTATGCAGCGGCCTGCAAAGCCGTTTAGGCCGGTTCGACTCCGGCTCGCGCCTCCAGTCTTTGATGTAAAGCGAAAGCCCCGACTTGTCGGGGCTTTTCGTTTTTCTGTTCCTCTCTTCGCCAGCCTTGTCGATCGTCGTCATCAAGGTGAGCGGAGCGGTCGATCCGACTGCGTGCCGCAGACGTTCCTCCGAATCGATCAGAAATTGAGCGCGGATTTAATCGACTGCACGGCAGCGGTGTTCAGGAAGCAGTAGTTCTCTTGCGGCGTACCGCCGGACATATACATCGACCAGCGAGAGAGGGCCATCGGGCTGGAACCAGACGCACGAGCAGGTGACGGTGCTGCGGGCGACGCCATCGCACATCTATTTCGAATCGAAGATCTCGGGTTCGACGCAGGCGCCACGCGAAGTGATCGCCGGAGCGGACCGGAGCCGCGAGCGCAGCGTGAACGGCACCGATACAGTCGTGAACCGGCCGTTCGCGTTTCCGTTGTCGCCGGGTAAGAGCTGGACGGTCGAATACGCCGGGCAGCATCCGAACCGGGTATTCGCTTCGCAGAAGTGGAACTCGCAGTATCGGGTGGTCGGAACGGAAACCGTCGAAGTGCCCGCCGGCAAATTCCAGGCGATCAAGATCGAAGCCGAAGGCGACTGGGTCGCGCAACTCGAGCCGCGGCAGACGGTCACGCAAGCCACCCAGGTCGAGCACGGCGACACCGCGATGATCACGCATGCGCAGAAACTCGGTCCTGTTCAGGCGACGGGACGCACGTATAAAAGCGTTTTGGTATGTGCCGGAAGTCGGCCGTTGGGTGAAATCGGTGGAAGAGTATTACGGCAGCAATGGCGTGAGAAACGAGCGCTATACGACCGAACTCGAGTCGTTTAAAAAGAGCGGGCAATAATCGGGTTCAGGCGTTTGATGCGTTCGCGCATTCATTGGGGCAGCGCATTCCGCTCAACGGCGTGTCCGGCGCGCGCACGGGAAGGGCAACGCACGCCGGCGCGCCTCATCCAGGCCGGGCGATAGAATCGCACCACTGTCATCGCCCGTTTTCATTGAAGCCGCATGTATTTCCAACTCACCGGCACTCAGGTCCGCCTGCTCGGCTCGATGCATCTGTTTCCCGCGACGAACCGTCGAACGCCGCCATGGGTCGCCGAAGCCTATGACTGGGCCGACGCGCTCGTATTCGAGTCCGACCCAGCAACGATCCTGCCGTTTCTCAAAGCCGACGCACACCCCGACGCCGCGCAACTGCGGCCCCGGATGCGCGACGAAGCCTGGACGCAACTGCAGGCGCTGTGGCCGACCGATGGCCTGCTCGCGCCGCTTGAAACACTGCGTCCGTGGGCCGCGCTGATCGTCGCGCCGACGCTGCTGCAGCAGGTCGTCGAGGGTGTCGAGCCGCGCATGTTGCGCTCGGCGCTCGCGCAGGCGAAGCCGTATCGCTATCTCGAGTCCGCGCGGGACGTCGCAGTCGCGCTCGAATCGATTCCGCTCGAAGCCATTGCCGCGGCGCTCGACATGCTGATGGCCGACCGCGGCGAACCGCAGCGCACGCTCGAACGGATGCACGCGGCGTGGCTGGAGGGCGATCTGCACGCGATACAGCAAATCGCCGTCGAAGCGCCGATGTTCAATCTGGCCGGCATCCGTCAGGCGATTCTCGACGTGCGCAATCGCGCGTGGGCCGCGCGGCTGAGCGAGTTGCTGGACGTTCGCGAGCGCACGCTGGTGGTCGTCGGCGCGCTGCATCTATGCGGCCCCGGCAATCTCCCCGACTGTCTCGCGCGACCCGTGCAAGCGGTGTTCTGAACGCGTGCGCGGCTTTCGCGACTGAATACAGCCGTGTCGACCGCCCGGATGCCAGGCCTGCGCATGCTCGATGACGAGGCGCGCGGCATAATTGCGGATCGTTGCCCGCGCTGTCGCGCATTGACCCTGAAAGCTACCGATGACTGAACCGCAACACACCGCCGCCGCGCGGCTCGCCCAGCTCGAATGGCGCTGGAAGCCGTTCGGGAACCTCACGAGCGTCGAAGTCTATGAGATGCTGGCCGCCCGCAGCGCGGTGTTCGTCGTCGAACAGAACTGCGTGTATGGCGATATCGATGGGCTCGACGTCGAAGCCTGGCATCTGCTTGCGTATGGCACCGGCGACGGTGCGGCGCGGCCGCCGTTGGCCGGCTATCTGCGCGTGTTGTTGCCCGATGCGGCGGATGCCGATGCGCGCATCGGCCGGGTGTTGACGACCGCGCCGTTTCGCGGCATCGGTCTCGGCAATGCGATGCTCGAACGCTCGCTCGTGCAAATCCGTGCGCAGTGGCCCGATACGCCGATCCGTCTGCACGCGCAGGCGCATCTGCAAGGCTTTTACGGTGCGTTCGGCTTCGAGCCGGTCTCGGAGGTTCACGACGAAGACGGCATCCCGCATGTGTGGATGCGCGCGCTGTGAACGCGAACGGGTCAGCGGGGCACGTTCGTGGTCGTCGACGCCGCATGCGTGAGCCCGCGCGCCGCTTTTGCATGCCGCTCGGCGCGCAGGCGTCCGCGAGACGACAGCCGCATCCAGTGACGCAGCGCGATCAGCGCGCCGACCACGCTCATCATCGAACCCGGAATCCATAGCAGGAGTCCGCCGATCTGCTGATCGCGCATCGGGCTCAGCCACGTGAACGCCCGGCCGCAGATCGAGTAGATCGGATACAACTCGTGCGTCGTAAAAAAGATGAATGCGCCGAGAACGATCTGCGGCGGAATCGCCGCGATCACGACGAGCACGCGCTTGCCCGGAGACAGACGCGCGGGCGGCGCCGGACGCGGATCGAGTACGAGCCACCAGAACAGCAGGCCGTCGATCGCCATGCTCCAGTTCATTACGCGATAGAGCCGCCAGTCGAGCATCGCGACGAAATGGATCGGCGACAGCAGCCAGAAATAGATCAGCCCGACGAATAGCGTGAGCGCGACGACCGGGTGCATGACGACGTCGAGCGCCGTGCGCACGAGCGGTGTTTGCAGCGCGGGCCGCACGAAGCGCTGTCGCCAGCGCAACGGAATTCCCGCGCGCAACGCCGCGCCCGGATACGACAGCGCAATGAAGAACGGCCCGAGATGATGCAGCACCAGATGCTGCAAGCGATGCATGAAGAATTCATGCTCGAAGAAATAATCGAGCCGCGTATGCAGCACGACATACAGCGCGACCAGTCCGAGCCAGAATGACAGACGCCGCGCGAACGACAGCCGCGCCTTGCGCGCGCCGCGCACGAACAGGATCGCGGGGATCAGCAACGCGATCACGACGGTCGGCGAAAACTCCCAGGGATCGAGCCAGTAGAGCAGGTTCATGGCGATGGCGCGTGCGGTGGCGGCGGCCCGTCGTGCCGCTTACCTGGTCTGGCCCGGCGACTTGACCGCGAACGGCGCGCTCACTGTTTCGCCGTCGGAGAACTTCAGCGTCAGACGCACGGTGTCGCCCGGCGCGACCTTGTGCTTCGCGTCCTCGAGCATCACGTGATAGCCGCCCGGCGCGATCGCGACCTGGCCATGCGCGGGCACCGTCAGCTTGTCGACCATCACCATCTTCTGCGTCGAACCGTTCGATACGGTTTGATGCAGCATCGCATCGCCGTAGTCGTCGCTCGATACATCGACGAGGGCGATCGGCTTGTCGCTCGCGTTGACGAGCGTCGCATAGCCGGCCGCGGGCAGGTTGTTCGGCAGCCAGCGCACCCACGCGTCCTTGATGCTGATCGCGTGAGCATCGGCCGCTTGCGCGGCCGACGCGGCGCCGAGTGACAGCGCGAGCGCGCAGGCGAGGGAAGCGATTGGTTTGAGCTTGATCGTCATGATGGAATGGAGTGGGATCAAAGAAGAATCAGGATTGGTCATCGATGATGCGGCGCAGGTCCTGCGCGATCGCATCGGGCGTGTCGTGATCGGTGGCGAGCAGGCGCGCGCGGCCCCGGCTGTCGAACACATAGACGGCGGAGCTGTGCGTGACCTCGTAGTTGCCGTTCGGGTCGCGCTTTTCCATCTGATAAGCGACACGATAGCGCTTGGCCAGCGACTCGATCTGCCAGTCGGTGCCGCTCAGCGCTTCGGCGTGCTGTGCGTCGAACGCGCCGACATAGTCGTGCAAGGCCCGCGGCGTGTCGCGCGCGGGATCGACGGTGATGAACAGAATGCGCGCTTTCTGCGCATCGGGACCGAGCTTGCCGAGCACCTGCATCAGACGGCCCATCGTTTCGGGACAGACGTCCGGGCAATGCGTGTAGCCGAAGTAAACCAGCGACGTGCGGCCCCTGAACGACGCGGCGTTGACGGGACGGCCGGTGTCGTCGGTCAAGGTGAAGTCCAGATCCGGCAGGTGGCCGGTCACGTTGGTCAACTGCCACGGCTCGGCGCGCTGTGTGCAACCGGTCAGCGCGGCGAGCGCGACCAGCGTGCCCAGCGCAGTTGCCGCCGCAAGCCGGCGTGCCAACCCGTGCATCAAGCGGTGCGTGAGTCGCTTGGGTCGTGAGCCGGACAGGTTCGGCCGCTGGCGCTGGGGTGGCAGGATCGGGAACAAAGCAGGGTTCAATGACTCGATTGAAGAGCAGGCAACGCGAACCGATGGAGCAGGGGGCCGCACCGCCGCCCGATCATGCCGCGCAAGATTCGCGCGCGACACGCGATTGATTGAGAGCATGCAACGATGTCCATCACACCGACGGTCCGCGTGGCAGCGACTGTAGCGCAAAATTGGCGCCAGCGTCGCGCAGCGCGCCGGGCGCACGATTTGCGAGTCAATTTGACGCAGCTTGCTGAAAGCCGGTTGAAGCCCGATCGTTGCGCTTTTGAACGCAATCGACAGAAGCGGATGGATAGATCGCCCATCGGGCTTGAGTCCCAGCTTACTTTCTCGAAAAATTGACGGATGCGCGGTAAGATGCGCACACTTTTCCGGCCATAGATGGCTGAAAGGCGAACCCAGGCGATGCAAGCACTTCCGGCTGTTCTGTCTCCGAGCGAGACGGCATTTTTCTTCGACTTCGATGGCACGCTCGTCGAACTCGCCCCCACACCGGACGGCGTGCTGGTGCAGCCGCGCGTGATCGACCTGCTGCGCGAACTGCGCAGTCTGACGAATGGCGCGGTCGCGGTGGTGTCGGGGCGCGGCATCGACAGCATCGACAGTTTTCTCGGCATGCCCGATCTGCCGGTCGCGGGTCTGCACGGCGCCGAGCGGCGCGATGCGAATGGCGACACGCAGCGCATCGGCTTTCACGACGAGCGCCTGTTGCGCATGGAGCAGGTGCTCGCGCAGGTCGTCAACGAACATCCGGGCATGCTGCTCGAGATCAAGGGCGCGGCGCTCGCGCTGCACTACCGCAACGCGCCGGACCGCGAGCCGGTCGCGCGCGAGGCGACCGAGCGGCTCGTCGCCGATTACCCCGCTTCTTACGTGCTGCAGCCCGGCAAGATGGTCTACGAGATCAAGCCGAAGGACGTCGACAAGGGCCGCGCGACGCGCGCGTTCCTCGACGAGCTGCCGTTCACCGGCCGCACGCCGATATTCGCCGGCGACGATCTGACCGACGAGAAGGGCTTCGCGGTCGTCAACGAGCGCGGCGGTCTGTCGATCAAGGTCGGCGCGGGCGAAACGATGGCGCGCACGCGCGTCGAATCGGTGTCGTCACTGCTCGACTGGCTCGAAACCATCGTCGCGGCGGCGCGCGGCGCATGACGCCGGCGGCCCCGTTCAACGAAAACAACATACTGCATCGGGAATCGCGCTTCATGAGCCGACTGATCATTGTTTCGAACCGGGTGGCGCCTATTTCGGAGGGCGGTCCGGCGGCGGGCGGTCTGGCGGTCGGCGTGTACGACGCGCTGAAGGAGACCGGCGGCATGTGGTTCGGCTGGAGCGGCGACGTGCTGTCCTCCGGCCAGCCGCAGATCAAGCTCGAGGAGCGGGGTCCGGTGACCTTCGCGACCGTCCCGCTGATGCGGCGCGATTACGACCAGTACTACCGTGGTTTCTCGAACGCGACGCTGTGGCCCGCGTTCCACTATCGATCCGACCTGCTGCATTACGACCGGCACGACTTCGAAGGCTACTGCCGCGTCAACGCGTGGCTCGCGCAGCAACTCGTGCCGCTCCTGCGCGAAGACGACGTGATCTGGGTGCACGACTATCACCTGATTCCGTTCGCTCAGGCGCTGCGCTCGGCAGGCGTGAAGAACCGCATCGGGTTTTTTCTGCACATTCCGTTTCCGGCCGCGCAGGTGCTGCTGACGGTGCCGCCGCATCGCGAGCTCGTCGAGGCGCTGTGTTCGTTCGACCTGCTCGGCTTCCAGACCGGTCCCGATCTGCGCGCGTTCTGCGACTACGTGATCAACGAGGGGGGCGGCTCGATCGACGCGTCGGCGAAAGGACCGCTGAGTGTGCATGCGTTCGGCCGCACGTTGCGCGCCTCTGCGTATCCGATCGGCGTCTATCCGGACGAGATCGCCGACCTCGCGAAGGCGGGCGAACGCGGCAAGCCGGTGCGCACGATGAAGGCGACCCTGCATTCGCGCAAGCTGATCATGAGCGTCGACCGGCTCGATTATTCGAAGGGGCTGGTCGAGCGGTTCCGTGCGTTCGAGCGCCTGCTCGAGCATACGGCCGCGCAGCGCAACAAGGTGTCGTTCCTGCAGATCGCCCCGCCGACGCGCGCCGACCTGCACGCGTATCAAGACATCCGGCTACAGCTCGAAGGCGAGTCGGGACGGATCAACGGACGTTTCGCCGAGCTGGACTGGACGCCGATCCTATACATCCACAAGCAGTACGAGCGCTCGGTGCTGGCGGCGCTGTTCCGTACCGCGCACGTCGGCTACGTGACGCCGTTGCGCGACGGCATGAACCTCGTTGCGAAGGAATACGTGTCGGCGCAGGATCCGGAGAATCCCGGCGTGCTGGTGCTGTCGCGCTTCGCGGGCGCGGCGCAGGAGCTCGACGGCGCGCTGATCGTCAATCCGGTCGATATCGACGGCATGGCCGAAGCGCTCGCGCGGGCGCTCGACATGCCGCTCGCCGAGCGCCAGGGGCGCTATCGCGACATGATGGCGCAACTGCGCGAGAACAACGTGTCGGTGTGGCGCGATAACTTCATGGGCGATCTGCAGAGCGTCGAGGGCGCGAAGCGCGCCAGAAGCGGGAAAGCGCGCGCGGCCACGGGTGCTGCGGGCGCCGCGCGGAAGAGGGCGGCGCGCGAGAGCGTGACCGGCTAAGCCAAGCCGGGCCGCGAGACAGACAGCAAAAAGCCGCCCCAGGGAGCGGCTTTTTTTCAAGCGATGCGATGCGCAGCGCGTGGACCAGGCGTGCGTCAGGCTACGTGCTGTTCGTCGACCTTCTTGCCGCCGATATGCAGCGTCTGGCCCTTGCCATACTGCTTCGAGAGCAGGTCGCGATAAAGGCCCGGACGCTGGCGCAGTTCTTCCGGCGTGCCGTCGTCGATGACCTTGCCGGCGCTCATCACGATGATCCGGTCGAAGTTGTTCAGCGTCGACAGACGGTGCGCGATCGCGATCACGGTGCGGCCGACCATCAGGCGGTCGAGCGCCTTCTGGATCGCTTCCTCGGACGCGCTGTCGAGCGCGGACGTGGCTTCGTCGAGCAGCAGGATCGGCGCGTTTTTCAGAATCGCGCGCGCGATTGCGATGCGCTGGCGCTGACCGCCCGACAGCTTCACGCCGCGGTCGCCGACGATCGTGTCGTAGCCTTCCGGCATCGCTTCGATAAAGTCCGCGCAACGCGCCTCGCGCGCGGCGGCGAGCACTTCCTCGCGGCTCGCGTCCGGGCGGCCGTACGCGATGTTCTCGTACACCGTGCGATGGAACAGCGAGATGTCCTGGGGCACCAGCGCAATCGCGTGGCGCAGGCTGTCCTGGGTGATCGACGCGATGTCCTGGCCGTCGATCTTGATCGCGCCACCCTGGGTCTCGTAGAAGCGCTGCAACAGCGCGAGCACGGTCGATTTGCCGGCGCCCGACTTGCCGATCAGCCCGACGCGCTGACCCGGTTCGATATCGAGGTCGAAGTGATCGAGAATCGGCCGGCGGCGCGGATAGGCGAACGTGACGCCGTCGAACGTGACGCGGCCGCCCTGCGGCACGAGTTCGGTCGCGTCGTCGCGATCGGGCATGCCGTGCGGTTCGAGCAGCGTGCGCACGGCCTCTGCGAGTCGCGCGACGTGCTGCGTGACGTCGACGAGCGCGACGGCGAGATCGCGCGTGCCGTGCAGGATCGTGAAGCCGAGCGAGCTGACGAGCACGATGTCGCCCGAGGTCGCGCGGCCCTGGTCCCACAGCCATAGCGCCCAGCCGAGCAGGCCGGCCGACAGCAGCGCGGTGACCACGGCGTGCAGCAGACGCAGCTTTTCCAGGTACAGCAGGCTTTGCTGGCGCGCGTCCATTTCCGACTTGACCGTCGAAGCAAAGCGGTGCTGTTCGCGGAACGTCATGCCGAACGCGCGCACGAGCCCCATATTGCTGATCACGTCGACAAGCTCGCCGTCGACCGATGCCGCCTTGGTCGCGAAATTATGGTGACGCGCGGAACCGCGGCCCGCGAGCTTGTACAGCACGACCGACAGGATCGCCGAGCACAGCATCAGGCCGGCGGCCATCAGCGGGTTCACCGCGATGATCATCACGATCGCGCCGAGCACCGCGATGCACGGCGGCAGCACGTTCCACGCGGTGGTGTTTTCGGCGGTGTAGACGGCGTTCGAGGTCGCGGTGATCCGGCTTGCCAGCATGCCGGGCTGCTTTTCGGCGTAGTAGGTCGGCGAGTGGCCGCTCAGGTACTGAAACAGGTCGCGCCGCAAATCGCCCGTCACGGCGACGAACGTGTGCGCGGCGAACCAGCCGCCGATCCGCCACAACAGGTTGTCGGCAGCGATCAGGCCGACGAGGATCGCGAACGCGCCCCACAGCGGTCCCGGATGATGCCTGCCGCCGCCGAGCACGTCGATCAGATGTTTGATCGCGTACTGCGAAGCGAGTGCGCAGCCCACGGCCGCAAACACGCTGCACAACACGATCGCATGCGCGAGCGGATGGCGGCGGATAAAGCGGAAGAGAAACGCAAGTGGCCGGTGCGCATAGCTCGCGAGCTTGGCGTTCTGGGCGTTACGCTGGGCGATGGTCAAGTGTTCCAATTGAGCTGAGATCGATGTGTTGCGGGTTGTGCATGCAATGCGCGGACCACACGGACAAGCATGGCTCTCCGTGAAGCCGATGTTTCGCATTGTAAACATGCAAAGGCGATTGCGCCCTGTGTATCCGGGCTTTGACGCGATTGATTTCGCGATGGACCTCCGCGATCTGCGTCGTCCCAACACACCAGCCGACGGGCCATTCAGGCAGATTGCGGAAAATTTCGAGATATAATTACAGATTGCATTCAACCGCGCTGCGGCAATTTTGCAATTCCTACCGGCAACGTTGATGGGGAAGAACTCGCAGACACGGTACCGCCGCGCCTCCCGAAACCTCGTGGATACTGTAGAACTATCTTTGAAAACAAGGGTTTGCAAAGTGTTTCGCGTTTGTAACAACGTAAAGACTTTGAAATGCTGCGGTGCTGCAACAATCCGGGCATCGATAATGCGTGCTCGTTAGCCCGGCAATTTTTCTGACAGTTTGTCAACGTCGGTGCAACGGGCGCGTTTACTCGCACATGCCCAGTCGCTGATCCACTTGTCCGGGCTCGTTACCAAGCGATCCATCGCAGGATTTCTCAAAAGAATCAGGCCCGCGCCGGCATTTCCGGCCAGACTGCCCTGGCGAGCAAGCGAGTCGCTTTTTCCAAATGCAGTACTTTTGCCTGATTTTTTACTAGGAGTTCGTCAATATGCGAATCGCTCAAATCGCTCCGCTGCACGAGGCGGTTCCTCCCAAGCTGTACGGTGGTACGGAACGCGTGGTGTCCTATCTGACCGAGGCGCTGGTCGAGCAGGGCCACGACGTCACGCTGTTTGCAAGCGGTGATTCGCAAACCTCGGCGAAGCTCGAAGCTTTCTGGCCGCAGGCGCTGCGCCTCGACCCGACGATCCGCGACGTGATGGCGCCGCACATGCTGCTGCTCGAAGAAGTGCGCCGCCGCGCGGACGAATTCGACGTGCTGCATTTCCACATCGACTACTACCCGTTCTCGCTGTTCGCGCGTCAGCCTGTGCCGTTCGTCACGACGCTGCACGGCCGTCTCGATCTGCCTGAACTGCAGCCGATCTTCAACACGTTCAATGACGTGCCGGTCGTGTCGATCTCGGACAACCAGCGCATTCCGCTGCCGCAGGCGCACTGGCTGCAAACCGTCTATCACGGTTTGCCGGAAGACGTGCTCAAGCCGATTCCCAACGTCGAACCCGGCTACCTCGCATTCCTGGGCCGCGTCTCGCCGGAGAAGGGGCTTGACAGGGCGATTCGCATCGCCGGGCAGGCAGGCATGAAGCTCAAGGTCGCCGCCAAGATCGACAAGGCCGACCGTGCCTACTACGAAGAAGTCATCAAGCCGCTGATGTCGTTGTCGCACGTCGAGTACATCGGCGAAATCGGCGAAGCTGAAAAGCGCGAGTTTCTCGGCAATGCGCACGCACTGGTGTTCCCGATCGACTGGCCGGAGCCCTTCGGTCTCGTGATGATCGAGGCGATGGCTTGCGGCACGCCGGTGATCGCGTTCAATCGCGGTTCGGTGCCGGAAGTGATCGAAAACGGCGTGTCGGGTTTCGTCGTCGAGGACGAAATCAGCGCGGTCGCCGCCGTCAAACGTCTGCACACGCTGCCCCGCGCTGGCGTGCGCAAGGCGTTCGAGGCGCGCTTCTCGTCGAAGGTGATGGCGCAGAACTACGTCGCCACCTATGAAGAACTGCTGCGTCGCAAACATCGCACGGTGCTGCGCGAAGTCAACGCGGGCTGATTGGCGATTGTTCCGCCGCGGTTGTTTCGCGGTAGATAAAACGCTGTCGGCAGCAACTCGTTGCACGCTTCCTTCGTTGCTCTGAACGCCCCGCCGGCACGTCGCCGGCGGGGCGTTGTTGCATGCGCGCTGCGTTTTTCGTCGGTGCACAACTGAAAATACGGGTTTCCGCGCGGCGCGAACGAGCCAGTCTCGGTAATATCCCTATAATTGCCGTGCCGCAAATTGGGCTGCGGTGCCGCCGACGACAGGAGGATGCCTTGGCGAGAACGAAAGAGACGCGCGCGAACGCCGCGCCCGGCGCCGGAACGATTTTTACGTTGCGCGCCATCGGTCTCGTGCTCGCCGCCCGCTGGTTTTTCTCGATGTCCGAGATGAAGCTGACCACCGCGCTGACCGCGATGGCGTCTTCACCGTGGGCATGTATCAACCTCGTTTTTCTGTTCCTGCTGATCTTCCTGCCGGGCGCGCGCGCCGTCGCGGAGCGTCCGTTCCATCCGTTGCCGCAATGGCTGCGTCAGGCGCTGCGCCTGTTCGCGTTCCTCGGGTTTCTGTTTGCGCTGTGGTCGGTCGGCGCGTTCGTCGCGAGCGCAGGCTGGCGTCGCGCGATGCAGGCGGTCGCGGCCAGCAACGGTTGGCTCGTCGCGGCGCCGGTGCTGTATGCGATCGTCTTGTGGATCTGCCGGCCGCTGCCGTTGTGGCGCACCAATGTGGCGGCGCGGCGCTTTGCGATCGGCCGCTATGCGGTGTCGCTCGATCCGCTGACCCGCACCGTCGTCGTATGGGCTGAGCGGCGCAAGGTGGGGCAATACGATGCGCGCGAATTGTCGGTGCGCTGGGCGAGCGGTTCCAATGCGCGCGCGACGCCGGCGCCCGCGGTCGCGTTCGGCGCGGCGGGCAAGGCCGGCGCGTCAGCGGCGCCGATAGGGTCGGTCGCGGCGCCCTCGCTTGCGCGCAGCGCGTTCGGCGTACGTCCGAAGGTCGAGTTGCTGTGGGATTCGCCGGCCGCCGCGGGTCATAACCGGCAGACCGTTTTCCGCGCCGCGCTGACGACCGAAGGCGATCGCGTCGCCGCCCGCGCGCTCGACACGACGCTGCGCCAGGTCTGACGCTGCATGTTTTGTGCTATCGGTCACATCGCGTGGCCGATGCACGCATCCCGAAGCGAAGCTTCGTCGATAATGCAATCAAGGCGCCCGGCCTGCAGGCGGGCGAGTGGGACACTCATCGATCGTATCGCGTCTTTCGCAGGAGTCGCCATGCTGGTTCGCTGGTTGCTTGCCGCCCTTCATCTGCTCGCGTATGGTTTTGCGCTCGCGTCGATTCTCAGACGCACGTGGTCGCTGCGTCGCGCGTCGGTGCCCGCCGCGTTGCGTTCGGTGTTCCGCGCCGATTCAGGCTGGGGCATCGCCGCGCTGGTGCTGATCGTGACCGGCCTGATGCGCATGTTCGGTAGCTATGAGAAGGGCGCCGACTACTACCTGCACCAGCCGCTCTTTCACGTGAAGATGACGTTGCTGGTGCTGATCCTGATCCTCGAAGTGCCCACGATGCTCGGCCTGATGCGCTGGCGCGCGTCGATCCGCAGCGGCGCGGCGCCGAATCTGAAGAAGGCGCGATCTTACGCGCATTTCAGCGTGATCCAGACCGTGCTGCTGGTTCTGATGGTGTTTGCCGCGACCGGAATGGCGCGCGGCATCGGGTTGCCCGCCGGCGCGGTGTAGCGCGGCGGGTCTTCTATTGCCAAGGGCTGGTGGCGCCGGGCGTGGCATCGTTTGCCGTGAAGCCTGGTGCATGCCTGCGTCGCGCTAGCCGACCAACAAGCCAGAATCGTCGACCCGGTCGGCTTTGACCTTTGCCGACTCGCGCACGAGCTCCGGCTCGCCGAGACCCTTGATCAGTTCCAGCGCCTGACGCTCGAACAAGCGACGGTACAAGCCGTTGTCGCGTTTGATCAGCGCGTCGTGGCTGCCTTCCTCGATCACCTTGCCCTTGTCGAGCACGAGGAGCCGGTCGAGCGCGCGCACCGTCGACAGCCGATGCGCGACCACCAGCGTCGTGCGCCCCTGCATCAGCCGCTCCATCGCGCGCTGGATCAGCACTTCGCTTTCGCTGTCGAGGCTCGACGTGGCTTCGTCCAGAATCAGGATCGGCGCGTCGGCGAGAAAAGCCCGCGCGATCGCGACGCGTTGACGCTCGCCGCCCGATAGCTTGATGCCGCGTTCGCCGACCAGCGTGTCGTAGCCGTTCGGCAGCGCGGCGATGAAGTCGTGCGCGCTCGCGAGCCGCGCGGCCCGCTCGATGTCGGCGCGGCTCGCGCCGGGCCGTCCATACGCGATGTTCTCGGCAAGCGACCGGTGAAACAGTAGCGGCTCCTGCTGGACGATCGCGATCTGGCTGCGCAGCGACGCTTGCTGGACCTGCGCGATGTCCTGGCCGTCGATCGTGATCCGCCCGCCCGAAATGTCGTGAAGGCGCTGGATCAGCTTGATGAAGGTCGTCTTGCCCGAGCCGGAATGACCGACCAGCCCGACGCGCTCGCCCGGCGCGATGCGGATGGAAAAGTCGTCGTAGAGCGGCCGGCTGTGCGCGCCATAGTGAAACGACACCTGCTCGAAGCGGATCTCGCCGTCGCGGATCGCGATGGCGCCGGCGCCGGGACGATCTTCGACGCCGAGCGGCTGACTCTCGAGCGACACCAGTTCCTCCATGTCGTTGACCGAGCGCTGCAGGTTACGGATGTGCATGCCGATGTCACGCAGATAGCCTTGCAGCATGAAGAACATCGTCAGCGCGAACGTGATGTCGCCGACGCTCGCTTCGCCGCGTGCCCACAGCAGTAGCGCCACGCCGAGAATCGCCGCCTGGATCGCGGCCAGCATGCCGCCCTGGAGGCCGCCGTTGAGCGTGCCGCGCACCCACGTGCGGCGTGTGCGTTGCCGCCATTTGCCGATCACGTGCGCGAGGCGCGCTTCCTCGCGCGCTTCCGCGCCGAATGCCTTGACGACGCCGTTGCAGCTGACCGCATCGGCGAGCGCGCCGCCCATGCGTGTGTCCCACGCGTTCGCGAGACGCGCGGACGGCGCGACGAAGCCCAGCGACACCGTCACGGTCACGCCGATATACAGCAGCGAGCCGATGCCGACGACGATGCCCATCATGAGCCAGCGCGAGCCGAGCAGCAGGGTCGCGCCGATCAGCATCGCCAGCGATGGCAGCAGCGCGATCAGCAGCGTGTCATTCAGCAGGTCGAGCGCCCACATGCCGCGCGTGATCTTGCGCACGGTCGAGCCGGCGAAGCTGTTCGCGTGCCAGTCGGTCGAAAAGCGCTGCACGCGATGAAACGCGCGCGCGGCGATCTCGCTCATCATCTTCAGCGTGAAGCGGATGATGTTGAAGTACACGCCTTGGCGCAGCAGCGTCGCGGTGAGGCCGAGCGCGGCGAGCGCGCCGAAGGCCGCGAGCGCGTGATGCCAGACGGGCGCCGACGACGCCGGACCGGCCGCGATCGCGTCGACGAGACGTCCGGCGAAGACCGGCGTCAGGATGTCCGCGCCCGCCGTGAACAGCGCGAGCGCCGCGATCACGACGATGCGCCCCGGCTGTTGCGCCCAGTGACGGAAGGTGAAGCCGAGGACATCCTTGAAGGCTTGTCCGCGAAAGTCGAGTTTTCTGTTGGCCATTTGCTTTGGGCCCGGCGAAGCACGAGCGCGCCGAGATTCCAGTCAGAAGCGAAAAAGGGGTAGACAGCCAGCGGATGCCGGAATCCGCGCGGCAAGGCGCGAAAAAATACGACGGCAAACAACGGCAACGGAACAACGGACTGTCTGGAATGAACGCGGTCCGCCTGCCGAGGCGGCGGCGCATCAGCGACAACGCTGCGGCTTCAAGGTCGCATCGGTCGTGGCGGACGGGCCGGCGGTCGTGGAACCATGCGGGGGAGCGCGCGATGCACTGCAAACATGTGGCGCTTCCCTGAGATGGTTCAAGATGGAGAAACCGGACGGAGCCGGACCGGGCGAATGCCCGTTTGCCGAATATAGCAATAGTGCGGGGCGCTCGCCAACCTACGGAACGACGTGGTTCTATAGCCAACGATATCTCGTATGGCGCACGCGACGTTATTTGCCGGCAAATAGAAAAAGGGCTTACGCATTGCTGCGTAAGCCCTTTTGTCTTCGGTGATCGACACACCAAGAATCTGGTGGGTAGTACTGGGATCGAACCAGTGACCCCTGCCGTGTGAAGGCAGTGCTCTACCGCTGAGCTAACCACCCGAAGAGATCGAAATTATGCCAGGGAATTTAGGGTTCGTCTAGTCTTTTTTAAGCAGTTTGCTCATCAGTTGCCGGCGCGGGTTCAAGACGCCATACGCTCGCGCCTTTGAGCGCCTTGTCGAGATCGTCGAGTACGGCTTCGTGCGCGGTGCTTTCGTCGTCGCTCGCAGCGATCACGACCAGCTCTAGCGAGTCGAGTGCGACGCGCGGCGCATGCGTATCGCCGCCGGCCTGCGCTTCGCCGAGCATGTCGATGACGAGGCTTTCCTGACCGCGCGTCATCGCCAGATAGACCTCGGCGAGCAGTTCCGAGTCGAGCAGCGCGCCGTGCAGCGTACGGTGCGCATTGCTGATGCCGAAGCGGTCGCACAGCGCATCGAGCGAATTGCGCTTGCCGGGGAACATCTGCTTGGCTTGCGCGAGCGTGTCGATAATCTCGCCGCAGTGCATGCTCACTGGCGGCAGACCGAGCAGCGCGAACTCGGCGTCGAGAAAGCCGATGTCGAATGGCGCGTTGTGGATGATCAGGTCCGCGTCCTGGATGAAATCGCGGAACTGGTCGATGATCTCCGCGAACTTCGGCTTATCGCTCAAAAATTCCGTGGTGAGGCCGTGCACCGCGAGCGCGCCCGGATCGCTGTCGCGCTCGGGGTTGATATAGAAGTGCAGGTTGTTGCCGGTCAGCCGGCGGTTCACGAGCTCGACGCAACCGAGTTCGAGAATCCGGTCGCCGCCGCGGGCGTTCAGGCCGGTAGTTTCGGTATCGAGGATCAGTTGACGCATGTCGGATTAGCCTGCTTCGAAAAAATTGCGGAAAAAAGCGGGGAGGGCGGCGCGCGGTGTTGCCGATGCGCGCACGCTCTTTACATCTCGGCGAGCGATGCCACGCCGCGATTGGCCAACTGATCGGCGCGCTCGTTTTCCGGGTGGCCATTGTGGCCGCGCACCCAGCGCCATTCAATCTCGTGTTGCGCGACGAGCGCATCGAGCCGCTTCCACAGATCGGCGTTCTTGACCGGCTGTTTCGCCGCGGTGACCCAGCCTTTCTTCTTCCAGCCGTGAATCCACTCGCTGATGCCTTTCTGTACGTACTGCGAGTCGGTGTGCACGATCGCCTTGCACGGGCGCTTCAACGCCTCGAGCGCGGAAATCACGCCCATCAGCTCCATGCGATTGTTGGTCGTGTTGGCCTCGCCGCCGAACAGTTCTTTTTCCTGGCTGCCGAAGCGCAGCAACGCGCCCCAGCCGCCAGGGCCGGGATTGCCCTTGCAGGCGCCGTCGGTATAGATGTCGATGTGATCTGGAGTCATTCGGTGTGGTTTCGTGTGTTCGGGGTGGCGGCGGGCGCGAGGCCTGCCGCGAGCACGGGCTTTTTCACTTTGAGCGGCCCGACGAGACGCATGCCGCGCACGCGCTTGATCGCCTTGATCATGTAGGTGGCGCCGAAAATCGGCCACCAGCGGTCGCCGGCGGCTTCCATGAAGCCGTAACGCGCGAGCCATTGATCGCTCGCGAGCGGCGGACGATAGCAGCCGAAGCGCCCGCGTTCAAGGTCGAAGCCGAGCAGCTTGATCCAGTCCTTCAGGCGCGTGAACGCGATCAGATCGACGGCGGAGGGCACGAACGGGCGGCCTGTCATCTTGCCGATCGACTGCCGTACTCCCCACAGCGACAACGAGTTGAAGCCGAGGATGATCAGTTGGCCTTCAGGCACCAGCACGCGTTCGGCTTCGCGCAGCAGCCGATGCGGGTCGCTGGTGAATTCGAGCGTATGCGGCATCACGAGCAGGTCGACGCTTTGCGCTTCGAACGGCAGATCGAGCAGGTCGCACCAGACCGCGCTGCGCCCGGCCGGCGCGTGCAGACCAGGGGCGCCTCGCGCGGCGTTCGCGGGGTTGTCGTCGCCAGCGTCGCCAGCGTTGCCCGCGCTGCTGATGCCGCTCACGCTGCCACGACGTGCCCAGCGCGGATACGTGTACGGCGCGCTCGCGCCGCTCGCCGCGTCGAGCACGAGGCCGCGGCACGGCATGCGGTTCTCGCGCAACGCGTCGAGCTGCGGCAGGCCGAGTTGCAGCGCATGATAGCCGAACACGTCCGACACCACGCGATCGAGCTGGGTTTGCTCCCAGTCGAGCACGTAGCGGCCTGGCGGCGAATCGGTCCAGGCGGGCCAGTCTATAATCGCTCGGTCAGTCATATTAAAAATGCGTCGCCTATGAATGCGCTCGAGTACGTACCGGTCCCGGCGTTTGAAGACAATTACATCTGGGTCATTGCCGACGGACACCACGCGGTCGTCGTCGATCCGGGCGAAGCCGCCCCTGTGCGCGCCTGTCTGGCCCAACGAGGCTGGCGGCTGAGCGCTATTTTACTCACGCACCATCATCAAGACCACGTCGGCGGGGTGGCCGATCTGCTGAACGGCCAGGACGTGCCGGTCTACGGCCCCGCCGGCGAAGCGATCGCGCACCTGACACATCGTCTCAAAAGTGGCGATCACGTGACGATCGCTGTACCCGCACTTGAATTCAGCGTGCTCGACGTGCCCGGTCACACGAGCGGGCACATCGCCTATTTCCAGGCGGCCGATACGCGCGGCACGCCGCACGTGTTTTGCGGCGACACACTGTTCGCGTGCGGTTGCGGGCGCCTTTTCGAAGGCACGCCGCAGCAGATGCTGAATTCGCTCGATGCGCTCGCCGCGCTGCCCGGCGCAACCGAAGTGCATTGCGCACACGAATACACGCTGTCGAACATTCGCTTCGCGCTCGCTTGCGAGCCGCACAATGCCGAACTGCAGGCGTGGCGCGACAAGGCGAACGAGTTGCGCGCCCGCCACCAGCCGACGCTGCCGACCACGATCGCGCACGAGCTCGCGGTCAATCCGTTCCTGCGCGCAGGCGAGCCGGCGATCCAGTCGAACCTCGAAGCACGATTGCACGAAACGGTGTCTGACCGGCTGAAGGCCTTCACATTGATGCGCGAATGGAAGAACCGCTTCCGTTGATCCGGAGCGCATTCGGCGGTTCTTCACGCGATGAATCGGAAAAATTCGCCAAGCCCCAGATTTGGTTGATTTTTTTCTTGATTTTCCAATTGACGGAAACGTTGACGTTTCGTACTATCGGCTGCAAATTCCAGCCCTTGTGGAAACCGAGACGTTCATGCGATTTATCTTAAGTGCGTTATTGGTCCTGACACTCGCCGCGTGCGCGAGTCAGGGACCGACGACGAATACCGCCACTAACCCCGCCAGCCAGCAGGCCGTAGCCGACGCCCTTCGCAAGAACGCCACCGCTAAAGAAACCATCAACGTCGACCAGAACTCCGTCAATCAGTTGACGAGCCAGGACGCCGATCTGTGGGGCCGCATTCGCCGTGGCTTCCAGATGCCGGACCTGCAGAGCGACCTCGTCGACATGCAGCTGAACTGGTATCTGCAGCGTCCCGATTACGTGCAGCGCATGACCGAGCGCTCGCAGAAATACCTGTATCACATCGTCGAGGAACTTGAGTCGCGCCATATGCCGACCGAGCTCGCGCTCCTGCCGTTCATCGAGTCTGCATATAGCCCGCAGGCTTTGTCGGTCGCCAAGGCTGCGGGTATGTGGCAGTTCATGCCGGGCACGGGCCGGACCTACAACCTGAAGCAGAACATGTGGCAGGACGAGCGCCGCGACGTGCTTGCGTCGACCAGTGCTGCGCTCGACTACCTGTCGAACCTGCACGACATGTTCGGCGACTGGCAACTCGCGCTCGCTGCGTATAACTGGGGCGAGGGCAACGTGCAGCGCGCGATCGCGCGCAACGAGGCGGCGGGTCTGCCGACCGACTACATGAGCCTGCGTCTGCCGAACGAAACGCGCAACTACGTGCCGAAGCTGCAAGCGGTCAAGAACCTCGTGATGAACCCGCAGATGTACGGGCTCACCCTGCCGTCTATTCCGAACCACCCGTACTTCGTGACGGTCACGACCTCGCACGACATCGACGTCGACGTCGCCGCGCGGCTCGCCAACATGTCGACGGACGAGTTCCGTTCGCTGAACCCGTCGTTCAGGAAGCCGGTGATTCTCGGCGCGACGCAGCCGCAGATTCTGTTGCCTTTCGACAACGCGTCCGCGTTCGAGCGCAATCTGAAAACGTACTCGGGCTCGCTGTCGTCCTGGACCACCTACACGGTCGATGCACGCGCGACGCCCGCGGCGATCGCACAGAAGATCGGCGTCGACCCCGACACGCTGATGGAAGTGAACAAGATTCCGGTCGGTATGCGCCTGAAGCCGGGCTCGACGATCGTCGTGCCGCGCGGCTCGGACGACGACGAGGACATCAGCGCCGACGTCGCCGAAAGCGCGGTGCTCGCGATGGAACCCGACGTACCCGACACGCGCAAGATGCTGATCCGCGTGCGTCGCAATCAGTCGATGGCGGCCATCGCGGTGCGCTACGGCGTGTCGGTCGGTCAGCTGAAGGCGTGGAACAGGACGCATCGCGATCAGGTTGCGCGCGGCCAGGTGATCGTGCTGCACGTGCCGGTCGGCAAGCCGGTACCCAGCGAGCCGGGTCCGGAAAAGATCGCCGCCGACGTGCAAGGCGGCAGTGTGCAGAAGATTGGCGTCCACGTCGCAGACACACACGGTGAATCGCGCTACGATAAGAAGAAAGGGCGCGGCCACTCCGCCGTCGTCAAGGTCTCCGAGCCGGGCGGCAAGGGTAACAAGCCGGCGGCGCCCGTTACCAGCAAGGGCAAGGTCGAGAAGGTCTCGGCCTCGGAGCCCGGCAAGGCGTCGAAGGCCGCGGCTGAGAGCCGCCCGAAGACCGTGGCCAACGCGAAGAAGAAGGGTAAATAGACCAATAGCGGCTCTCACGGTAGTGACCACATGCGTTGCGGGGGCAGCGCATGGATTGCGCTCCGATCACGTACCGTGTTCATCCAACGCCGTCACCTCAGGGTGACGGCGTTTTTCATTGCGCGGACGATTTCTGCGCGTTTGCGGTATTTACTTTATTGTTCGTGCTTCGGCCGCGTTGGCCGCGGAGTGCCGGTCCGTCCTGATCCGTCCGAATCTCGGGAGAGGTTCTTGAGGTCATTTCCAGGTTTACTTCCTGATTTATGTCGTCGACCCAACTGCGCGTCTTTCTGCTTTTTTCCGCCGGCTACTTCGTCTCTTACGTGTTTCGCGGCGTCAATCTTGGTTTCGCGCCGTTCATCACGCGCGATCTCGGTCTGTCAGCCGCCGATCTGGGTGTGCTGACGAGTCTGTATTTCCTCGGTTTCGCGGGCGCGCAGATCCCCGCTGGCGTGCTGCTCGATCACTTCGGCGCGCGTCGCGTGACCTCCGTCACGTTGCTTTTTGCCGCGCTCGGCATCTGGGTATTCGGCGCCGCGCACAGCCTCGGCATGATGATGGTCGGGCGGCTGCTGATCGGCGTTGGCGTGTCGGTGTGCCTCGGCGCCGCGTTCAAGGCGCTCGCGCAGCATTTTCCGGTGGCGCGTTTGCCATTGATGAACGGGCTTGTGATGGCGATCGGCGGTTTCGGCGGCGTGATGGTCGGTTCGCCGCTCACGTGGGTGCTCGGTTTTTCCAGCTGGCGCCCGGTTTGCGTCGGACTCGGTGTGCTGACGGTAGCGGTTGCGCTCGCGCAATGGACGCTCGCTCCGGACGTGCGCGAAACGCATCGCCAGGCGAGCATCGTCGCGCAGTTCAAGGGTACGTGGCACATCCTGCGCAGCGCGGCTTTCTGGAAAATCGCGTCGTTCTCGGTCGTTACGCAAGGCGTCTTCTACGCGATGCAGTCGTTGTGGGTCGGAGCATGGCTGCGCGACGTACAAGGCTTCGAGCCGCACCAGGCGGCGGCGCTCGTGTCGATTCTCGGCTTCGCGATGATGGCCGGCTGCGTC
Source organism: Paraburkholderia sp. CI2 (assembly GCF_014201055.1). Classification (NCBI taxonomy): domain Bacteria; kingdom Pseudomonadati; phylum Pseudomonadota; class Betaproteobacteria; order Burkholderiales; family Burkholderiaceae; genus Paraburkholderia; species Paraburkholderia sp. CI2. Next base: position 58,663 of record NZ_JACHDL010000021.1, read on the forward strand.
GGTTTCGGCGCGGCGGCGCGTAGTCTCGAGCGGCGCGGCCTCTCGCTGTACGCGTTCTGCGGCATCGGCATGGCGCTATATGTGCTGACGCAGATGCTCATCATGTTTAACGCGCCGTTGCCGGCGAGCCTGTTGTGGGCCGCCTACGGCATCTTCGGCGGCACCGGGATTCTGAGCTACGCGGTGATGGCGCGGCATTTCCCGCCGCAGATGATCGGCCGGGTCAACACGACGCTGACGCTAATTATTTTTCTGCTGATCTTCGGTTTCCAGATCGGCGTTGGCGCGGTGCTGTCGCACTGGCCGGCGAGCGGCGGGCATTACCCGGCGCTCGCGCATCTGAGCGCGTGGAAAATCCTCGTCGCGCTGCAGGTGCTGAGTGCGATCTGGTACGTGTTGCCGGGTCGGCAGCTTGTCCGTTCGGGCGAGATGCGCGCGGAACAGGAGGCCTGAACGGCCGCGCCAGGCCTTGCGTCGGACCCGGAGGGGCCGCCACGGCGGTTCGGTCCCCGTCAATAGTGGTGTCTCGACAGAACCGCATAGACAGGCGTGGCAAGTACCTGGCGACGCGGCCCGGCAAGGCTTTGAAGGTCCGCCCAGGCACGTCGCCTCAACGCCTCGTCCTATCTCCCATTTGGAGGGGACAGTGGATTCAGGCTATAATTTGAAGGTTTGAGCTTATCCACCCGCACCCTAGCGCCTACCTCCCCCATACCGTTCATCCGCCGCGCGCCATTGGCGTAGCAAGAAGGGCTCCACACCCAGCCGAGTCGTCCGCACAATGGACCCGTCGCGCCCCTTGCAGCGTCACCCGGCAACTCGCGAGCGAGTCTGCGCGCGCATCCACGATGTGTTTCGCTGCGGCTTGCAATCGGATAGACAGGTGGCAACAGGGTGTTCCCCCAAGGAGTCTCCCGTGTTGCCGTCATTTTCTCCCGCTCTACTCGCGCTCGCCGACGGCACGGTCTTTCGTGGTTATTCGATCGGCGCCCCCGGGCATACCATCGGTGAAGTCGTGTTCAACACTGCCATCACCGGCTATCAGGAAATCCTGACTGACCCGAGCTACGCGCGCCAGATCGTGACTCTCACGTACCCGCATATCGGCAACGTCGGCGTGAATGCCGAAGACGTCGAAGCGACGAAAGTCCATGCCGCCGGCCTGATCATCCGTGATCTGCCGGTTCTCGCGTCGAACTTCCGCATGGAGGGCACGCTCCCGCAATATCTGCAGGACGAAGGCGTGGTCGCCATCGCCGGCATCGACACTCGCAAGCTGACCCGCCTCCTGCGCGACAAGGGCGCGCAAAACGGCGCGATCCTCGCTGGTTCCGACGACGAAGCGAAGGCCATCGAACTCGCGCGCTCGTTCCCGGGTCTCGCCGGCATGGACCTCGCGAAGGTCGTGTCGACCCAGGAAACCTACGAGTGGACCAAAACCGAATGGCGTCTGGGCACGGGCTACGGCGAGCAGAAAGCGCCGACGTACCGCGTGGTCGCATTCGACTACGGCGTCAAGCAGAACATCCTGCGCATGCTGGCCGAGCGCGGCTGCCATGTCACCGTGCTGCCGGCGCAAGCGAGCGCCGCTGACGCGCTCGAGCTCAACCCCGACGGCGTGTTCCTGTCGAACGGCCCGGGCGACCCTGAGCCGTGCGACTACGCGATAGCGGCGACCAGGGAGTTCATCGAGCGCGGCATTCCGACCTTCGGCATCTGCCTGGGCCACCAGATCATGGGCCTCGCGGTCGGCGCGAAGACGATGAAGATGAAGACCGGCCATCACGGCGCGAACCATCCGGTCAAGGATCTCGAAGACGGCCGCGTGGTGATCACGTCGCAGAACCATGGTTTCGCGGTCGATGCCGACACGCTGCCCGCCAACGCGCGCGTGACCCACGTGTCGCTGTTCGACGGCACGCTGCAGGGCTTCGCGCTGACCGACAAGCCGGCGTTCTGCTTCCAGGGCCACCCGGAAGCATCGCCCGGTCCGAACGACATCGCGTACCTGTTCGACCGCTTCACCGCGTTGATGGACGCGCACAAGAACGGCAAGAGCGCAGCGGCTTGAAGTAGTACAGGCCGGCCGCAGAGGCCAGCCGGAAGCGGCTCGCGGCGGCCGCCGCCGCAGCCCGCGGCGCTACGCGGCGGGCATGCCGCGAAACAGCGCGCGCAACGTGAAAACGGCGCGCCGACGGAAAGAATTCAGGAATACATTAGCGAGAGCGTTATGCCCAAGCGGACAGACATCAAGAGCATCCTCATCATCGGCGCGGGTCCGATCATCATCGGTCAGGCGTGCGAGTTCGATTATTCGGGCGCGCAGGCATGCAAGGCGCTGCGTGAGGAAGGCTACAAGGTCATTCTCGTCAACAGCAATCCGGCGACGATCATGACCGACCCGAACACGGCCGACGTGACCTATATCGAGCCGATCACGTGGGAAGTGGTCGAGCGCATCATCGCGAAGGAGCGCCCGGACGCGATCCTGCCGACGATGGGCGGCCAGACCGCGCTGAACTGCGCGCTCGACCTGCACGCGCACGGCGTGCTGGCGAAGTACGAGGTCGAGCTGATCGGCGCATCGCCGGAAGCGATCGACAAAGCGGAAGACCGCCAGAAGTTCAAGGACGCGATGACCAGGATCGGCCTCGGTTCGGCCAAGTCGGGCACCGCGCATTCGATGGAAGAAGCGCTGCAGGTGCAGGCGAAGATCGCCGTGGAAACTGGCAGCGGCGGCTATCCGGTCGTGATCCGTCCGTCGTTCACGCTGGGCGGCTCGGGCGGCGGCATCGCGTACAACCGCGACGAGTTCGAAGAGATCTGCAAGCGTGGGCTCGACCTGTCGCCGACGCGCGAGCTGCTGATCGAAGAGTCGCTGCTCGGCTGGAAAGAGTACGAAATGGAAGTGGTCCGCGACAAGGCGGATAACTGCATCATCGTCTGCTCGATCGAAAACCTCGACCCGATGGGCATCCACACCGGCGACTCGATCACGGTCGCTCCGGCGCAGACGCTGACCGACAAGGAATACCAGATCCTGCGTAACGCGTCGCTCGCGGTGCTGCGCGAGATCGGCGTCGACACGGGCGGCTCGAACGTGCAGTTCTCGATCAATCCGAAAGACGGCCGCATGATCGTGATCGAAATGAACCCGCGCGTGTCGCGGTCGTCGGCGCTGGCGTCGAAGGCAACCGGCTTCCCGATCGCGAAGGTCGCGGCGAAGCTGGCGGTCGGCTACACGCTGGATGAACTCAAGAACGAAATCACCGGCGGCCAGACCCCGGCGTCGTTCGAACCGACGATCGACTACGTCGTCACGAAAATCCCGCGTTTCGCGTTCGAGAAATTCCGTGAAGCCGATTCGCGCCTGACCACGCAGATGAAATCGGTCGGCGAAGTGATGGCGATCGGCCGCACGTTCCAGGAGTCGTTCCAGAAGGCGCTGCGCGGCCTCGAAGTCGGCGTCGATGGTCTCGATGAAAAGACCGCCAATCGCGACGAGATCATCCGCGAGATCGGCGAAGCTGGTCCGGATCGCATCTGGTATGTTGGCGACGCGTTCCGTGTGGGCATGAGCGCGCAAGAGATCTTCGAGGAGACCGCGATCGACCCGTGGTTCCTCGCACAGATCGAACAGATCGTGCTGAAGGAAAATGCGCTGGCAGGCCGCACGCTGGCGAGCCTGACGAAGGAGGAGCTGAAGTATCTGAAACAGAGCGGCTTCTCGGATCGTCGTCTGGCCAAGCTGCTCGGCGCGAAGCCGGCGGACGTGCGCGCGCGTCGTATCGAGTTGAACGTGCGTCCGGTCTATAAGCGCGTCGACACCTGCGCGGCCGAGTTCGCAACCAGGACCGCGTACATGTACTCGACCTACGAGGAAGAGTGCGAAGCGAATCCGACCAGCAACAGGAAGATCATGGTGCTGGGCGGCGGCCCGAACCGGATCGGCCAGGGTATCGAGTTCGACTACTGCTGCGTGCATGCCGCGCTCGCGATGCGCGAGGACGGCTATGAAACGATCATGGTCAACTGCAACCCGGAAACCGTGTCGACCGACTACGACACCTCCGACCGTCTGTACTTCGAATCGCTGACGCTCGAAGACGTGCTCGAAATCGTCGACAAGGAAAAGCCGGTCGGCGTGATCGTGCAGTACGGCGGCCAGACGCCGCTGAAGCTCGCGCTCGACCTCGAGGCGAACGGTGTGCCGATCATCGGTACGTCGCCGGACATGATCGACGCGGCCGAAGACCGCGAGCGCTTCCAGAAGCTGCTGCAGGACCTCGGTCTGCGCCAGCCGCCGAACCGCACCGCGCGCGCCGAAGACGAAGCACTGAAGCTCGCCGACGAAATCGGCTATCCGCTCGTCGTGCGTCCGTCGTACGTGCTGGGCGGCCGCGCCATGGAAATCGTCCACGAGCCGCGAGATCTCGAGCGCTATATGCGCGAGGCGGTGAAGGTGTCGAACGACTCGCCGGTGCTGCTCGACCGCTTCCTGAACGACGCGATCGAATGCGACGTGGATTGCATTTCCGATGGCGATGCCGTGTTCATCGGCGGCGTGATGGAGCACATCGAACAGGCGGGCGTGCACTCGGGCGACTCGGCCTGCTCGCTGCCGCCGTATTCGCTATCGAAGGCGACCGTCGCCGAACTGAAGAGCCAGACCGCTGCGATGGCGAAGGCGCTGAACGTGGTCGGCCTGATGAACGTGCAGTTCGCGATCCAGCAGGTACCGCAGGCTGACGGCTCGAAGGACGACGTCATCTACGTGCTCGAAGTGAACCCGCGCGCGTCGCGCACGGTGCCGTACGTGTCGAAGGCGACCAGCCTGCCGCTCGCGAAGATCGCAGCGCGCGCGATGGTCGGCCAGAAGCTCGCCGCGCAAGGCGTGACGAAGGAAGTCGAGCCGCCGTACTTCAGCGTGAAGGAAGCGGTGTTCCCGTTCGTCAAGTTCCCCGCGGTCGACCCGGTGCTCGGACCTGAAATGCGTTCGACCGGCGAAGTGATGGGCGTCGGCCAGACGTTCGGCGAGGCTCTGTTCAAGTCGCAGCTCGCGGCGGGTTCGCGTCTGCCCGAATCGGGCACGGTGCTGCTGACCGTGATGGACGCCGACAAACCGAAGGCAGTCGAAGTCGCGCGCATGCTGCACGAGCTCGGCTACCCGATCGTCGCGACCAAGGGCACGGCTGCCGCGATCGAAGCGGCCGGCGTGCCAGTCAAGGTCGTCAACAAGGTGAAGGACGGCCGTCCGCACATCGTCGACATGATCAAGAACGGCGAGATCGCGCTCGTTTTCACGACCGTCGACGAAACGCGCGCGGCGATCGCCGATTCGCGTTCGATCCGCATGAGCGCGCAGGCGAACAAGGTCACCTACTACACGACGATGTCGGGCGCGCGCGCGGCGGTGGAGGGTCTTCGTTATCTGAAGAACCTGGAAGTCTATGATTTACAAGGACTCCATGCTCGCCTAAACTAAGGCTTCGACTAGCTGTCCAAGATGTAAGTGCCGCGGTTAAGCGGCGTTCCGCAGGTGCTGCGGCCCGGGTTTGTCCACGGGCGGCGGCTTTCGCGGAATGCACTTAACCGCGGTGATTTTTTTTATGGCCGTTTTTTGCCTCCAGAGTTGTTTATGAGCACTATTCCATTGACGAAGCGCGGCGCAGACATGCTGCGCGATGAATTGCAGCGCCTGAAATCGGTTGAACGTCCGGCCGTGATCAACTCGATCGCGGAAGCGCGCGCCCAGGGCGATCTGTCGGAAAACGCGGAATACGACGCTGCGAAGGAAAAGCAGGGCTTCATCGAAGGCCGTATCGCCGAAATCGAGTCGAAGCTCGCGGGCGCGCAGGTGATCGATCCGTCGCAAGTGGAAGCGGACGGCCGCGTGGTGTTCGGCGCGACGCTCGAGCTCGAAGACCTCGAGTCGGGTGCGTCGGTCAAATACCAGATCGTCGGCGACGACGAAGCGGACATCGACCACGGCCTGATCTCGATCAGCTCGCCGATCGCGCGTGCGCTGATCGGCAAGTCGGAAGGCGACGTCGCGTCGGTGCAAGCACCGGGCGGCGTGCGCGAATACGAAATCATCGCGGTCAGCTACATCTGAGGGTGGCGCCGGTGTCTTTGATGCCGCATCGTTTTTTCCGCCTGTTGACGGTGGTGTGGGTCGGTAGTCTGTTGACTATCGGCTATGCGGTTGCGCCCGTGCTGTTCACGACGCTCGACCGGATGACGGCGGGCGCCGTCGCCGCGCAGCTGTTTCGTATTCAGGGTGTGATTGGCGTCGTGTGCGGCATTTTGCTGCTCGGTCTCGCCAATTTGCTCGTGCGGCGCGGGAGTGGCGCATATCGCCGCTTGCGCTGGCTGCTCGCCGGTATGCTCGTATGCGTGCTGGTTGGCTATTTCGCGTTGCAGCCGTTCATGAACGCGATGCGCGTGGCGGCGCTCGAGGCGGGCAGCGACATCGGGCATTCCGTTTATGCGACGCGCTTCGGCATCCTGCATGGCGTGTCCAGTCTGTTCTACCTGATCGAGAGCCTGCTAGGGGTTGCGCTCGTTTGGCTGCTGCCGGCGCCTGTTGGTGCCGCGGCCGAGGAAGAGGGCGCGCGCGGCGTCACGGGCAAGGTGGCGGGCTGAAGCTCGCGGGTGGCTGATGGTGTGACGGTGCGCGTGCCATGGCCGCCGGGTCGATGCCGATACCCGCGATGAACCTCACATTGCGACGAATCGTCGCGATTCCGGTGTCCAACTACGGTTTATTCGCGCTGCTTCGGGCCTCGCGCTCAAGGCCGCCAATGCGCAGTGCGGAGTCGGTCCGCACCTTGGGCGCGTGTTCTCTTACTTCGACTGATGCGAACGCTTTGCGCTGGTTTGACGCTTCTTCGCGCGCTTGATGTTGCCGCCCTGCGTCACGCGTTCATTGCCGCGCACCAGCACCGCTTTCGCTCGCGGCTTGCGCATCGGCACGTCGGTCGGCTTGGCGACCTTGACGATGCGGGGTGCGCGTCCCTTGGCCGGCCGGGTTTCTTCGGCTGCCGCTTCGCGGGCGCTCGGCAACGCGCCGCGCTTCGCTTTTGCCGCCGGCTGCGCCGATTCTGGCTTCCAGATCACGAGCAGCTTGCCGATATGCTGGATCGGTGCAGCGTTCAACGCATCGCAGATTTCTTCGTAGATAGCGATGCGCTCCTCGCGCTCATCGCCGAACACGCGAATTTTGATCAGTTGATGCGCGGCGAGGTGCACCTTGATTTCGGCGAGCACAGCGTCGGTCAAGCCTTCGGCGCCGACGAGCACGACCGGTTTGAGCGCATGTGCCTGGGAGCGCAACTCGGCGCGTTGGTCGGAAGAGACTTTGAGGGCTGGCATGGAAAGTGGAAGACTCGACTAAAATGGCGGCTCCTGCGTTTGCGTCCGATCGCCGAGCGATTCGGGCCACTCGATTCAGCAGGGCGCGCGTCAGAACAACAGAATCGCGGATCGCCGCCAGTCTGGCGGGGGCCGCGCGAATTAACCGCGTATTATCCCCTAAAGCGCGACCCGACGCAGCAATAGTTAAATCTTTAATGGCAAAAAACAAGTTCAATACCGCGTGGCTGCACGACCACATCAACGATCCGTACGTCAAAATGGCGCAGCGGGAAGGTTATCGCGCCCGCGCGGCCTACAAGCTCAAGGAAATCGACGAGCAGGACAAGCTGATCCGTCCCGGGCAGGTGATCGTCGATCTCGGTTCCTCGCCGGGCAGCTGGAGCCAGTACGTGCGCAACAAGCTCGCGGGCGGCTCGCAGCGCAACGCGGAGCGCGAAGGTGGCATCGACGGCACGATCATCGCTTTGGACATTCTGCCAATGGAGCCGGTGGCCGACGTGCACTTCATCCAGGGCGATTTCCGCGAAGACTCGGTGCTGGTCCAGCTCGAAGAATTGGTCGGTGCGCGCCAGGTAGACCTTGTAATTTCGGATATGGCGCCCAACCTGTCGGGCGTGGCGATCGCGGATGCGGCGCGGATCGAGCATTTATGCGATCTCGCGCTCGAATTCGCGCAAAATCACCTGAAGCCGGATGGTGCCCTTTTAGTCAAATGCTTTCACGGCAGCGGATACAGTCAGATTGTCGAAAAGTTCAAACGCCAATTCAAGGTGGTGGCGGCCCGCAAGCCGAAGGCGTCGCGGGATAAATCGTCAGAAACATTTATTTTGGGTAAGCATCTGAAGCGTCCCGCATAGGGATGCGGCGAGCCGGTTCCATCTCTGCCAATAATGAGCCCGATGCGTCCGGAGACGGGCGTCAAGCCGGCCCGCTACCCTATTTCCGTGGTAGTGAAACGTTATGGCAGGGGGCTGCGGACTGGATTAGAATGCTTTCGTGGTGCCGCAAGGCAAATGTAGGCGCCCGTCTAAGTGAAGGAGTGGTGCTTTGAACAACAATATGTTTTCGAAAGCAGCAGTGTGGCTGGTGATCGCACTGGTGCTGTTTACGGTGTTCAAGCAGTTCGACAAGCCCCGTGTCCAGGAAGGCGTTTCCTATTCGCAGTTCATGGACGACGCGAAGAACGGCAAAGTCAAGAACGTCATTGTCCAGGGGCGGAACCTCACGGTCACTCCAGCAGACGGCCAGAAGTACCAGATCGTGTCGCCCGGCGACATCTGGATGGTCGGCGATCTGATGAAGTATGGCGTACAGGTGAGCGGCAAGGCTGACGACGAACCCAATGCACTGATGTCCGTGCTGTATTACCTCGGACCGACGATCCTGATCATCGGTTTCTGGTTTTACATGATGCGACAGATGCAGGGGGGCGGCAAAGGCGGGGCCTTCTCGTTTGGCAAGTCGCGCGCGCGGCTGATCGACGAGAACAACAACGCAATCAATTTCACCGACGTCGCCGGTTGCGACGAAGCCAAGGAAGAAGTGTCGGAACTCGTCGACTTCCTGCGCGATCCGCAGAAATTCCAGAAGCTCGGTGGTCGTATTCCGCGCGGCGTGCTGCTCGTTGGCCCGCCGGGAACCGGTAAGACGCTGCTCGCGCGCGCCATCGCCGGCGAGGCGAAGGTGCCGTTCTTCAGCATTTCAGGTTCAGATTTCGTGGAAATGTTCGTCGGCGTCGGCGCGGCCCGCGTGCGCGACATGTTCGAGCAGGCCAAGAAGCACGCGCCGTGTATCGTGTTCATCGACGAAATCGACGCGGTCGGCCGTCATCGAGGCGCCGGCATGGGCGGCGGTAACGACGAGCGCGAACAGACGCTGAACCAGATGCTCGTCGAAATGGACGGTTTCGAGGCGAACTCGGGCGTCATCGTGATCGCCGCGACGAACCGTTCGGATGTGCTCGACAAGGCGCTGTTGCGTCCGGGCCGTTTCGACCGTCAGGTGTACGTGGGTCTGCCCGATATTCGCGGCCGCGAGCACATCATGAAGGTGCACCTGCGCAAGGTGCCGATCTCGAACGACGTCGATGCGGCAGTGATCGCGCGCGGCACGCCGGGTTTCTCGGGCGCAGATCTCGCAAACCTCGTCAACGAAGCAGCACTGTTCGCGGCGCGCCGCGGCAAGCGCATCGTCGAAATGACGGACTTCGAGGACGCGAAGGACAAGATCTTCATGGGTCCGGAGCGCAAGTCGGCTGTGATCCGCGAAGAATCGAAGCGTGCTACCGCGTATCACGAATCGGGTCATGCGGTGATCGCGAAGCTGTTGCCGAAGGCCGATCCGGTGCACAAGGTCACGATCATTCCGCGCGGCCGTGCGCTGGGCGTCACATGGCAGTTGCCGGAGCATGACAACGAAACGTACTCGAAGGAATATCTGCTCGACCGTCTTGCCATCCTGTTCGGTGGCCGCGTCGCGGAAGAGCTGTTCCTCAACCTGATCAGCACCGGTGCGTCGGACGACTTCAACAAGGCGACGCAGACGGCTCGCGCAATGGTTGCCCGCTTCGGCATGACGGATGCGCTCGGACCGATGGTCTATGTCGACGACGAGAACGACGCTTCGCCGTTCGGCCGAGGCTTCACGCGGACCATTTCGGAAGCGACGCAGCAGAAGGTCGACGCGGAAATCCGTCATGTGCTGGACGAGCAGTACAATCTCGCACGGCGCCTGCTCGAAGAGAACCGCGACAAGGTCGAAGCGATGACCGCCGCACTGATGGAGTGGGAGACGATCGACGCCGATCAGATCAACGACATCATGGCAGGCCGTCCGCCGCGTTCGCCGAAGAGCTCGCCGCCGTCGGCAAGCGACGCCTCGTCGGGCGGCAGCCCGGGCACCGAAGTCAAGCCGGGCAGCGCAACCGCGCCGGCCTGATCGGCAGCCAGTAGAAAGTGCGGGCCGGTGTGCTACACACCGGCCCGTTTTGCATTTATCCGTTCCAAGTGAAGCATTGCTACGTGTCGAAAGTCGATTCCTCTTCCGCACCCCTTCCAGAGCCGCTGCAGTGTGGCCGCTTCAAGCTGACGTTCGAACGCCCGTTGGTCATGGGCATCCTGAACGTCACTCCCGATTCCTTTTCCGATGGCGGCAAGTTCGCGACGCGCGGCGATGCGCTGCGCCAGGCCGAGCGCATGATGCTTGAGGGCGCGGACATCATCGATATCGGCGGGGAATCGACGCGTCCTGGCGCGCCGCCGGTGCCGCTCGACGAAGAGCTGGAGCGCGTGTTGCCGCTCGTCGAGCAACTGCGTGGCGCGAACGTGCCATTGTCGGTTGATACGTACAAGCCGGAAGTGATGCGTTATGCGTTGAACGCGGGCGCCGACCTGATCAACGACATCTGGGGCTTCCGCATGCCCGGCGCGATCGACGCGGTGCGCGACAGCGACTGCGGCCTTTGTGTCATGCATATGCTAGGTGAGCCGCAGACCATGCAGCTGGGCGAGCCGCACTATGACGACGTCGTCGGCGAAGTGCGCCACTTTCTCGAGGAGCGTGTCGCGACGTTGCAGCAGGCGGGGATTGCGCGCGAGCGTATCAGCGTCGATCCGGGTTTCGGCTTCGGCAAGGTCGTCGTCGAGCATAACTACGCGCTGCTCGCGCATCTGCGCGACACGGCTCCGCGCGCCGCTTCGCCGTATCCGATTCTTGCGGGCATGTCGCGCAAGTCGATGGTTGGCGCGGTGACGGGGCGGCCGGCGCCGGAGCGCGTGGCCGGCAGCATCGCCGCGGCGGTGTGCGCGGCCGAACGGGGCGCCGCGATTCTGCGCGTACACGACGTCGCGCAAACAGTCGATGCATTGAAAGTATGGGCAACCCTGCGCGACGCGGACAAGCAGAGCCGCGCGCACGGTTGAACCCGCAGCCACGGACAGGGAGAACAAACATGGCACGTCGTTACTTCGGAACGGACGGCATTCGAGGCAAGGTCGGCGAAGGCCCGATCACGCCGGAATTCGTGTTGCGGCTCGGCTATGCGGCCGGCAAGGTGCTCGCGGGCGCCGATCAATGGGCGAAAACAGGCACCCGTCCGACCGTGCTGATCGGCAAGGACACGCGGGTGTCGGGCTACATGCTCGAAGCCGCGCTCGAATCGGGCTTCTCGGCCGCCGGCGTCGACGTGATGCTGGCCGGCCCGATGCCGACACCCGGCATCGCCTATCTGACGCGCGCACTGCGGCTTGGCGCGGGTGTCGTGATCAGCGCATCGCACAACCCGTACTACGACAACGGCATCAAGTTCTTCTCGGCCGACGGCAACAAGCTGCCGGACGACGTCGAGGCGCAGATCGAGGAGCAGCTCGAACTGCCGCTCGCGTGCGCGGCCTCCGAGCAACTGGGCAAAGCGCGCCGTCTCGATGACGCAGGTGGCCGCTACATCGAGTTCTGCAAGAGCACATTCCCGGCCGCGTACGACCTGCGCGGCATGAAGCTCGTCGTCGATTGCGCGCATGGCGCCGCGTACGACGTCGCGCCGCACGTGTTCCATGAGCTCGGCGCGGAGGTGATCCCGATCGGCGTCTCGCCGAACGGCTTCAATATCAACGACGGCGTCGGCGCGACCGCGCCGGATGCGCTGGTTCGCGCGGTGCGCGCGAACCACGCGGACCTCGGTATCGCGCTCGATGGCGACGCCGACCGTCTGCAGGTCGTCGACGAGTCCGGCCGCCTTTTCAACGGCGACGAGCTGTTGTACGTGCTGGTCAAGGACCGTATGGCGACCGCCGGCCACGTGGAAGGAGTGGTCGGCACGCTGATGACCAACATGGCCGTGGAGGTCGCGCTGCAGAATGCCGGCGTCAAGTTCGTGCGCGCCGCGGTCGGCGACCGCTATGTGCTCGAACAGCTTCGCGAGCACGGCTGGCAGCTCGGCGCCGAAGGTTCGGGCCACATTCTGTCACTCGATCGCCATTCGACCGGCGACGGCATCGTGTCCGCTCTGCTCGTGCTGGCGGCGATGCAGCGCAGCGGCAAATCGCTCGCGGATCTGCTCGACGGCGTCACCCTGTTTCCGCAGAAGCTGATCAACGTACGCATGAAGCCCGGCTCGGACTGGAAGGGCAGCGAGACGATCCGCAGTGCGATCAAGGTGGCCGAAGGCGCGCTCGACGGCCGCGGCCGCGTGCTAATTCGCGCGTCGGGCACCGAGCCGGTACTGCGCGTGATGGTGGAGGCGCAGAACGTCGCGGACGCGCTCGAGCATTCTGAAGCGATTGCCGAAGCCGTGCGGGTAGCGACGGCCTGATCGATTCCCGAGTCGACGGCGGGCGGTGGCGACCGCTTGCCGCCTGCCTGAGCGTCGCAAGCAGAAGATTCAGCGGGCTCCATAAACTGCGTGGCCGGGCTTTCACACCCAACGAAGGCTCATTCCTCACCCCATCGAATCCCACTCCGCAGCCGCCAAAAGGACGGCACATCCCGCACAAAAACGACCTCCGCGCGCAGCGCAAACGTTCGCGCCCCATCTTTTTTGTCTACCATGAAAAATGCGATGCAACGGGCATCGGCACAGCGGCAATTCGGCGGCTTCGGCACCTTTCACGGGGTAATATTACTGTCACATCTGATTCATTATCAGTCACGTTTTTGTCATAAAGAGACCCTAAGCTTCGCGGTGTTCGAGTTTCACGCTCACACCACACGCTCACACCCCCTTGGAGGTCTCATGAAATTGATGCAAACCGTGTTCGCTGGCGTCGCTGGCGCGCTCTTCGCAATCGCAGCGCAAGCCGCAGACATCACCGGCGCGGGCAGCACGTTCGCGGCACCGATTTACACGAAGTGGGCCGACGCTTATCAGAAGACCGGCGGCGGCAAGGTTAACTACCAAGGCATCGGTTCGTCGGGCGGCATCAAGCAGATCGAGGCGAAGACCGTCGATTTCGCAGGGTCGGACGCTCCGCTGAAGGACGACGAACTCGCGAAGGCAGGCCTGTTCCAGTTCCCGACGGTGGTCGGCGGCGTGGTGCCGGCAGTCAACGTGCCGGGCGTCAAGCCGGGCGAGCTGGTGCTGTCGGGTGAAGTGCTCGGTGACATCTACCTGGGCAAGATCAAGAAGTGGAACGACCCGGCAATCGTCGCGCTGAATTCGAAGGTCAAGCTGCCGGATCTGGACATCGCCGTGGTGCGCCGCGCCGATGGTTCGGGCACCAGCTTCATCTGGACGAACTACCTGTCGAAGGTCAACCCGGAATGGAAGACGAAGGTCGGTGAAGGTGCGACGGTCAACTGGCCGACCGGCACGGGCGGCAAGGGCAACGACGGCGTCGCGGCTTTCGTGCAGCGTCTGCCGGGCGCGATCGGTTACGTCGAATGGGCGTACGCCAAGCAGAACCACATGAACTACGTCGCGATGAAGAACGAATCCGGCGCGGTGGTTCAGCCGGAGACCGACACGTTCAAGGCAGCGGCGGCCGGCGCCGACTGGTCGAAGTCGTTCTATCAGATCCTGACGAACGAGCCGGGCAAGAACGCATGGCCGATCGTCGGCGCGACGTTCGTGCTGCTGCACACGACGCAGGACAAGGCACCGCAAGGCGCGGAAACGCTGAAGTTCTTCGACTGGGCGTTCAAGAACGGCGGCCAGGCTGCGAACGATCTGGACTACATCTCGCTGCCGCAGTCGGTCGTCTCGGAAATCCGCACGCAGTGGAAGCAGAAGGTCAAGGATTCGGCAGGCAAGACGCTCGCCGAGTAACAGGCGTTAGCTGGCGCGGTCGATCTGGGCCGCGCCCTGTAGCACCCCGGCCGTCCTCGTGCGAGGACGGCCTGTGACTTTCACGCGGCATGCGCCGCATGCATCACCGACCGCCCGACATGTGTCGTCCGGCAACTGGAAACAGGTCCCTCAGGCTCTCATGTCCGATATTCATTTAGGGTCCGGCACGAGCCGGGCCACTCCGCCTGGCAGCGCGTCGCAGCAGAAAGCGCCTGGCCGCTCGGGCGATGTGATCTTCGGCGGCCTCGCACGCCTTTCCGCCATCGTCACGCTGCTGCTGCTCGGCGGCATCATCGTGTCGCTGATCGTCGCCTCGATGCCGTCGATTCGCGAGTTCGGTCTCGCGTTCCTGTGGACGGCGGTGTGGGATCCACCCAGCAAGCAATTTGGCGCGCTCGTGCCGATCTACGGCACTCTCGCGACGTCGATCATCGCTCTGCTCATCGCGGTGCCCGTCAGCTTCGGTATCGCGCTGTTTCTGACTGAACTGTCGCCCGCGTGGCTGCGCCGGCCGCTCGGCATCGCGATCGAGCTGCTCGCCGCGATTCCGTCGATCGTGTACGGCATGTGGGGTCTGCTCGTGTTCGCGCCGATCTTCGCGGTGTGGTTCCAGAAGCCGTTAGGCGCGGTGCTCGGCGGCATTCCGATCGTCGGCGCGCTGTTCGCCGGTCCGCCGATCGGCATCGGCATTCTGTGCGCGGGCGTGATCCTTGCGATCATGATCATCCCGTACATCGCAGCGGTGATGCGCGACGTGTTCGAAGTCACGCCGGTGCTGCTGAAGGAATCGGCGTACGGTATCGGCTGCACGACGTGGGAAGTGATGTGGAAGATCGTGCTGCCGTTCACGAAGAGCGGTGTGATCGGCGGCGTCATGCTCGGTCTCGGCCGCGCGCTGGGTGAGACGATGGCGGTCACGTTCGTAATCGGCAACACCAACCTGCTCGACAATATTTCGCTGTTTTCGCCGGGCAACAGCATCACCTCGGCGCTCGCCAATGAGTTCGCGGAAGCGGAGCCGGGCCTGCATACGTCGGCGCTAATGGAACTCGGCCTGATCCTGTTCGTGATTACATTCATCGTGCTGGCGATTTCGAAAATCATGCTGCTGCGTCTTGAGAAAGGGGAGGGCGCGAAATGAGCGGGCCGTCCCTGAACATACCGGGTCTGAAGGACCCCGCGACGCTCGAAACGATGCGCGTGCGCCTGCAAGGACGCCGTCGCATGACGAACGCGCTCGCGCTGACGATGTCGCTCGCGGCGATGGCGTTCGGTCTCCTGTGGCTCGTGTGGATTCTCTATACGACGCTGCGTCTCGGTATCGGCGGTCTGTCGGTCGAGCTGTTCACGCAGTCGACGCCGCCGCCGAACACCGACGGCGGCGGTCTCGCCAACGCGATCGTCGGCAGCGTGATGCTGGTAGGGCTCGCAACGCTCGTCGGCACGCCGATCGGCATCATGGCGGGCGTCTATCTCGCCGAATACGGCCAGAAGGGCTGGCTCGCGAACCTCACGCGCTTCATCAACGACATCCTGTTGTCGGCGCCGTCGATCGTGATCGGTCTGTTCGTCTACGCGCTCGTCGTCGCGAAGATGGGCCACTTCAGCGGCTGGGCCGGCGCGTTCGCGCTCGCGTTGCTGCAGATTCCGATCGTGATCCGCACGACCGAAAACATGCTGAAACTCGTGCCGAGCGCGATGCGTGAAGCCGCGTTCGCGCTCGGCACGCCGAAGTGGAAGATGGTGCTGTCGATCACGCTGAAGGCGTCGATCGCGGGCGTCGTCACCGGTGTGCTGCTCGGGGTCGCGCGGATTGCCGGCGAAACCGCGCCTCTCCTCTTCACCGCGTTGTCGAACCAGTTCTTCTCGGTCGATATGGGCCAGCCGGTCGCCAACCTGCCGGTCACGATCTACAAGTTTGCGATGAGCCCGTTCGCGCAGTGGCAATCTCTCGCGTGGGCCGGCGTCTTCCTGATCACGCTCGCGGTGCTGGGACTGAACATCCTCGCGCGCGCGATCTTCTCGAACAAGTAAGGGCGGAGTGAATCCGATGAACATGGCAGAAACCCAACTCAATCCGACCGGGCACGCCGCGCCCGCGGGCTCCGACCCCGAAAGCAGCGCTCACGCACAAACGCCGTCGCATCCGAAGATCGAGGTCAAGGACCTCAACTTCTTCTACGGCAAGTATCACGCGCTGAAGAACATCAATCTGCAGATTCCCGAAGGCAAGGTGACCGCGTTCATCGGCCCGTCGGGCTGCGGCAAGTCCACGCTGCTGCGTACCTTCAACAAGATGTACGCGCTCTACCCGGAGCAGCGCGCGGAAGGCGAAATCGTGATGGACGGCGAAAACCTGCTGACCGTGCGCCAGGACATTTCGCTGCTGCGCGCGCGCATCGGCATGGTGTTCCAGAAGCCGACGCCGTTCCCGATGTCGATCTACGACAACATCGCGTTCGGCGTGAAGATGTTCGAGAAGCTGTCGCGCTCGGAAATGGACGATCGCGTCGAATGGGCGCTGACCAAGGCGGCGCTGTGGAACGAAGTGAAGGACAAGCTCGGCCAGAGCGGCTACGGTTTGTCGGGCGGCCAGCAGCAGCGTCTGTGCATCGCGCGCGGTATTGCAATTCGCCCCGAAGTGCTGCTGCTCGACGAGCCCTGCTCGGCGCTCGACCCGATTTCGACGGGCCGTATCGAAGAGCTGATCGCTGAACTCAAGAGCGACTACACGGTGGTGATCGTCACGCACAACATGCAGCAGGCGGCCCGCTGTTCGGACTACACTGCCTATATGTACCTCGGCGAACTGATCGAATTCGGCGACACCGAAAAGATCTTCATCAAGCCGGTCCGCAAGGAAACCGAGGACTACATCACCGGCCGCTTCGGCTAATCCGCCGGGCAATACAACGGAGTACGACATGTCCGATAAACATCTGTCCAGCCAGTTCGACGCCGACCTGAACCTCGTTTCGTCGAAGGTGCTCGAAATGGGCGGTCTCGTCGAATCGCAGATCGTCAACGCGATGCAGGCGCTCAACGAATTCGACCTCGACATCGCCGAGCAGGTGATCGTCGCCGAAGACCGTCTGAACAAGATGGAAGTCGAGATCGACGAAGAGTGCAGCAACATCATCGCGCGCCGTCAGCCGGCCGCGCGCGATCTGCGCTTGCTGATCGCGATCTCGAAGACCATCACGAACCTCGAGCGCGCCGGCGACGAAGCCGAAAAGATCGCGAAGCGCACCAAGCGTCTGATGGAAGACGGCGCATCGCGCACCATCAACATCGCCGAGATCAAGCTGTCGGGCGAAATGGCCGTGTCGATCCTGCGCCGTGCGCTGGACGCGTTCGCGCGTCTGGACACGGTCGCCGCCGCGCAGATCGTGCGCGACGACAAGGCGATCGACGAGGAATTCCGCGCGTTCGTGCGCAAGCTGATTTCGTATATGACGGAAGATCCGCGTTCGATCTCGGTGGGCCTCGACTTCCTGTTCATCGCGAAGGCAATCGAGCGGATCGGCGACCACGCGAAGAACATCGCGGAATTCATCATCTACATCGTCAAGGGTACCGACGTGCGGCACCAGTCGCGCGACACGCTCGAACGCGAAGCGCTCAGCTAATCCAGAGATAAGGAACAGAGGTGCCGATGCCCAGCAGCATTCTCGTCATTGAAGATGAGCCCGCCATTTCCGAACTGATTTCGGTCAATCTTCAACACGCCGGGCACTGCCCGATTCGCGCGTACAACGCGGAGCAGGCGCACAACCTGATCAGCGACGTACTGCCCGATCTCGTGCTGCTCGACTGGATGTTGCCGGGTAAATCGGGTATTTCGTTCGCGCGCGATCTGCGCAACAACGAGCGTACGAAGCATATCCCGATCATCATGCTGACCGCGCGAGGCGACGAGCAGGACAAGGTGCTCGGCCTCGAGATCGGCGCCGACGACTACGTGACGAAGCCGTTCTCGCCGAAGGAACTGATGGCGCGCATCAAGGCGGTGCTGCGCCGCCGCGCGCCGCAGCTGACCGAAGACGTGGTCGCAATCAACGGCCTGAAGCTCGATCCGGCCACGCACCGCGTCGCCGCGCATGCGGAAGGCAGCGAGATCAAGCTCGATCTCGGCCCGACCGAATTCCGTCTGCTGCACTTCTTCATGACTCACCCGGAGCGCGTGCACAGCCGCACGCAACTGCTCGATCAGGTGTGGGGCGATCACGTGTTCGTCGAAGAGCGGACCGTCGACGTGCATATCAAGCGTCTGCGCGCGGCACTCAAGCCGGCCGGGTGCGATGCTATGATTGAAACGGTACGCGGCAGCGGTTACCGGCTGGCGAAGAGCGCCTGATAGCCGTCGTCGGCGCGCTGCATTGCACGGCGCTGTGTCGCCGTACCTCCCTCCTGCGCTGTATTTTCTCTTCGATCGCTAGACCATGAACATCATCTGGGCGCGCTCCATCGTGTCGGTCGTGCTGCTTGCTGTTCTGTGCGCGGTGGTCGGCGCACTGCTGAACGTCAAGGCAGGGCTCGCTCTCGCCATCGTCCTGCTGCTCGCACAGAGCGTCTTCAGTACCTTCCACAAGCAGCGTCTGTGGCGTCTGCTCGACGCGCCGGTGTACGGCGAAGTGCCGAGCGCCCCCGGCATCTGGGGCGAAATCTATTACCGTCTGCACAAGCTCGCGAAGCGCTGGCATGCCCAGGTGCGCCAGGTCGAGCAGCAGCATTCGCGTTTCATCCAGGCGATCCAGGCGTCGCCTAACGGTGTCGCGATGCTCGACGATCATGATCAGATCGAGTGGTGCAACGCGATTTCCGAAAGCCACTTTGGGCTCGATGCGAAGCGCGATCTGCGTCAGCACATCACGCATCTGGTGCGTCATCCGGATTTCGTGCGCTATCTGAATTCACATCGGTACGAGGAAATGCTGATCATGCGCGGCATGGGCGACAAGCGCCAGAACGTGCTGTCGGTGCAGGTGTTTCCTTACGGCGACAATCGCAAGCTCGTGCTGTCGCAGGACATCACCGAGCTCGAGCGCACCGACGCGATGCGGCGTGACTTCGTCGCCAACGTGTCGCACGAATTGAAAACGCCGCTCACCGTGTTGTCCGGCTTTCTCGAGACGATGCGCGAGCTGCCGTTGGGCGAAGCCGAGCGCGCGCGTTATCTCGAGCTGATGGAGCAGCAGGCGTCGCGCATGCGTCATATCGTCAGCGATCTGCTCGTGCTCGCGACGCTCGAAGGCGATAACAAGCCACCGAGCGATCAGATGATCGACATGCGCGCGGTGTTGCGGCATCTGCATGACGACGCGCAGAGCTTGTCCAGCGATCATCACAAGATCGTCTTCGATGCCGACGAAGCGCTGACCGTCACCGGCGTGGAAACCGAGATTTTCAGCGCATTCGGCAATCTGGTGACGAACGCGATCCGCTACACGCCGGACGGCGGCTCGATCAAGGTTAACTGGCGTGCGCAGGGTGGCCATGCGGTGTTCTCGGTCGCCGATAGCGGCCTCGGCATTCCGGCCGCCGATATCCCGCGGCTCACCGAGCGCTTCTATCGCGTCGATCGCAGCCGTTCGCGCGACACGGGCGGCACCGGGCTCGGTCTCGCGATCGTCAAGCACGTACTGCAACGGCACGATGCGCAACTCGACGTGAAGAGCGAAGAAGGGCGCGGCAGCACGTTCACGGTGCGCTTTCCGGTGTATCGGACGGCGCGCTGTCAAACCGCACAGGTTTGAGCGCGGCAGTCACCCGAAACGCGGACGACTACGAACAGAACTTGCCGAGCAGACTCATCTGAGCATTGCGCGACGCCTTGCCCGGCCGGCGCCGGCGATAGTGACCGTCGCTCTGCATCAACCAGGCCGACTGGTTGTCGCCGAGAAACGCCGACAGCCCTTCCGCGATCACGCGCCGCTTCAGTCGCCGGTTGTTGACCGGGAATGCGACTTCGACGCGCCGGAACAGATTGCGATCCATCCAGTCGGCGCTCGACAGATAGACCTGTTCCTTGCCGCCGTCGTAGAAGTAGTAGATGCGATGGTGTTCGAGAAAGCGCCCGACGATCGAGCGCACCGTGATGTTCTCGGAGAGCCCTTGCACGCCCGGCTGCAGCGAGCACACGCCGCGCACGATCAGATCGATCTTCACGCCGGCCTGCGATGCTTCGTACAGCTCGGCGATCACCGTCGGCTCGAGCAGCGCGTTCATCTTCGCGACGATGCGCGCCTTCTTGCCCGCGCGCGCATGCTCGGCTTCCTTGCGGATCGCGTCGACGAGCTTCGGATGCAGCGTGAACGGCGACTGCCACAGCTCGTGCAGCTTCAGCTCGCCGCCGATGCCGGTGAGCTGCTGGAACACATGGTGCACGTCCTCGCAGATCTTCTGATCGGCGGTCATCAGACCGAAATCGGTATAGAGGCGCGCGGTGCGCGGGTGATAGTTGCCCGTGCCGAGGTGCACGTAGCGCTTCAGGCTCGACTTGCCGCCCGCCGACACGCGTCGCACGATCAGCATCATCTTCGCGTGGCACTTGTGGCCGACTACGCCGTAGACCACGTGCGCGCCGACCGCTTCGAGCTGCGAGGCCCAGTTGATGTTGGTTTCCTCGTCGAAGCGCGCGAGCAGCTCGACGACCACCGTGACTTCCTTGCCGTTGCGCGCGGCCTGCATCAGCGCATCCATCAGCGGCGAGTCGGTGCCGGTCCGATAGATGGTCTGCTTGATCGCGACCACGTTCGGGTCCTTGGCCGCCTGCAACAGCAGCTCGAGCACCGGCTGGAAGCTCTCGTACGGATGATGCAGCAGCACGTCGCCCTGATCGATCACGTCGAACATGCTCGCGCTGTTGGCGATCTGCCTCGGCGTCGACGGAATGTGCGGCACGAACTTCAGATCGGGCCGGTCGACCATCTCGGGCAGCTGCATCAGCCGCACCAGATTGACGGGGCCGTTCACGTAGTAGCAGTCCTTGTTCGACAGACCGCTTTCGTCGAGCAGGCGCCGCACCACATGCGAGGGCGTTTCCGCCGACACTTCGAGCCGCACCGCATTGCCCAGATGCCGCGCCGGCAGTTCGCCCTGCAACGCGACGCGCAGATTGGTGATTTCGTCTTCGTCGACGAACAGCTCGCTGTTGCGCGTGATGCGAAACTGATTGCAGCTGCGCACGAAGAGATTCGGAAACAGCTCGCCGACAAAGTGTTGGAGCAGCGAGCTCAGCAGCACGAAGCCATGCGGATAACCCGACAGCTCCTGCGGCATGCGCACGAGTCGCGGCAGCGCGCGCGGCGCCTGCACGATGCCCATCATCGCCTGACGGCCGAACGCGTCCTTGCCCTCGAGCTCGACGACGAAGTTCAGGCTCTTGTTCAGCACGCGCGGAAACGGATGCGCGGGGTCGAGACCGATCGGCGTGAGCACCGGCAGCAGTTCGTTGAAGAAGTAGTTGCGCGCCCATTCGGTCTGCGCGTCGCTCCAGGCTTCGTTGCCGTGGAAATAGATGCCTTCCTGTTCGAGCGCGGTGAGCACCGTGTCGTGCAGCATGGTGTACTGGCGATGCACGAGCTTCTGCGCACGTTCGACCACGAGGTCGTACATGTGAAGCAGCGACATGCCGTCGGGCGACAATGCGCCGGGGTTGTCGCCCATCTGTTCCTGAAGCCCGGCCATGCGGACTTCGAAGAATTCGTCGAGGTTGCTACTGGTGATGCAGATAAAGCGGAGACGTTCGAGCAAGGGGACGGCGGGATCGGCGGCTTGCGCCAACACACGCTCGTTGAAACCCAGAATGCCCAGCTCGCGATTCAATAGGGGATAGCGGACGGACATCGGCGGCGGGATTGGAATATCTGAAATGGAGACGGAAAGACGCTCGGAAATTCTCACGGTTTGATGACGTCATGATGACATCGGCGATTTTTTAACATTTTATGCCGCAATCGTCGTCTGTCGTCAATATGACGCGCTACCTATGCGACGATACCGAACTCCCTGCGCCGCGAGGTGACACCGTGAAGGCTGCTACGCTTAGAATGGCGTCTTTGAACAGTGCGGCCGGCCGCGACGCGCACCATGCGCCGAAGGCGCCGGGCGGGCGCGCGGCGCTGCCGGAGTCCGCCGTCACGCCCTCGGCCGCAGCCGCCGCGCTCGCGCGCATGGAGTACGCTTACCCGATGGTCAATCTTCCTCATCTCCTCGCCGCCGTCGATCTCGGTTCGAACAGCTTCCGGCTCATCGTGGGCCGGGTCGAGGAAACCGACGCGGGCAGCCAGATCTATCAGGTCGACGCCTTGCGCGAGCCGGTGCGGCTCGCGGCCGGGCTATCAAGCGACAAGATGCTCGATCGCGCATCGCAGGTGCGTGGCTGGGATGCGCTGAAGCGCTTCGGCGAGCGGTTGCGCGATTTTCATCCGGACCACGTGCGCGCGGTCGCGACCAATACGCTGCGCATCGCGAAGAATGCGGGCGAATTTCTCGGCGAAGCGCAGGCCGCGCTCGGTTTTCCGATCGAGGTGATCGCCGGGCGCGAGGAAGCGCGCCTGATTTATGCGGGCGCCGCGCACTCGGTGCCGGCGAGCGCGGGCAAGCGGCTCGTCGTCGATATTGGCGGTGGCTCGACGGAATTCATCATCGGCTCGCACTACACGCCGATGATGATGGAGAGTTTGTATATCGGCTGCGTGAGCCATAGCCGCGCGTTTTTCCCGGCCGGCAACGTCGACGAGTACACGATGCGCCAGGCCGAGCTCGCCGCGCGCCGCGAAATCCAGATCATTTCCGCCGAATACAAGAAGACCGGCTGGGAGCAGGCGATCGGCTCGTCGGGCACCGCGCGCGCGCTCGCCGAACTGGTCGAGGCGAACAATTTCAACGATGCGGGCGTCACCCACGGCATTTCGCGCGGCGGCCTCGAGCGGCTCAAGCGCGCGCTGATCAAGGCCGAAAACGTCAACCGGCTGAAACTGATTGCGCTGAAGAGCGACCGCGTGCCGGTGCTCGCGGGCGGGCTGTCGATCATGATCGCGGTGTTCGACGAACTGGGCGTCGACTATGTCGACACCACCGACGGCGCGCTGCGCCTCGGCGTCATGTACGACCTGCTCGGCCGTTCGCAGCACGAGGACATGCGTACGGTGACGGTCGAGGGCTTCATGCGCCGCTATGGCGTCGATCGCCCACAGGCGGTGCGCATCGGCGATCTGTCGACGAGCTTCTACGACCAGTTCGTCGAACCGGACGAGGAACGCCGCGCGGAAAACCGCATGTTCATCGGCTGGGCGGCGTCGCTGCACGAAATCGGGCTGTCGATCTCGCATAGCGCGTATCACAAACACTCGGCTTATATCGCGAGCAATGCCGACATGCCGGGCTTTTCGCGTACCGACCAGGCGCGCCTCGCCGCGCTCGTGCTCGGCCATGCGGGCAAGCTCGGCAAGCTGTCGCAGACGCGCGACGTCGAATGGCCACTGCTGTTCTGTCTGCGGCTCGCGGCGTTGCTGTGCCGTCGACGCGCGGACGTCGGCCTGCCGGGCATCACGGTTGCTCAGGCGAACGGCGGTTACGAGGTGCGTTTGCCGAACGAGTGGGTCGCCAACAATCCGTTGACGGATTACAGCCTGATCCAGGAGGCGGCGGAGTGGGAGAAAGTCGGGATTCCGTACCGTGTCGTTTATACGGACGATTGACGCGATGCGAATCGACGCACGCGTCGATTCGCGGCGTGTGCACGAACAAAAAAAGCCCTGCAAATGCAGGGCTTTTTCGTATCTCGGCGCAGCTTATCGCGGCAACGCATCGCCGAGGAAGTGCCGCGCATAGCGCGCGTTGATATCGGACAGACGGAACAGCGTCAGGAAATCCGCGGTATTGAAGTCGGGGTCCCACGCCGGTGCGCCGCAAATCTTCGCGCCGAGACGCAAGTAGCCCTTCACGAGCGGGGGCGGCGCGACGGCGGCACCCGTCTGCAGTTCGTCGACCGGCAGCGGCGTATGCGGGAACGCGCGATATTCGGGCGCGGTCAGCGCGTTGTCGCGCAGCGAGCAATACAGGTTCGCCGCATAGTGGCCGCCGTCGGCCATCGCGACGCTCGCGCAGCCGAGCATCGTCTCGTAGCCGTTGTGCTTCATGTACGCGGCGAGCCCAGCCCATAGCGACATGATCACCGAGCCGCTGCGATAGTCCGGATGCACGCACGAGCGGCCGACCTCGACCATCTTCGCGCGCAGATGCGTGAGACGCGACACGTCGAACTCGCTTTCCGCATATAGACGGCCGATGCGCGCGGCCTGGTGCGGCGGCAGAGCGCGATACGTGCCGACTACTTTCAACGTGTCGAGATCGCGTACCAGCAAATGGTCGCAGTACGAATCGAAGGCGTCGACGTCGAGGCCCGCGGGGCCGCTGAGGCGTGCGCCCATTTCGTCGGCGAAGACGCGATAGCGTAGACGCTGCGCTTCACGCAGCTCTTCGTCGGTACGCGCCCACGACACTTGCAGGCGATGCTGCGCGGTGACCGTTTCCTCGGCGCGTGGCAGACGGCGCGGTTCGAAAAGCGAGGCGAAGGGCAGGGTGGGCGTCGGCAGTTCTCGCATTGGCTGTCCTGGTCGAAAAGAGTGAGGATTTCTTTTTTCGCCAATGTAGTAACGCGCGGTGACGCTCGCATGGCAAAGCCGTGACGATTGGATGACTGCCCGTAAGCCCTCGCGTGGGTGCCTGTAATGTCGGAGGTGTCGCGCGACACGCGCGCTTAGATCAGATCGGGGCTGATGGCGGCGCGCAACACCGCCTCATCTTCGCCGTTGCGCTCGCGGCTCTCGATCCACCAGATGCCGGCTTTTTTCAGTGGCCAGCTCGCGCGGCTGTCGCCGAGCAGTTGCGCGGCGACGTGGCCGAGCGTCGGTTGATGGCCGACGATCACGACGGTTTGCGCGATGCCGCCGGGCCAGCCGGCCGCTTCCAGCACGTCGTTCGCGCTCGCGTTCGGCGCGAGTTCGCGCACGATGCGGTACTTGTCGCTCAACGTCTCGGCGGTCTGGATGGTGCGCACGGCGGGGCTCGCGAGTATGACCGCGTCGTCGGGCAAACGGGCGCGCAGCCATTTCGCGGCGTTCTGCGCCTGCTTGCGGCCGCGCGTGGTGAGCGCGCGGGAGAGATCGCTCGCGGCGACATCTTCTGCTTCGGCGTGACGCCAGAGGATCAGGTCCATGGGAGTCTCCTTTTTGAGCGGCTTGGGATGGCGTTGCGGCGGGCTTGCGCGTCTTCGCGGCGAGGTAGCTGCCCCAAGCACTGTCGCATGCGCGGGTGATGATTTGCAAGGCGAGTGCCTGACGGGTCGGCTGTCGGCGTCCACGTGAACGCGAGCCAAAAAAGCAAAAACCCGCGAAGCCGGAGGCTTCGCGGGTTTCGACCTGCTTTTCGTGGTCGGAGCGATAGGATTCGAACCTACGACCCTCTGATCCCAAATCAGATGCGCTACCAGGCTGCGCTACGCTCCGACGAATCCGGGAGTATAGGGGGTGCGGGCAGGAGCGTCAATCCCTTGGCGGCACCAACCGCACGGGCAACGACGTTCACCGTAGCGGGCTCGCGCCGGCCTCGCGGTGGGCTATATACGCCCCATCAACAGCAGAACGATCACGATGATCAGCACGACGCCGACGAGTCCAGTCGGCCGATAGCCCCAGCCGCTGCTATACGGCCAGCTTGGCAACGCGCCGATCAGCAGCAGGATGAGCACGATTAGCAGGATGGTTCCGACGGTCATGGCGTTCTCCTTTTTGAGGGGGCCGCGAAATCGCTGGCCGCATCTTCACGCTGGTTTGGCGCGCGCGCCGCGACAATCGACGCGCGTGTCGCGCGTCTGTTGCTGGATCGGAACCAGCAAGGCATGTGCCCATCACCCGTTAAGCTCGATGCAGTGAGGCCTTGGACGAAAGCGCAGAAGGAGAGAGCGACGCAGGAAGCGTCGTCGTTCGATGTAGGTATGCCGAAAGAACCGGAAAGGCGTTGCGCACGTCCAGCGGACCTCGATGCGCGCAGGCGCCGCAACGCCGGTCAACGCGTCATCGAGCGGACCGCGCGACTGAGGCACCGTGACATGCCGGTGCCGCGGCCAGAGGCCATTCGGTCAGAGTCGAAGATCACCCGCATCAATGCCTTGGACGCCTCCAATGCGGCATATGTAGATGCTGATGCGTCCAGTGGTGCAGCATGCCCTCGCCATCGTGTTCACGCCGGTAGGCCCGCGATTCGAAAATCGACAACGCCACCAGCACGATCAGGCCTATTGCGAGCCCGATCAGGCCCGCGATCGATTCACCGTCCATGGCAGTCTCCCGGTAGGTTCAGCCATGAACCCATGGTAGCGCAGGTC
Source organism: Paraburkholderia sp. CI2 (assembly GCF_014201055.1). Taxonomy (NCBI): domain Bacteria; kingdom Pseudomonadati; phylum Pseudomonadota; class Betaproteobacteria; order Burkholderiales; family Burkholderiaceae; genus Paraburkholderia; species Paraburkholderia sp. CI2. Next base: position 85,212 of record NZ_JACHDL010000021.1, read on the forward strand.
CGGCGAAATCTCACGAATTGGAACGAGCGACGCACAAGGTGTGTTGTGATGGCGTCGCCGAACGCGCTTTGCGGTTAGACTCTCGGCGCGCCGGCGGACGTCCGCCATCGCTTTGTCCCGGAGACGATTGCAAAATGACCCGCGTTCTGACTCTTGCCTTGCTGTTGTGCGCCGGCGTCGCCGGCTGTGCGGACAATCCGTCCGCGCATCGCGGCAGTCCACCACATGATCCCGCCGACTACCACGGCGTGCCCACCGACGATCGGCCGCCCGCGATGGTGCCCGCGCCCGTCGCGCAGTGAGCGCTCGTTGAAGTGAAAACTTCGGGAAAGGGCGGGGAAAGCGAAGCACCGGCGCGGGCACGCCGGCACGTCTGACCCGTGCCGACGGTTCGCGCGGAGAGCACGGGCTGAGAGCATTCCAGGACGCGCTCGTTATGCGATATGTATGCGCTTGTTTCAAGCCGTAACGGTCTGTCGTCCGCCGAATAGCCAACGGTGCCCAGCGCACTGCGCTAGGCAGCCGCAATCCCCGGCGACACGCCCGGCAGGTAACGCGCGAGCGTTGCGCCACGCGTGGCCATGAAGATCAGCAGCGCGATCCACAGCCCGTGATTGCCGTGCCACGCGAGCAATGCCGACGACGCCGCCACGAACACCGCAAGCGACACGGCCATCGACATCATCAGCTCGCGCGTTCGCGTCGCGCCGATGAACACGCCGTCGAGCAGGAAGCCCCACACCGAAATGACCGGCGACAGCGCCGCCCACGGCAGATAGGTTTCGGCCGCGGCACGCACGGCGGCCTGATCGGTCAGCCGCTCGATGATCCACGCGCCCGCGCCCCAGTACACGCACGAGAAGCCGATCGCGCCTAGCGCCGACCACAGCGCGGTGACCTTGACCGCCTGCGCGAACGCGTGACGATCGCGCGCACCGATCGCCGCGCCGACCAGCGCCTCGGCCGCGTGCGCGAAACCGTCGAGCCCGTACGCCATGAAGGTCTGGAAATTGAGTAGCAATGCGTTCGCGGCGAGCGTCGCGTCGCCTTGCCGCGCGCCGAGATGCGCGAACCAGCCGAACGACGACAGCAGGCACAGCGTGCGCACGAAGATGTCGCGATTGAGCACGACGAGCCGCTTCAGCGCGGCGGCGTCGAACAAGGCGGCGCGATTCAGCGCGGGCAGGCCGCGCGGCCTGCCGTGCCATAGCAGGGCGAGCCCGAGCACGAAGCCGAGCGCGTCGGCGGTCGCGGTAGCCGCGCCGATGCCGGCCACGCCCCAATGAAACGCGTACACGTACAGCAGCACCGCGGCGATGTTCACGCTGTTGATGAAGACCTGCGACAGCAATGCGAGCCGCACCTGCTGCGTGCCGAGCAGCCAGCCGAGTATCACGTAGTTGCCGAGCGCGAGCGGCGCGGCCCAGATGCGCGCGTGGCAATAAACCTGCGCGTGCCGCTGCACGGCGTCACTGCCGCCGATCGCCCGCAGCGCATAGTCGATCAGCGGTTGCTGCACGAGCAGCACCAGTGCGCCGATCGCGGCCGCCATCAGCAGTGCGCGCACGACGGTGTTGCGCAACTCGTCGCTGCGGCCCGCGCCGTGCGCCTGCGCGACGAGGCCGGTCGTGCCCATGCGCAGGAAGCCGAAGCCCCAGAACACGAAGTTGAAGAAGAGCCCGCCGAGCGCGACGCCGCCGAGGTAAGAGGCACTGTCCAGATGACCAGCGACGGCGGTGTCGACCGCGCCGAGGATCGGTTGCGTCAGATTCGCGAGGACGATCGGCAACGCGAGCGCGAGCACCCGGCGATGCCAGCGCACCGGCAGCGCGGGCGCGCTGGCTGGGTGTGCGGCGGTTTCGGATCGCGCGGCGGGGGGCATACCGGCATCGGGCGTCCTCGCGTCGTTCAAGAGCGCTCCTGCACGCACACCCAAGGAGAGACGACGACGGCCCACAGCTCGGGGTCGCGCGCGGCGAAATCGGCGGCCGTCTCCGACTGAACGCGCACGACGAGGCCGGAGGACAACCATTGGGCGACCCGGGTGGTGTCGTCGTTGGCGATTGCCTCGGCGACGCTCACGAGATCGAGGTCGCGCGCGACGTGCAGCAGTATGCCGCGCGCAAAAAAACGTTCGAGTTCGCTCCAGCCGATCTTGGCGGTTTCGCCGAGCAGCTTCGCATAAAGGGGGCTTTGGGAGGCGTCGTTGGAAGTCATCGTGGACAGGGTCGGACGGGGCCGTCACTATAAACTATCGGCAAGGACCGGCGGGCCGCGTGGCGGCCTTGCGCAACGTGCCGGGCGGCCTTTTACGCAGCTTGGACTGAATCGGATTCTGAACCTGGATGCCGGCGGATTCAACGACGGCGGCACACGAGGCGTGCCGTCTATCAGCACCGGCTATTAATCGTCCGAATATTCAAAACTGAAACGAGTTTGAATGCGGTTTCAATATTGTCGGCGGAATTGTCAATGTTAAAGATTTCACTATTCGCGAATTTGTTGTGAAGAAGTATCGGCGCTTATTCGGAAGAGTTGCCGCGACTAATCGATGCGTTACGTGCGTTTCCGCACCAAGTTAATATTCGCAAGCCAAAGCGGCGTTATTGCCGAATGAGTTAGTGTTATTCGGCCAGACGTATTTCCTCTGCTGGTTTGGCGGGACTTTCCGCCGATCGCCCAGGAGCATTAGCCGGTGCGATACTCCGACATTCCTGGTTTGAATGATTTGGCGTGTGGAGTATCCCGGCTGCGGCGCATTAAGCCGGTCTGATTCCGACATTTCCGATTCACGGATTGCGGAATCCGTACGCCGTGTAACATTGGCTGCAAAATTAATACATTGCGCTTGGAAATGCAGATTGTTAGATTTCGTTCTGGCGCATGGTGAACCGGTCCTTTGCCGATATGCGCCGAACCCCCGTTAGCCCGGCCTCGTGCCGGGCTTTTTTTTAATGGATTTACGCGGATGTTTAACCTGCCGCAGCGATCTTCACCGCGAATTCACATGTGCGGCCGATGATGGCGGATTATTTTTTTCGGCGCGAGACTCATGACCGGGGTGATCATTTTTGTCGGCGTGTGGCTAATCGCGCTCGCGTTGCTGGTGCGCTTCGCCGCGCGCATCGATCCGCGCTCCGGGCGCTGGCGACGCCGCTAAGCGGTGACGCTCTGCCGCTCGGCGGCCGCGCGTGCCGCACGGCGCGCTGCCTTTTACTGCTTGCAGCGGATGACCATCGAACGGTTTTTCACATTCGCGCCGAAAATCCCACCGATCGTGCCGCCCGACGTCGCGCCGTTGTCGACGTCTTTCGAAACCACGTCGTACCCGTAGTTGCCGCAGGTTTCGCCCGCGCGCTTGTAGCACTCGGCCCAGCTCGTGCTGGCATCGCTGCCGCTGCAGTTGATCGCGAAGCCGGTGTCGCCGCTCGGCAGATAGGTCATCGTGGTCGTGGTCGAGCAGCCGCCGAGGCCGCCGAGCGTCAGGAGGCCAAGACTGATCGTCGCAGCCGTCGCGACGCGCGCCAATGGGCTTTTCATTTCAGATTCCTTGCAAATAACGGAAGGGCGTGGCGCGCAGCCACGCCGCTTCGAATTGAGCGTTTATAGCACGGCGGGTTCCCGCGCCCGCCGCCTAGCGCGGTGGCAGTTGTTTCGACGGATCGATCGAACGGCCCTGGTAGCGCAGTTCGAAATGCAGCATTACGCGATCGGTATCGGTGTCGCCCATTTCGGCGATTTTCTGGCCGCGCTTGACCGATTCGCCTTCCTTCACCAACAGCGCGCGGTTATGCGCGTAAGCGGTCAGATAGTCGGCGTTGTGCTTGAGGATCAGCAGATTGCCGTAGCCGCGCAGACCGTTGCCCGCATAGACGACGGTGCCAGGCGCCGCCGCGACGATGGGCGTGCCGGCCGCCGCGGCAATATCGATACCCTTCGAGTTGCCGCCGTCGAAACGGCGGAACACCGTGCCGTCGGCCGGCCATACCAGCGAGATCGGCGCGGGCGCGGTCGCCGGCGTAGTGTCCGCGGGCGCAGGACGCGGCGCGGCCGCCGCGCTCGCGCTGCCACTGCTGCTACCGCCACCGCCGCTGCGGATCGCGCCGCTCGTCGACGCCGCGCCGCCTGGCGGCGCGACGCGCAGCACCTGGCCGACCTCGATGCTGTCGGGATTGGTCAGGTTGTTCCAGCGTGCGATGCTCTGCACCGATTGCCGGTTGCCGCGCGCGATTTTCGACAGCGTGTCGCCCCGTTCGACCCGGTAGTAGCCCGGTCCCACCGGCGCCGACCCGCACGCGGCGAGCAGCGCGAGCAATGCCGCGCAGCCGAGTCGTTTGATTCTTGTCGTTTCCAGCATTGGACCTCGCAAAGCACTGCCGCGCGCTGATCCCGATCACGCGGCACAGACAGACAAAGCGTTCGATTCTAACGGTTTTGTGTTGCGCCCCCCGGCGAGGGGGGCGAAGTGGCGGGCGGCCGCTTCGAGCGGCTCGCCGCCGGCGTCGGCGTATCAGCTGGTCTTCTCGACGGTAATGCGCAGTGCCGCCGTTTCGGTTTGTCCCGGCTCGAGCCAGCGCAAACCTCGGCCGTTGTGGATCGCATCGGGCAACCCGAGCCACGGCTCCACGCAGTAAAAGTCCGACTGCGGCGTTTCAGTCCACGTCGTCACCGCGTACCAGGGCACCGAGCCGGGCCGCTGCAGATCGATCGTGATCACGCGATCGATGCCCGGCGCCTCGACCCTCACCGGTCGATCGGGCGTGCCGGTCAGGCAATGGAAGCGATCGTAGATCCGGTCTTCGTCGAGCGTGTAGCTCGCTTCGCCCGGCTCGGCGGGGCTGATCGAGCCGTCCTCGAGCTGACGGCACCGCTCGGTGCGCGGCAGTTCGAGCGTCGTTTGCGCGCGCTGCGTGTGCGGCAGCGTGAAGTAGAAGTGATGGCCGGCGTAGTAGGGCAGGCGCGCGTCGCCGGTATTGGTGGTGGTCAGCGTCACGTCGAGCGTGCGCGGATCGATGAGCTCGTAGGCGGCCTCGAAGCGGAAGCCGAACGGATAGGAGCCGCGGGTCGCTTCACTGTCGGTCAGAACCATCCGCAGGCCGGCGCCATGCACGTCGGCGTGAGGCTCGAACGGCAGGTCGCGCGCGAAGCCGTGCATCGGCAGCTCGCGCACGGTGCCCCGCGCGTCACGCCAATAGCCGATCTTGCCGTCGACGCGATGACGGCCGAGAAATGGAAACAGCAGCGGATTGCCGCCGCGAATCCGCGCGGGCACGCTCCAGTCGGCGTGCTCGGGCCAGTGAATCACCTCTTCGCCGTCGATCGTCCACGACAGCAGACGGCCGCCGGCTTGCGGCGAAAAACGGAGCACCGAGGCGTCCTGGGCGATCTCGAGAATGTCCTGTTCCGGGGAGAGGGGCATGGTCAACAGCTAGCCAGATAGAGGTTGAGGGTCGCGCAAAGCGGCCGCGTGGGTCGGCCGTTGCATCTGCATCGAAGCGGCGTTTTGCGCCATTCGCTTCGGCTGCGTCTCGCGCGGCGAAACCGCGATTTTGCGCTGCTTTGCGCTACGGGGAAACCCTTCCCGGGAAATTGCGGGTGTCGGAAAAGGGCGAATCCTATTGATAATCCGTCGGAGCGTCCGGTCCATCCGACTCCCGGGCGAATCGGCTCAGGAGGCATCATGGATCTCGCAATGGCAATGGCGGTGGGCTTATTCGGAATATTCACCGCCAGCACGTATTACTTCTTCCACTCTCTCAAGCGCTGATCCGCTGGTTTCATTCCCTGCTTTCGCAGCACGCGCGCGACGAATCCGCCGCCCGCTTTCTTGCTCTCGCGTAACAACGGTGTCGAGTTGTGACGCGGCGCGTCAATATTTCTCCGAATGTGGCCTAACCGCTTGGCGCTGGGTGTGTAGCCAGGCATAATCGGTGCGCCTTTGACGCGCCGGCTCCCCCTTTTGTGCGGCGCGCAGTTCCCGACACTTTGCTTACAAGGACCGCCGCGTGAACCTGTCGTTTCTCATTTTTCTGAGCGTGCTTCAAGGCGTTACCGAACTGTTTCCGGTGAGCAGCCTTGGCCACACGTTGCTCGTGCCAGCCCTGTTCGACATGCATATCGACAAGCATGCGCCGCAACTGCTGCCGTTCCTCGTCGCCCTGCATCTCGGCACCGCGTTCGCGCTGCTGTGGTACTTCCGCGCGCGCTGGTACGCGCTGGTGCGCGGTTTCTTCGCGTCGCTCGGCGGCCGCCGCAACGACGACGGTCACATGATGTGGGCGCTGATCATCGGTACGATTCCGGCGGGCCTCGTCGGTCTCGTGCTGGAAAAGCGCCTCGAGGCGCTTTTTCATGATCTGCGGATCGTCGCGATTGCGTTGATCGTGAATGGCGCGCTGCTGTGGTTCGGCGATCGTCTGCAACGCGCGCGCGCGCATCAGGCGCCGGAAAAGCTGACGTTCCGCCAGGCGTTCTTCGTCGGCCTCGCGCAGATCGGCGCGCTGATTCCGGGCTTCTCGCGCAGTGGCCTGACGATGATCGCCGGCAATGCGGCCGGCCTCACCACCGAGAAAGCCGCCGAGTTTTCGTTCCTGCTCGGCACGCCGATCATTTTCGCGGCTGGCGTACTCGAACTGCCGAAGCTGCTTCACGCGCCGAGCCAGCTTGCCGACGCGGTGCTGGGCGGCGTGCTGACCGCGATCGCAGCGTACCTGAGCGTGCGTTTCCTGATGCGCTATTTCGAAGGCCGCGGACGTCTCGCGTCGTTCGGCGCGTACTGCGCGATCGCGGGGATCCTGTTCCTCGGCTGGTTCATGCTGCATCCGCAGCCGGTCTGAGCGCGCCGGGCGATCAGTTATAATCCGGGCCCGGTTGGTTGCAGGTCAGTTAGAATTTTAGTTTGTGGGAAATCGGGCGGCTCGCCGCGAGTGCCGGTTTCATGCAGATATCGATCCATACGGCAGTAGCTCAGCTGGATAGAGCATCGGCCTTCTAAGCCGAGGGTCGGGGGTTCGAGCCCCTCCTGCCGTACCAGTAAAATAAAGCACTAAGCCCAGCGTTCGCCCGCTGGGCTTTTTGCATTCTGAATCTGTGGAAGCGCAGGTGTAAGCAAATTTCAGCAATACATGAGGCGGGGTCGCACCGCTCACCTGTTCGAGCGTCGGCATTGAGCAGTACGCCCGGCGTCCGAAGTCCCTCCCGCGCTTGCAAAACGCGTCGCGCGCCACGCCTTGAGTGGAGGCGCGCCCTTCACGCTGCGCCACCGCCCGCGCATGCCCGATTATTTCGCGGTTGATTCTTCACATGCTGCGCAGTGAAGCGGAATGGATCACATAGTGCGGTGAATGAACGGTCAAGTGCGGGAAATTGAGACCTGTCCTTGAGAGTCTGTTTACGATGGAGGAACCGCCATTCGTCCAAGTAAAGTGCGGCCGCCGATTGTCGGCCATAGCTGATGCTTCCGTTCCCGAATTGCTCAGTTGGGCACGGCGCCGTGGCCGGCGTATTCGCGCTGCGCGATTCGCTATACTCTTCGCAAAACCTATCGCGAGAGAAAACGATGAAAGCGTACGCTCGGGGCACTGTCGAAAACTATGATGATCGCGGCGGGTACGGATTTATTCTCCCCGACGAGCCTGCGGACGGGGAGGAAAAGCTCATCGTGCATAGGCGATCGTTGCGGTCCGTAGCGCTCGTACTGAGAAGTGGCGACCGCGTTGTATATCAGAAGGAAAGCGTTCCGCGCGGAACGCTGGCTACGGATGTTCACCTGGAAGTGCCGGACGAAACCAGCGAGTCTAGTGAGACGCGTGACGGCACTATTGCAACGATTGAGACGAGTCTTTCGTGTGGGACGATCCGCGATTCCGCCGGGGCGACAATATTTTTTAGCTTTGCAGAACTCCTCGACAAAGACGCATCGCCCCAGCCGGGTGATCGGGTCACATTCACCGTGGTCAAGAATGAACTCGGCTTCCAAGCACGTGATTTATCGCTCGACACTTCAGTTCAAGCCGAATCTAGAGGTACTGACCGCGAACCGGTTGCCCCCAAAGCCGCGGCAGAAATTCTAGCGCAAGCCATCCTCGCAAGAGATAACCGGCAATTCGCGGAAGCCGAAAGACTTTACGAACGGGGCTTGGAAAAATTCCCAACCGTGCAGTTGGCTACCAGCTATGCGGCGATGCAGAAAAATCGAAATCGCCGGGCGGAAGCAATGCGCATTTATCAAAAATGCATTGCGCTATTCCCAAATAATTCAAAGCTGCGCGATGACGCCGGAAATCTCGCATATTCCATGGGGGACAGTAATCTCGCGTTGCGCTATTTTGAGGAAGGACTTCGTCTTGCCCGGCAAAATGAGACGGCGAACGAGGGAATCTTTCTCCTAGCCATAGCCCGAATCTATATTAAGAAGGGCACGCATCTAGATCTTAAAAAAGCGCTTGAAACCTATCAAGCTGCCGAGCGGGTGCTGGCGCACAGTAAGACTGGCAAACAGGCGTTACCAAGATCCGATCTCTTGGCGATGCAAGTCGCTAGCGTGCGAATTCAACATCACCGTGGAAATGTGGCGTTTGAGTTCATCCAAAAAGCCGGATTCAAGATGCTGCGAGCACAACTTTTCGACCAAGCTACTGCCGGAGCTGACTTTGTCGTTGAAGTTGATAGACCGGAACTTCTCGAGAGCTACGGCATAGCGGGTGGCCTACTTATCAGATGTTTTTTTAAATCAGACATTACTCGGTCAGATCTTGAAGGTATCGACAGAGTTGCGAAGATCGAAGGCGAATCGGGCTTGGTCGATGAGCAAGTCGCAATTGTGATCGTGTCCTCTCTTCCTGAAACTCTACAAAGTACACTATTTAGAAGGATTGAAGATCGCACTCGGTCGGTTCCGGCCATCGTGCCATTAACGCAGTCGGAATTGGAGACAAGTCTTGATGCGATGGCAACGCTTCGAACCGTGCTTGATCAATGGTTGTATCGCCGGGACCTATTTGCGCTGAACTCTCCCGTATCGGGACGTAGGTTTTTTGGTCGTGAAAAGCCGCTAGCGGAACTACGCGATGCGATATCTACTGGCACTGCGGCAGGTATCTTTGGACTCCGGAAAGTAGGCAAGACGTCCATATTGAAAGAGGTGGAGCGTCGTGGCACCGAGGCCGGCGATATAGTTTTGTACGTAGATTTGCTCCGGGTGCCAGCGGACGTCGCGAACACACGCTGGCTGTATTGGAAGCTTGGGGCCGAACTACATCGTTCGAGCATAAAGGTCGGCTTAAAGGGGGTGAAATGGCGCATCGGCCAAGCATTTCCGGATTTTCTTGACGTCCCCGCAGATTTTCCTATTGCCACGGCTTTCGATTCCGATTTGACGCAAGCACTAAAAGCTATTGAGCAAAGCGCGTCGAGCCCGAAACCAAAGATCGTTTTAATGTTGGATGAAATTGAGCGCTTGCTTCCGAACGGATTGGGGAAGGAAGGATTCGGTGGATTTTTTGATTTCTTCAGCTATATCCGAGGCGTTTCGCAGGAGTCGGCGGACTTCGTACCTATAGTTACGGGCGCGAATGCAGCAATTGCCGAAGTTTCTCAATTTGACAGAAAAGATAATCCCGTATTCAATTTTTTCAGAGAAATATACCTTCCTTTGCTGCAACCAAAGGAACTTACAACAATGGTTCAGGTTTTGGGGCGGGGTATGGGCATTAATATCCCAGCAAACGCGTGCGAGCTTATTTTTCGATTGACTGGCGGGCATCCGTTCTTCACAAGGCAATTATGTAGCTTTTTGTCGGAACAGCATACGCAAAGGCCGCTTAATGTCCGCCCCGAAATGATCGAAAGTCTTACGGACCGGTATCTTGAGGTTGCAGGAAAGGATTTTCAAGAAGTATTGGATCGCTTCTCGCGTGACTATCCTGATGAGCTAGATGCATGCGTGGCTATCGTTGAGGCCGGTGGCACTTTACCAATTAAGGAGTTGGTAAAGAAATCTGGGGATAGTCGGGTAAATCTACGTCACCTTTTAGGTTATCAAATTGTAAAGTTGATGGACGACAACGCGTCGATATCAATTGAACTTTTGCGTCGTTGGTTGCAACTCGGCCAAGGAATTACTCGTGGATAAAAATTCGAACTCCAAGCAATCGACGTTGTGTGTCGGTCGTGATCAACTGATCAACGACGTGGTAAGAGCGGCCAAAAAGCATGGGGCGGTCTTGTTGTTTGGTGGGCGTCAGTCTGGCAAAACGACTCTGCTCCGAAAGCTGACAGAAGTACTGTCTATGAAAAAGGCGAACGTCGGTACGCTAGCAAGTCTCGACGTACCAGTGTATGTCGATCTAATGCGTTTGCCTATCGAAGCAACATCTACTGATTTTTTCTCATTTCTAATTGCGGCCGCAGCAGCACAGTGCGCGCGGCAAATCGATGGATTCACTTTTTCTTATTCGAATGAGTCGGAATGCTCAGGCGACTCGCTGACACAGTTTATTTCGAATCTAGAAATTATCGGTCGCGGCTGTGGTGAGGTGGATATCCATCTCATGTTTCTTCTTGACGAAGCCAAAAGAATTTTGAATGATCGGTTCACGAGAGGCTTCCAAGATAATCTTTTTGCGTTGCTGTACGGTGAATCTGAACTTCGCCCGGTGTACTTGTCGTTTGTCTTCGCTGGTGCGCAGCACCTATATAAACTTTCAGAGGACAGCACTTCACCGATCGGCAGTCGAGCAGCTCCAATCACAATTAATAATTTGTCCAAGGATGACGTTGCGACATATTGTCGACACTCTCTCAACGGGGATGAATCGAATCAAGGGATCTATGCCGATTTCGTTTATGCAGAAACCGGTGGTCACGCGGGACTGATGACCCGGTTTGTGGATGAATTGTCAGGAACTTTGATCACCGCCTTGGATACCGAGACGATTTCCGAAATTGTACTGTCCCGCAATAGAGGGCTTCTGGATAATTGGATTGGATCGCTGACCCCTGAAGCCCTGTGTGTCGCAACCGCTCTATGCAATGTACAGAATTTGAGTCTTGGTGATGTTGCTCAACGCTTGTTCAATGCGCGTCTTAATCAATTTACGGCCTCGCGGGTTATTGACGAGCTTTGCTATACCGGCGTTGCGCTATTTTTGGAAAAGCGAGTGTTGCCGGCTAATCAGCTTTTCTGGTCTTATTTCAAATCTTCGCTCGTGGCGCACAGTGGTGAAGGGAAAACCCACGAGACTTGGCGTTTGATCGAGGAAGCTGAACTACTGCTCAGGGATGTCGTATTGCGCACGTACGTTGCTGCTTTTGGGTATAGCGCGTTGCCAACCATGCGAAAAATACTGGGCGACAAAACGTGGGAAAAAATTCTGGAGATTCAGGAGAAGAGCGCTAAGCAATACAGGCTAAGCAGACAGCCGGATAGTCGAGATATCATGTCGTGTATGTACATTGGTGATCTGCAAGCGTTAATTATAAGCAATGTGGCTTGGACACATTTTAAATCACGATTCCGAGATAAAAGAGAATTTGAAGATATCATAAAGGCGATTGCTCCGGTGCGTAATGATCGCGCGCATTTCTCGGTGGTCCCCGAAAAAGAATTGGAGCGGTGTCGAATTGCCTGCGACGATTTGATCGTCTTGTTCGAGCGCTCTGACGATCCAGGCACCGTTGAATAGTGGTAAGAGCTGGTTGCCTTTAACGCGCGCCTCGATGACCAGAATCATCGAAGGGTTACAGGTTTCGCGCCTGTAACCCTTTTTGTTTTTGTGCAATGTTGCACGCCCGGTGGCTGCCAGGTTGTCGCGTGTTCGTACGGCTCGCTTCGGGTGTTTCCCGACTCAGGAAATCGCGCGCGGCGCCGTTAATTCAACAGAACCGTGTGACGCGCCGCGATGGGGGAATCAGCGTGAACCGACTTAGCCTCAACACCAAACTCTGGCTCGCGCTGCTGATTACGTGGCTCGGCCTGCTCGGCCTCGGCGGCTGGGCCGCATGGCAGTCGCGCGCGACGATGCTGGCCGAGCGCAAGTCGGCGGTGCAGAACGTCGTGGAAAGCGCGTACGGCATCGTCGCCGACTACGCGCAGCGCGCCGACCAGCACGAGCTGACCCCCGAACAGGCGCGGCAGCAGGCGCTGGCGCGGCTGTCCGCGATGCGCTACCCCGGTAGCGGCTACATGATCGTGTCGACTGCCACGCCGGTCGTGATCATGCATCCGATGCTCGCCGATCTGCGCAACAAGGACGTGTCGCACTACGCGGACAGCGACGGCAAGCTGCTGTTCGTCGAAATGGTCAAGGTCGCGCAGGCGCACGGGCAGGGCTTCGTCGATTACATGGGCCGCCTCGCCGGCAACAACGAGCGCGTGCCGAAGATCAGCTTCGTCAAGCGCTTTGCCGCGTGGGACTGGTTTCTGATTTCGGGTGTCTACGTCAACGACATCGACGCGGCGTTCCGCGCCGACCTGCTGCGCTATCTGCTGACGATCCTCGCGATCGGCAGCTTCAGCACCCTCGCGCTCGTGCTGATCATCCGCAACGTGAAGCGCAGTCTCGGCGGCGAGCCCGCCTATGCGGCGAGCGTCGCGCAGACGATCGCCGACGGCGATCTGTCGAGCCCGGTCACGCTGGCCGGCGACGATCAGGAAAGCATGCTGTTCGCGATGCAGCGCATGCAAAGCCGCCTCGCCGACGCGATCCGGCGCATTCGCGGCGGCACGGAAACGATCACGGTCGCGGCCGAAGAGATCGCCGCGGGCAATCTCGATCTGTCGGCGCGGACGGAACAGCAGGCGTCGTCGCTCGGCGAAACGGCCGCGAGCATGGAGCAACTGACGGCGACGGTCAAGCAGAACGCCGACAACGCGCTGCAGGCCAATCGCATGGCGCGCTCGGCGTCGCAGCTCGCGGGCGAGGGCGGCGAGGCCGTGCAGCACGTCGTCGCGAACATGCAAAGCATCGCGGCGAGCTCGGCGCGGGTGGTCGATATCATCGGCGTGATCGAAAGCATCGCGTTTCAAACCAACATCCTCGCGCTGAACGCGGCCGTCGAAGCCGCGCGCGCCGGCGAGGAGGGCCGCGGCTTCGCGGTCGTCGCGGGCGAGGTGCGCAACCTCGCGCGCCGCAGCGCCGACGCGGCCAAGGAGATCAAGACGTTGATCGAGGATTCGGTCGCGCGCGTCGGCAGCGGCAAGACGCTCGTCGAGAAGGCGGGCGGCACGATGGAGTCGCTCGTCGATGCGGTGAAGCGCGTGACCGACATCATCAGCGAGATTTCCGCCGCGTCCGACGAGCAGAGCCGCGGCATCGAGCAGGTCAATCTCGCGATTGCGCAGATGGACGAGACCACCCAGCAGAACGCGGCGATGGTCGAACAGGCGGCGGCCGCCGCGCAGTCGATGCAGGAGCAGGCGCAGATGCTGCGCGACGTCGTCAATACGTTCCGCCTGCAGGGGACGGCCGCCGCGCGTTGATGGCCGCGTCGATGGCGCGCTGCCTGCCGAAGTGTGCATGCTATGCTTTTGAGGTCAGGATCAAAAGCCGCCGTGCGCCCGTGCGCGCCGTGCACACTTCGAGGAGAGTCCTACATGTCGACGCGAACCCGTGTGCTGTTCCACCTCAGTGCCGCGAGCCTCCTGCTCGGTGCGGCGATCGGCGCGCAAGCCGCGAACCTCGGCTTTCTGGGCGACACGCCGATCACCTATATGAGACAGCGTGACAACGACTCGATCAAGCATGCGGTCATGAGCGCGCTCAATGACAGGAAGGACGGCGAGAGCTTCACGTGGGTCAACGACGGCACCGGCAATAGCGTGAAGATCGACGCGACCATCTCGATGGACAGCACCTCGACCGAAGGCGCACGCACCTGCCGCACCCTCGGGGTCGTACTCAATGCAAAGGGGCAATCGATGAACCTGCGTCCGAACTTCTGCAAGGAAGGTGGCGCCTGGCAGCTGCAGAAGCGTTGAGCATGCGTGAGCGCGGGGCGAGAGGTGGATGCAGTGAGGCTGCGCGATGAGCCCGCGAATCGTCTCGTGCGGGATCGTGCTGCTCGATCCCGACGGACGCGTGCTGCTCGCGCACGCCACCGAAACGACGCACTGGGACATCCCGAAAGGCCAGGGCGAGGCCGGCGAGGCGCCGCACGTGACGGCGCTGCGCGAGATGGTCGAGGAAACCGGCATCGCGCTCGAGGCCGATCGGCTGAAGGATCTCGGCCTGTTCGTCTACCGGCGCGACAAGGACCTGCATCTGTTCGCGGCGCGCGCGGGTGCCGGCGAGCTCGATCTGAGCACGTGCACCTGCACGTCGCTGTTTCCGCGCCGCTCGGACGGCACGCTGATCCCCGAAATGGATGATTACCGCTGGGCGTCGATCGAAGAGGTGCCGCGCTATGCGAGCCGTAGTCTGACGCGGCTCTTCGAGACGACGCTGTCGCTCACCGAGTTGCACCGGTCGCTATAGACGGCGCACGCCGCCTTCAATCGAGCGCGTGGTCGTTCGGATGCGCGAACAACGCGCGGTTCTGCTCCGACAGCGGGAAATTGACGTTGATGCCATGCGGCGGAATCGGCTGCGTGAACCACTGCCGATACAGACGCTCGGCGTCGCCGGACGTCTGCGAACGCACGATCACGCGATTCACGAGCGCGCGGAACGGCTCGTCGCCCTTGCGGAACATGCACGCATAAACCTCGTAGCCAAGCGGCGTGCCCGTCACGATGAAATCGTCGGGATGCGGGTCGGTCGCCTTGAAACCGTAGACGATCGGCTCGTCCATCACGAATGCCACCGCGTGACCGTCCTTCATCGCGTTGAAGGCCTCCTGATGGTCGCGCACGCTCATGATGCGCATGTTCAGCTGCTTGTCGGTGTTGAGGCTGCGCAGCAGGCGCTCGTCGGACGTGCCCGCGGTCGTCACGACCGGCTTGCCGGCCAGATCGGGGAAATCGGTGATGCCGCTGTTCCTGCGCGTGATCATGCGCACCGCGTACTGGAAAAAGCTGTCTGAAAACGCGGCGACGTTCTCGCGCTCGACCGTGTGCGTGGTCGAGCCGCATTCGAGATCGATCTGGTTGTTCAGCAGCATCGGCGTGCGGTTCGACGACGTTACCGTGATTTCGTGAACCCGCAGCTGCGCCATGCCGAGCGTTTTCCTGATTTCATCGACGATCTGCATCGCGATCGCCTGCGAGTAGCCGACCGTGCGCTCGCCGTCGAAGTACGAGAACGGGATCGACGCCTCTCGCACGCCGATCGCAACGACGCCGTCGTCGTGGATCTTTCTCAGCGTGCCGGTCAGTTCATCCGCGCGGGCGGGGCCGGTGAACGCGAGCACGCCGCAGGCGGCCAGCGTAAGCAGCACACTGTGCATGCCGCGCAGCAGACGCGGGAAGCGTGAGCCGCACGCACTCCGTGCGACGCGAACCCTGCTTTCAGACCCTTCCCCGTGGCGGTCTGCAACCTTCATCGGACCTCCCGGACCGGCGCGCTCAGGCGAGCGCGCAGTGAGTGTCGATCGAAACATCCGGCAACCCGGATGGGCCCGCAACGCCGGGCCCTCGCTGGCGCGGGCTCAGGCCGGCTTGCCCCAACTGTCGCGCAGACTGACGATGCGGTTGAATACGGGCTTACCCGGCTTCGAATCGACGCGGTCGGCGACGAAGTAGCCGTGGCGCTCGAACTGGTAGCGCTGCTCCGGCCGCGCATGGCGCGCGCCGGTTTCGAGGTAGGCCTGGACCACGCGTTTCGAGTCCGGATTCAGCGCTTCGAGGAAGTCGCGGCCGCCGGCGTCCGGTTGCGGTTCCTTGAACAGCCGGTCGTAGATGCGCACTTCGGCCGGGCACGCGGCCGCCGCGCTGACCCAGTGGATGTTGCCCTTGACCTTGTAATTGTTCGCGCCTTCGGTGCCCGATTTGCTGTCCGGGAAGTAGTTGCAGTGCACCGCGACGATATTGCCGTTCTCGTCCTTGTCCGCGTGCGTGCATTCGATCACGTAGCCGTAGCGCAGCCGCACCTTGTTGCCCGGGAACAGGCGGAAGTAGCCCTTCGGCGGCGTCTGCGTGAAGTCCTCGCGCTCGATCCACAGCTCGCGCGAAATCGGAAACTCGCGCAGGCCCTGTTCCGGATGATGCGGATGCACCGGTGCGTGGCACGGCTCGGTGAGGCGTTCGGGGAAGTTGTCGATGATCAGCTTGACCGGATCGAGCACGGCGGCGATGCGCGGCGCCTTCTCGTCGAGATCGTCGCGCAGCGCGCCTTCGAACACGCTCATGTCGATCCACGAGTCGACCTTGGTCACGCCGATGCGCTCACAGAACAGCTGGATCGACTCGGGCGTGAAGCCACGCCGGCGCACGCCGACGATGGTCGGCATGCGTGGGTCGTCCCAGCCTTCCACATGGCCTTCGTTGACGAGTTGCAGCAGCTTGCGCTTGCTGGTGATCGCATAGGTCAGGTTCAGGCGCGAAAACTCGATTTGCTGCGGCAGCGGACGCCCGAAGACACCGGCCTCGGCGAGTTCGTTCAGGATCCAGTCGTACAGCGGCCGATGGTCTTCGAATTCGAGCGTGCACAGCGAATGCGTGATGTTTTCGAGCGCGTCCGAGATGCAGTGCGTGTAGTCGTACATCGGGTACACGCACCAGGTGTCGCCGGTACGGTAGTGATGCGCGAAGCGGATGCGGTAGATGACCGGGTCGCGCATGTTGAAGTTCGGCGACGACATGTCGATCTTCGCGCGCAGCACGTGCTCGCCTTCCTTGAACTCGCCCGCCTTCATGCGGCGGAACAGGTCGAGGTTTTCCGCGACCGAACGCTCGCGGAAGCGCGACGGCGTGCCGACTTCGGTGGCCGAGCCGCGGTTCGCGCGGATTTCCTCGGCCGACTGGCTATCCACGTAAGCCTTGCCGCGCTGGATCAGCAGTTCCGCGAACTCGTACAGCTTGTCGTAGTAGTCGCTCGCGAAGTACAGATGCTCGGTGCGGTCCTTTTCCCATTCGAAGCCGAGCCAGCGCACCGAGTCGATGATCGACTCGACGTACTCGACGCTTTCCTTCTCCGGATTGGTGTCGTCGAAGCGCAGATGGCACACGCCGCCGTAGCTGCGCGCGACGCCGAAGTTCAGGCAGATGCTCTTTGCGTGACCGATGTGCAGATAGCCGTTCGGCTCCGGCGGGAAGCGCGTTTCGACGCGCTGGCTCCATTTGCCGGTGCGGTTGTCGTCGTCGATGATGTTGCGGATGAAATTGGATGTCGCGGGCGCGTCGTTGCGTTCGGTATTCATGCGAGAAGATGAGAGTCCGTGGGGGCGCGCAATGCGCCCGTGTAGCCGTCAATTCTACCTGACGAGCCCGTTCGCGGCAGGTGGTTGCGGCGCGCAGCCAACGGCGCAGTGGGTTTGGCGCGGCTGCCGGAGTCAGGCAAGCCGGCGCGCGGGGCTGTAACAGGAGGTAAAACGGGTTGGCGACGCGCGACGCGCCGACTTAGGATGCGCTGCTGCGCGCGGCCCGCGCGCCTGTGCTGGGCCTTCGCGCGGGGCGGGCTTGCCCGAGCCGTCCACGCTGTCCTTCATCTTCCTGCACGAGGCTCCGCTGCTCGTGCGCCATGCTCGCCTCGTTGCCGGAGTTTTCTCGGATGTCTGTCCCGACGCACGGCGCGTTTCGCGCGCCCTTTGCCCGCGCTTTGGCTAGCGCCCGATTTTCTTGCCGTAACCGTCGTGTGCTCGCTTCGGCCTGGTTTGCCGCGCTTGCCGTGAACGTGGCCGCGCCGCTGTCCGCCGCGGCGAAAACACCGGCGCCGAAGCCGGCGCTCGATGCGTCGGCAGTCGCCGCGCCGGATAGCTACAGCGCTGACACCGCGCAGCAGATCTTCGCCGCAGGCGGCAACGCGGTCGATGCCGCGGTCGCGATGGCCTTCACGCTCGCCGTCACGCGGCCCGATGCGGGCAACCTCGGCGGCGGCGGTTTCATGACGCTGCTGGTCGACGGCAAGCCGTATTTTCTCGACTATCGCGAGCGCGCGCCGCAGCAGGCGACCCGCGACATGTACCTCGACGACAAGGGCAACGTGGCGCCGGGCATAAGCACGGTCGGGCATCGCGCGGCGGCCGTGCCGGGCACTGTCGATGGCATGTGGGAAGCGCAGCGGCGCTTCGGCAAGCTCAAATGGAAGCAGGTGCTCGCGCCCGCGATCCATTACGCGACCGACGGCTTCCAGGTCGACCCGCGGCTGCAGCAGCGACGCGACGCGGCCGCCAGGAGTTTCGCCGGCAAGACCAATTTCGACGCCTACTTCGCGAACCTGAAGGCGGGCGCGATGCTGCGCCAACCGGAACTCGCGCAGACGCTGGGGCGGATCGCGAGCGACGGCGGCCGCGAGTTTTACGAGGGCCGCACCGCTCAAATGATCGCCGCGCAGATGTACGGCCACGGCCTGATCACGAGCCAGGATCTGAGCCAGTACAAGGCTCTGTGGCGCGAGCCGCTCGCGGCCGACTGGCACGGCTACCGCGTGATCACCGCGCCGCCGCCGAGCTCGGGCGGCCTCGGGCTGATCCAGATGCTGAAGATGCGGGCCGATCTGCAGCCGGCGTTCGACGGCCTTGCATTGAATTCAGCGCCGTACATCCATCTGATCGCGCAGATCGAGGATCGCGTGTTCGCGGACCGGCAGCGCCATATCGGCGACCCGGACGCATCGCCGGTGCCGGTCGCGAAGCTGATCGACGACGCCTACCTCGCGCAGCGCGCGGCCGAAGTCAAAGCCGACGAAGC
Organism: Paraburkholderia sp. CI2; assembly: GCF_014201055.1. Classification (NCBI taxonomy): domain Bacteria; kingdom Pseudomonadati; phylum Pseudomonadota; class Betaproteobacteria; order Burkholderiales; family Burkholderiaceae; genus Paraburkholderia; species Paraburkholderia sp. CI2. Next base: position 103,996 of record NZ_JACHDL010000021.1, read on the forward strand.
GCCGGCCGCCGCGACGGTGAAACCCGGTGTCGACGGCGGCGCGGCGACGGAGAAGGCGCAAACCACGCATTTCTCGGTGGTCGACAAATGGGGCAACGCGGTGTCGAACACCTACACGCTGAACGGCGATTTCGGCTCGGGCGTCGTGGTGGACGGCGGCGGGTTCCTGCTGAACGATGCGATGGACGATTTCGTGATCAAGCCAGCCGGCGCTGGCGCGACGGGCGCGGCGTCGACACCCGGCGCCGCCGATGCCGAGCCGGATGCGATCGCGCCGGGCCGCCGCCCGATTTCGTCGATGACGCCTACGCTGCTGCTGAAGGACGGCAAGATCGCGCTAGCGATCGGCACGCCCGGCGGCTCTCGCATCCTGACGACGATCTTCCAGGTGATGACGAATCTGTACGACTTCGACATGTCACCGACGGACGCGCTCGCCGCGATGCGTTTCCATCATCAGCTGCTGCCGCCAAAGACGATCTACTTCGAGCCGTACCGTCCCGCGCCGGATGAGCTCGCCACGCAATTGAAGGCGCTCGGCTTTACGGTCGAGCAGCAGTCGTTCAACGGCGACGTGCAGATGATCCGCGTGGACGGCACGACACCCGAGCCCGCGAGCGATCCCCGTGGTGGTGGCGTGGCACGCGTGATACGGTAGACGGCCCGCCGCGCTATCCCGCGAGCGGGCGATAAGCCGAACACGGGGAAGCACGATGAGCGAACACCAACCAACCACACTCGTACTGCCGGGCTATCTGGACTCCGGCCCAGGCCACTGGCAAACGCGCTGGGAAGCGCTCGATCCCGCGGTCGTCCGCGTGCAGATGCCGGACTGGGACCACCCTTCGCGCGACGCCTGGTGCCGTACGCTGGCCGCCGCGCTTGACGCCGTGGACGCGCCGGTCGTGTTCGCCGCTCACAGCCTCGGCTGCCTGACCACGGCGTTCTGGGCCTCGCAGTACGCAAGCGCGGCGCAGCTCGCGAAGGTGGCCGGCGCGTTGCTGGTCGCCGTGCCCGATCCGGACGAAGCGCACTTCCCGAGGGACGCGGGCGGCTTTGCGCCGGTGCCGCTCACCCGCCTGCCGTTTGCGACGATCGTGGTGGCGAGCAGCGACGATCCTTATGGCGGCGTGCCGTTTTCACAAACCTGCGCGAACGCGTGGGGCAGCCGCTGGATCGGGATCGGCGCGCGCGGCCACATCAACGCCGACAGCGGTCTCGACGATTGGGACGAGGGGCGGGGCTGGCTGGCTTCGCTAACGGCGATGCGCTGAGTCTCGCCGCCTTCTCGATCAGATCACCGCTTTGCGCTTCAACTCGGCAATCGTCTGCGCGTCGTATCCGAGCACGTCGCTCAGCACCCGCTCGGTATGCTCGCCGAGCAGCGGCGGATGGCTCAGCGCCTGCGGCGGCGTGCCGGTCATGGTGATCGGATTGCGCACGAGCTTGACCGTGCCGCCCGACGGATGCGGCAGATCGACCTGCAGACCGCGCGCGACCACCTGCTCGTTGTCGAACACTTCGTCGAGGTTGTTGATCGGTCCGCACGGCACGCCGGCCGCTTCGAGCGCCGCGATCCATTGCTCCTTGCCCTGCAGGCGGACCATGTCCGCGAGCATCGGCACGAGCAGTTCGCGGTTGCGCACGCGCGCGGGGTTGGTTGCGAAACGCTCGTCGTCGGCGAGTTCCGGGCGGCCGCCTACTTCGACGAACTTGCGGAACTGTCCGTCGTTGCCGACCGCGACGATGATCCAGCCGTCGCTGGTCTGGAAGGTCTGGTAGGGCACGATGTTCGGATGCGCATTGCCCCAGCGCGCCGGCGGCTGGCCGCTCGCGAGGTAGTTCGAGTTCATGTTGGCGAGCATCGCGACCTGCACGTCGAGCAGCGCCATGTCGATGTATTGGCCAGCGCCCGTGCGGTCGCGGTGCGTGAGCGCGGTCAGCACCGCGATCGTCGAGTACATGCCGGTCATCAGGTCGGCGATCGCGACGCCGGCCTTCTGCGGGCCGCCGCCCGGCTGACCGTCACGCTCGCCGGTGATGCTCATGAAGCCGCCGATCCCCTGCACGATGAAGTCGTAACCGGCGCGCTGCGCATACGGGCCGGTCTGCCCGAAGCCCGTGACCGAGCAGTAGATCAGGTCGGGCTTGACCTTTTTGAGCGAGTCATAGTCGAGGCCGTACTTCTTCAACTGGCCGACCTTGTAGTTCTCGAGCACGACGTCGCTTTGCGCGGCCAGTTCGCGCACGATCCGCTGACCCTCGGGCGACGCGATGTCGAGCGTGACCGAGCGCTTGTTGCGGTTCGCCGCGAGATAGTAGGCGGCCTCGCGCGTGTCCGCGCCGTCCGGCGTTTTCAGATAGGGAGGCCCCCAGTGGCGCGTGTCGTCGCCGACCTCGGGGCGTTCGATCTTGATGACGTCGGCGCCGAAATCGGCGAGCGTCTGCGCGCACCATGGACCGGCGAGCACGCGGGTGAGATCCAGCACGCGGATGTGACTGAGAGCGCCCATGTTCCTGAATGTCTCCTGATGGTTGCAGGCCGCGCGGCGAGCTGCCATGCGTTATTTCGCGCGTAGTTTCGCGGAAGTCATCTTAAGCGATTCGCGCTCGCGGGCGCAGTCAGCCGAACGTCATGGCGCGGATCGGACGATCGGACAAGCGAGCGCCAACCAGGCGGCGCGCAGTGCCGTGCGCGCTTGCCGATCCCGTATAATCAGTCGTTTAAAGAAACAGACAGTTGGCGCATCCCACCGACCGCCAGTCTCCGTCAGGAACCGTCAGGACCGTCCCCCGCCCGCTATGAAAGCCGCTGAAATCCGCGAGAAATTCCTCAAGTTCTTCGAATCGAAGGGCCATACGATCGTCCGTTCGTCGAGCCTCGTGCCCGGCAACGACCCGACACTGCTCTTCACCAATTCGGGGATGGTGCAGTTCAAAGATGTGTTCCTCGGCGCGGAATCGCGTCCGTATTCGCGGGCCACGACAGCGCAGCGCAGCGTGCGCGCCGGCGGCAAGCACAACGACCTCGAGAACGTCGGCTACACCGCGCGTCACCACACGTTCTTCGAGATGCTCGGCAACTTCTCGTTCGGCGACTACTTCAAGCGCGACGCGATCCACTACGCGTGGGAACTGCTGACCGGCGTCTACCAGCTGCCCAAAGACAAGCTCTGGGTCACCGTCTACCAGGAAGACGACGAAGCGCACGACATCTGGGCGAAGGAAGTAGGCGTGCCGGTCGAGCGCATCGTCCGCATCGGCGACAACAAGGGCGCGCGCTACGCATCGGACAACTTCTGGCAGATGGCCGACACCGGCCCGTGCGGCCCGTGCTCGGAAATCTTCTACGACCACGGCCCGGACGTGTGGGGCGGGCCGCCGGGATCGCCCGAGGAAGACGGCGACCGCTACATCGAAATCTGGAACCTCGTGTTCATGCAGTTCAACCGCGACGCGCAGGGCAACATGACGCCGCTGCCGAAGCAATGCGTGGACACCGGCATGGGCCTCGAGCGCATCGCCGCGGTGCTGCAGCACGTGCACAGCAACTACGAGATCGACCTGTTCCAGGCGCTCATTCAAGCCGCTGGCCGCGAAACCGGTGTGACCGATCTGGGCAACAACTCGCTGAAGGTGATCGCCGATCACATCCGCGCGTGCTCGTTCCTGATCGTCGACGGCGTGATTCCGGGCAACGAAGGCCGCGGCTACGTGCTGCGCCGTATCGTGCGCCGCGCGATCCGCCACGGCTACAAGCTCGGCAAGAAGGGTTCGTTCTTCCATCGCCTCGTCGCCGACCTCGTCGCGCAGATGGGCGACGCTTACCCTGAACTGAAGCAGGCCGAGCAGCGCGTGACCGACGTGCTGCGTCAGGAAGAAGAGCGCTTCTTCGAGACGATCGAACACGGCATGTCGATTCTCGAGGCCGCATTGGCCGATCTCGACGCCGCAGGTGGCAAAACCAGCGGCAAGACGCTCGACGGCGAACTCGCGTTCAAGCTGCACGACACCTACGGCTTCCCGCTCGACCTGACCGCGGACGTCTGCCGCGAGCGCGAAGTGACGGTCGACGAACCCGCGTTCGACGACGCGATGGCGCGTCAGCGCGAGCAGGCTCGCGCGGCGGGCAAGTTCAAGATGGCGCAGGGCCTCGAATACTCGGGCGCGAAGACCACCTTCCACGGCTACGAAGAAATCGTCTTCGACGACGCGAAGGTCGTCGCGCTGTACGTCGATGGCGCGTCGGTGCAGCAGGCGCAGGCCGGCCAGCAGGCGGTCGTCGTGCTCGATCACACGCCGTTCTACGCCGAGTCGGGCGGCCAGGTCGGCGATCAGGGCGTGCTCGCCAACGCCAGCACGCGCTTTGCAGTCGTCGATACGCTGAAGGTTCAGGCCGACGTGGTCGGCCACCACGGCACGCTCGAGCAGGGCACGCTGAAGCTCGGCGACATCGTCAAGGCCGAAATCGACGCGGTGCGCCGCGCCCGCACGGCGCGCAACCACTCGGCCACGCACCTGATGCACAAGGCGTTGCGCGAAGTGCTCGGTTCGCACGTGCAGCAGAAGGGCTCGCTCGTCGACGCCGACAAGACCCGCTTCGACTTCGCCCACAACGCGCCGATGACGGACGAGCAGATTCGCCGCGTCGAGGAAATCGTCAACGCCGAAGTGCTGGCGAACGCGCCCGGCATCGTGCGTGTGATGTCGTACGACGAGGCGGTGAAGGGCGGCGCAATGGCGCTGTTCGGCGAAAAGTACGGCGACGAAGTGCGCGTGCTCGACCTCGGCTTTTCGCGTGAGCTGTGCGGCGGTACGCACGTGAATCGCTCGGGCGACATCGGTTTCTTCAAGATCGTGATGGAAGGCGGCGTCGCGGCCGGTATCCGTCGCGTCGAGGCGATCACGGGCGACAACGCGGTGCGCTACGTGCAGGAGCTCGAAGCGCGCGTCAACGCGGCCGCGGCCGCGCTGAAGGCACAACCGGCGGAACTCACGCAGCGCATCGGCCAGGTGCAAGACCAGGTGAAGGCGCTCGAGAAGGAACTGGGCGCGCTGAAGTCGAAGATGGCGTCGAGCCAGGGCGACGAACTCGCGGGCCAGGCGATCGAAGTCGGCGGCGTGCATGTGCTCGCGGCGACGCTCGAAGGCGCGGACGTGAAGACGCTGCGCGAAACGGTCGACAAGCTCAAGGACAAGCTGAAGAGCGCGGCGATCGTGCTCGCGTCGGTGGAAGGCGGCAAGGTCAGCCTGATCGCGGGTGTGACCGCCGACGCCAGCAAGAAGGTCAAGGCGGGCGAACTGGTCAACTTCGTGGCCCAGCAGGTGGGCGGCAAGGGCGGCGGCCGTCCGGACATGGCGCAGGCCGGCGGTACCGAGCCGGCCAACCTGCCGGCGGCGCTCGCGGGCGTCAAGGGCTGGGTCGAAGGGCAGCTTTGATTCTGATGGTCGGTTGAGTCCGGCTCGACGCGAAGTCGAGCCGGGTTCGACGAAGGGGCCACGCGGTGCGCCAGCAGGATCGGCGCGTTGCGTGGTCCCTTCGCTTTTGCTGAAGCCGACCGGGTTGCGTCGAACCTGGTCGGCGGGGCGAATTCAACGATCAGACCACATTCGCATCCGCGGACGCCACCGCATCCACCTCGGCCGCCCCTTCCTGCGACGCCACCAGCGTGCGTCGCAACGCATTGAGCGCCGACGAAAAATGCCCGCGTCGCCACACCAGCAGCGTATCGATCATGCCGATATCGGGCAATTCGTGCACCGCGATATTGCTCGTGTCGGTCGCCAGATCGAGCACCGAGCGCGGTGCGACCGCGACGCCCGCGCCGGCCGCCACGCACGCGACGATCGCGTGATACGAGCCGAGCTCCAGCACCCGTTGCGGCCGCGTGCCGTGCTCCAGATACCACTTCTCGATATACGCGCGATACGCGCAGCCCCGCTCGAACGCGATCAGCGTCGATAGCGCGATGTCGCGCACTTCGCGGATCGGCCGATGACCGCGCGGCGTCAGCATCACGAGTTCCTCGCGGAAGATCGGCACGGTCTCGAACAGATCGCCGAGCGTGGCCGGATCGAGCGGCGTCGCGACCAGTGCCGCATCGACCTCGAACTCGCGCACCCGCTCGATCAGCCTGCCGGTCGTACCGGTCTCCAGTTCCAGTTCGACGGCCGGCCATTGCTGGTGATATTGCGCGAGCAGGCCCGGCAGACGCGTCGCCGCGACGCTTTCCATCGTGCCGAGACGCAGACGCCCGCTCGGACGATCCTCGCGCACCGCGTGCCGCGCCTCGTCGGCGAGCGCGAGCAGCCGTTCCGCGTAGGGCAGCAGCGTCTCGCCGGCCGGCGTCAGCACGAGGCGGCGGCCGTCGCGGATGAACAGCTCGGTGCCGAGCTGCTCCTCGAGCTGCTTGATGCGCGTGGTCACGTTCGATTGCACGCGATTGAGCTTCGCCGCGGCGCGCGTCACGCCGTTTTCGCGCACGACCGCGCGAAAAATGGTCAGAGCGGCCAGATCCATGATTCTCTCCTGGAGATGAATAACATTCTAATTATTCATTTTTCGTGATCAAAAGGTCAAGCTAACATGGATTCACACCATCGCAGATTGACCGTCCGATCATGAACGATCTCGCTTCCCACGCGTACCCGCGCTTCCACGGGCCGCACGCCGCCCGGCGCGCGGCGCTCGCCTGCATGGTCACGCTGGCCGTCGCGCTCGGTATCGGGCGCTTCGCATTCACGCCGCTGCTGCCGCTGATGCTGCACGGCGCCGCGCTCGGCCAGCCGCAGATCGATATCCAGCATGGCGGCTGGCTCGCGTCGTTCAATTACGCCGGCTATTTCGCCGGCGCGATGACGTGCGCGGCGCTGCGGGTCGAGCCCGCGCGCATGGTGCGCGTCGGACTCGCCGCGACCGTGCTGCTGACGCTCGCGATGGGCGTCACCGGCCAGTTCTGGGCGTGGGCGCTGGTGCGCTTCGTCGCCGGCGCGGTCAGCGCATGGACCTTCGTGTTCGCGTCGCAGTGGGGCTTGCGGCGGCTCGCCGAACTCGGCGCGCAGGCGTGGAGCGGCGTCATCTATACGGGGCCGGGCGTGGGCATCGTCGGCACCGGCTTGCTGGTCAGCGTCGCGGGTGGCTATGGCGCGGTGGTCGGATGGATCGGCTTTGCGGCGATCGGCGCGGTGCTGTCGGTGCTGGTGTGGCCGGTGTTTGGCGAAGCGCAGCGTGCGGGAACAGCGAAGCCTGCCGCTGCAAGCTCCGCAACCGCAAAGCCCGCCACCGGATCGCGCGCCAGCGCAAACCAGCCGCCTCGTACGGCCGGCATTCAGACGAGCCATGCCGTCCACCGCGCCGACGCGTTCTGGCTGGTCCTGCTCTACGGTATCCCGGGCTTCGGCTACATCATCACCGCGACCTTTTTGCCGGTCATCGCGCGCCACGCGTTGCCGGGCTCGGCGTGGCCGGACCTGTTCTGGCCGATGTTAGGTGCGGCGCTGATCGTCGGCGCGTTGCTCGCCGCGCGTTTGCCCGTGCATTGGGACAACCGCGCGCTGCTCGCGGGCTCGTATGTGCTGCAGGCGTTCGGCATCGCGCTGGGCATCGTATGGCCGACGGCGGGCGGGTTCTCGCTCGGCAGCATCCTGATCGGCCTGCCGTTCACCGCGATCACGCTATTCGCGATGCGCGAGGCGCGGCGTCTGCGCGGCGACGACGCGGCCGGGCTGATGGGTTATGCGACGGCGGCCTATGGCATCGGTCAGATCGCGGGTCCGTTGGTGGCCGCGCCGATTGCCGCGCACACGGGGTCGTTTTCGCTGGCGCTGTGGCTCGCCGCGGGCGCGCTGCTGGCGGGGGCGGCGGGCCTGGTCGCAGTGACGCGCGTGCCGCGTGGCCCGCGCCGTGGCCGCATGCCGGATTGCGGTTGCAGCTAAGACGCGAAAACAAATCTCGCACGAGCGCACTAAAATGACCGCTTTCCGTCATTCCCTCGCGCCTGTCGCCGGGCGCGTCGCTCGACCATGCAACATTTCGCGTCCGACAACTACGCCGGCATCTGTCCCGAAGCGCTCGACGCACTGATCGCCGCCAACAACAGCGGCCACGAGCCGGCCTACGGCGACGACTCCTGGACCAACCAGGTCTGCGACCGTCTGCGCGACCTGTTTCAGACCGATTGCGAAGTGTTCTTCGTGTTCAACGGCACGGCGGCCAATTCGCTCGCGCTCGCGTCGCTGTGCCAGTCGTACCACTCGGTGATTTGCCACGAACTCGCGCACATCGAGACCGACGAATGCGGCGGCCCCGAGTTCTTTTCAGGCGGCTCGAAACTGCTGACGGCGCCGGGCATCGCCGGCAAGCTCACGCCCGATGCGATCGAGTCCATCATCACGCGGCGTGCCGATATCCACTATCCGAAGCCCAAGATCGTCACGCTGACGCAGTCGACCGAGGTCGGCACCGTCTACAGCGTCGAGGAAGTGCGCGCCATCGCGGCGATCGCGAAGCGTCGTCATCTGAAGGTGCACATGGACGGCGCGCGCTTCGCGAACGCGGTCGCCGCGCTCGACGTGCATCCGTCGGAAATCACATGGCGCGCGGGCGTCGACGTGCTGTGTTTCGGCGGCACCAAGAACGGCTTGCCGGTCGGCGAGGCGGTGGTGTTCTTCGACCGCGCGCTCGCCGACGATTTCGCCTATCGGTTGAAGCAGGCGGGACAGCTCGCATCGAAGATGCGCTTCATCTCCGCGCCGTGGCTCGGCCTGCTCGACAACGACGTATGGCTGCGCAATGCGCGTCACGCGAACGCGATGGCGCGTCTGCTGGAGACGCGGTTGCAGGAAATCCCCGGCGTGAGCATCATGTTTGCGAGCGAATCGAACGCGGTGTTCGCGCAGTTGCCGCCGCATGCCGCGAAGGCGATGCGCGCGCGCGGCTGGAAGTTCTACGAGTTCATCGGCGCGGGCGGTTGCCGGCTGATGTGCGCGTGGGACACGCAGCCCGACACGGTCGAGCGTTTCGCCGCCGAGGTGCGTGAGCTGTGCGTCGCGTGATGCACCACTCGGCACACGCGCAAAGCCACCCAACTACGCCCCGCCAGAAAACACGAAACAAAGAGACGTCCCCCGCCATGACCGAGTACCGATTCTGTCCCCGCTGCGCGAAACCCCTGACCGAACGCGCCGACCCCGACCACGAGGGCGGCCGCGTCCGTCAGAGCTGTCCCGATACCGAGTGCGGCTACGTCCATTGGAATAACCCGCTGCCGGTCGTCGCGGCGATCGTCGAGTACGAGGGCAAGATCCTGCTCGCGCGCAATGCCGCGTGGCCGGAGGGCATGTTCGCGCTGATCACCGGCTTCCTCGAAAACGGCGAGACGCCGGAGCAGGGCATCGCGCGCGAAGTGATGGAGGAGACCTCGCTGCACGCCGGGTCGGTCGAGCTGATCGGCGTGTACGAATTCATCCGCAAGAACGAGCTGATCATCGCGTATCACGTGAAGGCGCATGGGACGATCGCGCTGTCGCCCGAGCTGCTCGAATACCGGCTCGTCGAGCCCGCGAAGCTGCGGCCGTGGCGCGCGGGCACCGGCCAGGCGCTCGGCGAATGGATGCGGCGACGCGGGTTGCCGTTCGAATTCGTCGAGCGGCCGGGGCAGTGAGGCGTTCGGCCCATCGAGCCGCAACATTGGCCAGCACACAGACGACGCAGAAATCACAGCCACCATGGAGACAGCCCACAACGCACGCGACACCACACGACTCGGCACATCCATCGACGCATCACCGAACCGATCATCCACGTCAATCGGCGGTCAATGAGCGCACGCTCAGGGAGAAAACGGCATGGCCTACATCTACTACCTGACCCATATTCATCTGGGCTACGACGCACTGTCGCAACTGTCGTCCGAGTGCACGCGCATCGGCATCGAGCGGCCTCTGGTGATCAGCGACAAGGGCGTCGTCGCGGCCGGCATTGCGCGGCAGGCACTCGACGCGCTGAAGCTCGGCGACGTGCCGCTGTTCGACGACACGCCGTCGAACCCGACCGAGGAAATGGTGCTCGCGGCCGCCCAGGTGTATCGCGACGAGCGCTGCGACGGGCTGATCGCGGTGGGCGGCGGTTCGTCGATCGATCTCGCGAAGGGCGTCGCGATCGCGGCCACGCATCCGGGGCCGCTCACGCAGTACGCGACGATCGAAGGCGGCAGCGCGAAGATCACCGACGCCGTCGCGCCGCTGATCGCGATTCCGACCACGGCCGGCACTGGCAGCGAAGTCGCGCGCGGCGCGATCGTGATCCTGAACGACGGCCGCAAGCTCGGCTTTCACTCGTGGAATCTGCTGCCGAAATCGGCGCTGTGCGATCCCGGTCTCACGCTCGGCCTGCCGCCGGGGCTGACCGCCGCGACCGGCATGGACGCGATCGCGCATTGCATCGAGACCTTCCTCTCGCCGGCCTTCAATCCGCCCGCTGACGGTATCGCGCTCGACGGCCTCGAACGCGCGTGGCACAACATCGAGCGCGCGTGCGCGGACGGCCGCGATCGCGAGGCGCGCCTGAACATGATGAGCGCGTCGATGCAGGGCGGGATGGCGTTCCAGAAGGGCCTCGGCTGCGTGCACTCGCTGTCGCATCCGCTGGGCGGCCTGAAGATGAACGGCCGCACGTCGCTGCATCACGGCACACTGAACGCGGTCGTGCTGCCCGCGGTGCTGCGCTTCAACGAGCGCGCGCCGAGCGTGGTGGCCGAGCGTCGCTATGCGCGCATGCGTCGCGTGATGGGGGTGCCCGAGCATGCGGATCTCGCGCAGGCGCTGTTCGACATGACGGCGCGGCTTGGACTGCCGACCGGCCTCAGGCAGATGGGCGTCGACGAAAGCATGTTCGACAAGGTCGTGCAGGGCGCGCTGGTCGACCATTGTCATCGCACGAATCCGCGCGAGGCGAGCGCCGACGACTATCGCCGCATGCTGACCGAGTCGCTGTGATCCTCGCCTCCACCAACCGCCACGTCCGATGAACAAACCCGCCCCCGCCGGCCGCGCCGCGTATCCGCATTTCCTGCCGATCACCACGCGCTGGTTGGACAACGACGTCTACGGCCACGTGAACAACGTCGTCTACTACAGCTATTTCGACACCGTCGTGAACGAGTATCTGATCCGCGCGCGCGTACTCGATTTCGAACACGGCACGACGATCGGGCTGGTCGTCGAGACGCAGTGCAACTACTTCGCGCCGCTCGTGTTTCCCGATCGCATCGACGCGGGCTTGCGCGTCGCGCGGCTCGGCACGTCGAGCGTGCGCTACGAGGTGGGGCTATTTCGCGACGGCGACGCCGAACCCGCCGCGCAAGGGCATTTCGTGCACGTCTACGTGGATCGCGCGACGCGTCGTCCCGTGAACCTGCCCGCCGAGCTGCGCGCGGCGCTCGAACCGTTGTGCGTCGTCGGGCCGGCGGACTAGACGCGTGCAGTCGTTCATCATCACTCTGCTCAACGGCCTGAGCTACGGGCTGTTGCTGTTCATGCTGTCGGCCGGCCTGACGCTGATCTTCAGCATGCTCGGCGTGCTCAACTTCGCGCATGCGAGCTTCTATATGCTCGGCGCGTACGTCGGCTTTTCGGTGGCGGCGCGCGCCGGCTTCTGGAGCGCGCTGGTGGTTGCGCCGCTTTTCGTCGGTCTGCTCGGCGCGGCGCTCGAACGCTGGCTGCTGCGGCGCGTGCGCGGGCACGGGCATCTGCCCGAACTGCTGCTGACGTTCGGCGCCGCCTATCTGCTCGGCGAACTCGTCAAGCTCGGCTGGGGGCTCGGTCCGCTGTCGGCGAGGATTCCGGCGGTGCTCGACGGTCCGCTGTTCTCGCTGTACGGCGCGGTCTTCACGCGCTACCGCGCGTTCATGATGGCGGTATCGCTCGCGATGCTCGCAGCGCTCGTCGCGATGCTGCGCGTGTCGAAGACTGGCTTGATCGTGCGCGCCGCGCTCACGCATGCGCAGGCCGTCGAAGCGCTCGGGCACGACGTGCCGCGCCTGTTCACCGGCGTGTTCGCGGCCGGTACCGCGCTCGCCGCGCTGGCCGGCGTGATCGGCGCGCCGCTGTTCGTCATCGAGCCGGCGATGGCGGAGTCGCTCGGCTCGATCGTGTTCGTCGTGGTCGTGATCGGCGGGCTCGGGTCGCTGAGCGGGGCGCTCGTCGGGTCGCTGCTGGTGGGATGCCTGCAAACGCTGGCGGTCGCGAGCGATCTGTCGTTGGGCGACGTGGTGTCGCTCGCCGGCGCCGTGCTGCCGCCCGAATGGGACGCGCTGACGCTCGCGCAACTGGCGCCGCTGCTGCCGTACCTGCTGCTCGTCGCGGTGCTGGCGACGAGGCCGCGCGGGCTGTTCGGACGGCGTGACGATCATGCGTAAGCGGAGCGGGTCGTCAAACGCGCTGGAAAGCGAGGTGCCGCCTCGCGGGGGCGGCCGTGCGCTCGCGCCGTGGCTCGCGCTCGTCGCCTTTCTGGCCGTACCGCCTTTCATCTGGCCGCACAGCTGGCTGCTCGGCTATCTCGCGCAAAGCGCGACGATGATCGTGTTCGCGCTGTCGTACAACCTGCTGCTCGGCGGGACCGGGTTGCTGTCGTTCGGGCACGCCGCTTATGCGGGGCTCGGCGCGTTGATCGCCGCGCGGGTGTTCAACGCGGGCGGCATGCCGCTCGTGCTGCTGCCGTTGCTCGGCGGCATCGGCGGCGCGCTGTGCGGCGTGCTGTTCGGCTTCATCGCGACGCGCCGTGCCGGCACAGCATTCGCGATGATCACGCTCGGTCTCGGCGAGCTCGTCGTCGCGGCCGCGTGGACGCTGCCGGGCTGGTTCGGCGGCGAGGCGGGCGTCGCGATCGATCGCGCGAGCGGGCCAGTCCTCGGCGGCTGGAGCTTCGGTCCGACGCGCGAGGCCTATGCGCTGATCGCGCTGTGGAGCGTCGTCGCCAGTGTCGCGATGTTCGCGCTGTCGCGCACACCGTTCATGCGGCTCGCGAACGCTGTGCGCGACAACCCGGCGCGGGCGGCGGCGATCGGCTGCTATCCGCGGCGGATTCGCTATGGCGTGATCGTGCTGTCGGCGTTTTTCGCGGGCGTCGCGGGCACGCTCGGGCTGATCAATATCGAACTCGTATCGACTGAGAGCGTCGGCATGATGCGCTCGGGCGCGGTGCTGATCGCGACCGTGATCGGGGGCACGGCGGCGTTCTTCGGGCCGGTCGCGGGGGCGATCGTGCTGACGTTTTTCAGCGTGGTGGTCGCCAGTGTCACGCGGGCGTGGCTGTTCTATCTCGGGCTGTTTTTCGTCGTCGTCGTGCTGGCCGCGCCGGATGGGCTCGCCGGCTTTGCCCCGCGGCAGACGGCGCGGATTGCCGCCAACGGCTGGCGACGTTGCCGCGCCGCGTATTGCTGGAGCGCGGCGGCGGGGGTGCTGTGGCTCGCGGCCATCGTGTTCGCGGTGCAGTGGGCCTATGCGGCGCAGTTCGGCGCGGACGAAGGTGCGGTTTCAGGTGGGTTGTTCGGCGCATGGTTCGGCGCCGGGGCAGGTGCGGGCGCTGGCGCGGGTACCGAAGTCACCGTCGCGCCGCCGCTGTCGCCGCTTCCTCTTGCGCTGGCGCTCGTTGCGCTCGCCGCTCTGGCTGCGCTGACCACGCGCCGTGCGCTGCGCGCGCATGCGCGCATCACGGGCCACGCACGCGCGGCACGATTCCCCGGAGCCGCACGATGATCCCCGCACTCGCGCTCTACGGCATCGAAAAACGTTTCGGCTCGACGCAAATCCTGCGCGGCGTCGATCTCGCGATCGAGCCAGGCGAGCGGCACGCGCTGATCGGCCCGAACGGCGCGGGCAAGTCCACGCTGTTCAACCTGATCGGGGGCGGCGCGCGGCCGAGCGCGGGGCGTATCCACCTGTTCGGCGCGGACATCACGCGGCTCGCGCCGGCCGCGATCGCGCGCCGTGGCCTCGCGCGCAGCTTTCAGAGCACCAGCGTGTTCGCGCGGCTGTCCGTGTTCGACAACCTGCGCTGCGCGGCGCAGCTTGCCGAACGCGATCGCACGCGCTGGTGGCAGCGTCTGACCGGCACGGCCGCGGTCGATGCGCGCGCCGCCGATGTGCTCGACGCGGTCGGCCTCGGCGCGCGCCGCGACGTCGCGGCCGGCACGCTCAGCTACGCGGAGCAGCGCGCGCTCGACCTCGGCATCGCGCTCGCGGGCGGCGCGCACACGCTGCTGCTCGACGAACCGACGGCGGGCATGAACCGCGCGGAAGCGGCACGCGCGATCGAGCTGATCCGCGACACCACCGCCGGCCGCACGCTGCTGATGGTCGAGCACGATATGGATGCGGTGTTCGCGATCGCCGATCGCATTTCGGTGCTGGTGCAAGGGCGCATCATCGCAAGTGGATCGCCGGCCGCGATTCGCGCCGACGCGGCGGTACGGGCCGCGTATCTGGGTGAACGCTTCGACGTCGGCTCAGGCGCGCGGGCGGGTGATGAACCGGACCACGGAGCAGGCCGATGAGCGCGCTGCTCGACATTTGCGACCTGAATGCGTGGTACGGCGCGAGCCAGGCGCTGCACGGCGTCACGCTGAGCATCGAGCCCGGCGAAGTGGTCGCGCTGGTCGGCCGCAACGGCTCGGGCCGCTCGACGCTCGCACGCGCGATCATGGGCCTCGTGCGCTGCGAGGGCGAACTGCGTTTCGCGGGGCGTTCGCTCGCCGGTCGGCGCACGTTCGAGATCGCGCGGCTCGGGCTCGGCTATGTGGCCGAGCATCGCGACGTGTTCGCCGCGCTGAGCGTGCATGAAAACCTGCTGCTCGGCATTGCGCCGGCTGCCGCATCGCGTGCGCGCGGCCGCGCGCCGCGCTTCACGCTCGACGACGCGTACGCGCTGTTCCCGGTGCTCGCCGGGCGCAAGCGCACGCGCGCCGGCGCGCTGTCGGGCGGCGAGCAACAGATGCTCGCGCTCGCGCGGGCGCTGCTCGGAGATCCCGATCTGCTGTTGATCGACGAGCCAGGCGAAGGGCTCGCGAGTCTCGTGATGCAGCAGGTCGCCGCCTGTCTGCACGCGCTGCGCGAGCGTGGCGTCGCGATGTTGCTGATCGAGCAGAGGCTCGTGATCGCGCGGGACATCGCGTGCCGCGTCGCGGTGATGGGGCACGGCGAGATCGTGTTCGACGGCGCGCTGGCGTCGTTTATGTCGCGCGACGACGTGATGCGCGAATGGCTCGGGGTTGGCTGACGCGCGACTACGGACAAGTTAGTCAAGCATCCTTGTTGATGATCCATTCGTGCGCCGGATCGTTATGGAAATGCCAGACCCGCTGGCTGCCCGCCATCACGTTCAGATAATACGAGTCGTAGCCGTACGGCACGATGACCGGGTGATAGCCGCGCGGCACCATCACGACGTCGTGATCCTCGACGGCCATCGATTCGTCGATATCGCGTGAGTCGGTGTACACGCGTTGGAATGCGAAGCCTTGCGGCGGATCGAGCCGGTGGTAATAGGTTTCTTCGAGCGAGCTTTCGAGCGGGATATTGTCGGTGTCGTGCTTGTGCGGCGGGTAGCTCGACGCGTGACCGCCCGGCGTTCTCACTTCGACCACCAGCAGCGATTCCGCCGGCTCGGTGTGCGGAAGAATGTCGCACACGTAACGCGTATTCAGCGACTTACCGCGCGTCGAGCGCTTCATCGACGCCGGCTCGATCAGCCGCGCCGGATACTCGCCCTTGGCCGGCGCGCTCGCGACACCGATCTCCGCGTCGCGGCATGCGCGCACCGTCGCGCGCACATTCGGCGGCAAATACACCGCGTACGGCGCCGCGTCTTCGAACACGCTGTCGCGTGAACCGAGCGAGCTCCACGTCGTGCCCGGCGTTTCGATATCGACCGCGCCGCTCAGCACGACGATGCACGCTTCGCGCGCCGGCTCGAACACGTAGACGAGTTCGTTCGCGCCGAGCCGGTACGCGGCGAATCCCACATAGCGCCAGCAGGCCGACTGCGGCGTCACGCGCGCGATCGTCTGGCCTTCGCGCTCTGCCTTCACTAATAAGCTCATGTTGCCTCCTTGCCGAGCGGCGCATCGACGAGCGCCCGCAAAGTTCCATATCCCTTCTGCGCATAATCGAACGGTGGCGCGACCACCGGGTCCTGCTCCGCTTCGACGACGAGCCAGCCGCAATAACCGTGCCGCTTCAACCGGTCGATCAGCGCCGGAAAATCGACCGCGCCGTCGCCGGGCACCGTGAACGCACCGGCGATCACCGCATCGAGAAAACTCCAGTTGCGATTGCGTGCGAGCTTCATCACGGCGGGGCGCACGTCCTTGCAGTGCACGTGGCAAACGCGCGCGATGTGTTTGTCGAGCACGGCCAACGGATCGCCGCCCGCCAACGTGATGTGCCCGGCGTCGAACAGCAGGCCGACCGCGTCGCCTGTGCGCGCCATCAACTGATCGACGTCGGCAGGCGTTTCGACGTACGCGCCCATATGATGATGATAGGCGAGCCGCACGCCGCGACTCAGCGTATAACGCGCGAATTCATCGACGCGTGCCGCGTAGCCGGCCCATTGCGCGTCGCCGAAAAAGCGCGGCCGTTGATACAGCGGGCGCGGCGCGCCCTGGATCGAATCGGCGACTTCACCATACACCATCACGGTCGCGCCGTTCTGCGCGAGCAACTCCAGATGCGGGCCGACCGCGTCGATTTCTTCGGCGACGCTGCGCCTGGCCAGTTGTCCCGAGTACCAGCCGGACACGAGCGCGAGGTCGTATTGCGCGAGCAGCGTTTTCAGCGCTTGCGGCTCGCGAGGAAACTTGTTGCCGAGTTCGAAGCCCTGATAGCCGATCTGGCGACCCTCGGTCAGTGCGACTTCGAGCGGCGTCTCGCCGCCGAGCGACGGCAGGTCGTCGTTCATCCACGACAGCGGGTTGATGCCGATGCGTACGTCGAAAGCAGTCATGCCGGAGTCCTCATGGTTCTCAGTCGCGATCGGCGCCCTGTGACGGCGCAGGCGTCGCGGGCGGCGCCGCGCGCGCGGCGAGCTGCGCGTCGTACTTCGCGCGGGCCTCGCGCACCTCGGTGCGCGTCGACACTTCGGGCACCGCGACTTCCCACCACCAGCCACCGTCTTCGGTGGTGCGAGCCGGGTCGGTGTCGATGCTGATCACGTACGTGCCTCGCGCCGCGCGCGCGCGTTGCAGTGCCGCTTCGAGCTCGGCGAGATTGCGCGCATGCTCGGCTTGCGCGCCGAGCGCGCGCGCATGCGCGGCGAAGTCGATGCGCGGCGCGCCTTCCGGTGCGTGCACGCAATCGTCGAGCAGATTGTTGAACGGTGCGCCACCGCAAGCCTGTTGCAGTCGATTGATGCAGCCGAAGCCGCGATTGTCGAGCACGACGACGATCAGCTTCGCGCCGAGCATCACCGAGCTCGCGATCTCGCTGTTCATCATCAGATAGCTGCCGTCGCCGAGAATCACGATCACCTCGCGCTCGGGCCGCGCGAGCTTGACGCCGAGGCCGCCCGCGATCTCGTAGCCCATGCACGAATAGCCGTATTCGACGTGATACGCGCCGGGCCGGCCCGCGCGCCATAGCTTGTGCAGATCGGCGGGCAGCGTGCCGGCCGCGCAGACGACGATGTCGTCGGTCGGCGAGTGCGCGCTCGAACGCTGCACCGCGCCGATCACGTCGCCCTCATAGGGCAGTACCGCGTCGCGTTGCGGCGCATGGGTGAGCGTTTGCACGGTGTCGCGCCAGCTCGCCGCGAGCTTGTGCGCGCGCGCGGTCCAGCTGCGCTCGGCGTGCCAGCCATGCAGCGGCCCCGTTAGCGCATCGAGCGCGAGTTTCACATCGGCTTCGACGACGAAGCCGCGATGCTTGAGCGCGTCGAATCCGTTCGCGTTGAACGCGATCACGTCGGCTTGCGTGAACAGCGTGTTCGAGCCGGTCGTGAAGTCCTGCAGCCGCGTGCCGAGCGCGAGCACGCAGTCGGCGTCATGCGCAAGCGCGTTGGCAGCCGCTGAGCCGGTCACCCCGAGCGCGCCCGCATTCAGCGGATCGTTCCACGCGAGCGAGCTTTTGCCGGCCTGCGTTTCCGCGACCGGCACGCCGTGCGCGCTCGCGAAGCGGTGCAGCGCATCGGCCGCGCGGCTGTACAGCACGCCGCCGCCCGCGACGATCAACGGACGCTTCGCGTGCCGCAAGCGCGCGCACGCGGCGTCGATCTCGTCGCCACGCGGCGCGGGTGCATGAAAGCGCACGACACGCGGCGTGAAAAAGTTTTCCGGGAAGTCCCACGCCTGCGCCTGCACGTCCTGCGGCAGCGCCAGCGTGACGGGGCCGCACAACGCGGCATCGGTGAGCACGCGGATCGCGCGCGGCAGCGCGCTCAGCAATTGCGCAGGATGCACGATGCGGTCGAAGTAGCGCGACAGCGGCTTGAACGCGTCGTTCGCGGACACGCCGCCATCGTTGAAATCCTCGACCTGCTGCAAGACCGGATCGGGCGCGCGCGACACGAAGATGTCGCCGGGCAACAGCAGCACCGGCAAACGGTTCACGTGCGCGAGCGCGGCCGCGGTCAGCAGATTGGTGGCGCCCGGGCCGATCGACGTCGTCACGGCCATCATGCGGCGGCGAAAGTGCGCCTTCGCGTAGGCGATCGCACTGTGCGCCATCGCCTGCTCGTTGTGCGCGCGCAAGGTCGGCAGCGCGTCGCGATGCTGATACAGCGCCTCGCCGATGCCCGCGACGTTGCCGTGACCGAAAATCGCGAACACGCCGCCGAACAGCGGTTCGACGTTGGTGCCGTCTTCGCTGGCGACGCGTTGCGCGGCCAGATAGCGCACGAGCGCCTGCGCCATCGTCAGGCGAATCGTGCCGCCGGTGCGCGCAGGCGCGTGCGCTTGCGTCGCGCCGCTGGCGGATGGGGTGTCGTCATGCATGATGCGCTCGTTCATGCTGCCTGCTCCTGATGAGCGTGATGAGGTGTACCATGCGCCGCCGGTTCGCCGCGCGCACCGCGCCATGCGGCGATCAGCGTTTCGAACGTGAGGCGCACGCGCGCGATCAGGTCGTCGTCGCCAATTTCACCGGCGAGCCACGCATGGCTCGGTTCGTGAAAGATCGTGCGGCCGACCGTGAAGCCGCGGCACGTCGCCGCTTGCGCCGCCGCGCGAAAGCCTTCGCTCAACTGCTCGACCGCCGCCGACAAACCGAGCAGCACGACGCCGCGGCAATACGGATCGCGCCCGGCGATCAGCGCGTCGATGGCCTGCCATTGCGCGGCGTCCATCGGTTCGAGCTTCCACCACTCGGGGTAGATGCCGAGGTTGTACAGGCGCTTCAACGCGCGATATACGATGTCCGGTCCCTGCGGCAGCGACGCATGCTTCGGTGGAATCACTTCGAGCAGCAGTTCGTGGCCGCTTGCCTGGGTCGCGTCATACAGCGCGCGCAGTTGCGCCTCCTGTTCGAGCCGCTGCTCGATCGGCTCGTCGGGATGAAACTGCACGAGGCATTTCACGACGTGTTCCTGCGGCCACGCGATCAACGTGGTGCCGATCGAACGACCATGGTCGAACACGAGCGGCACGGAGCCGGGCAGTTCGACCGGGCGGCCGATCCACCAGCCGCGACCGGTCGCGGCATTCAGCGCGTCCTGACCATAGCGGTCGTCGATCAGTACGCCGATGCGTCCCTGCAAGTTCAATGCACGTTCGGTTTGCGCGACCGCTTCGACGAACAAGCCCTTCAACCGGGCAATGCGCGCTTCGTCGGCACCGGTCTGCTGCGCGAGTTCGAAGAACGGGTTGCGATGATCGAAAGCGAAGCCGAGCACCTCGTGCCACGCTTTGCGCGCCGGCGACACGCGATGCAGTCTTGCGAGCTTCGCATCGCGATCGGGGCGGCGCATGCGTTGCGGATCGGCCTGCGCTTCGCGCAGGAAGTAGTCGAGTTCGGCCGATGTCGGCATCGCCGGGGCGCAGCCGTGCCGAGACACGACCAGCGCGCCGCTCGCATTCGCGGCGCGCGCGCAGGCGTCGAGCGGCTGATCGCGCAGCCAGCCGGACAGGAAGCCGGAAGCGAACGCGTCGCCCGCGCCGAGCACGTTCAGCACTTCGACTTCGACGCCGCCATGAATCGGCGCATCGTCGAGCGATGCAGGCAGCTCGCCGTCGATGATCTGACAGCCGAGCGGCCCGCGTTTCAGCACGAGCGTGGCCGGCGTCACCGCGCGCACCATCGCGAGCGCGTCGGCGAGGTCGGCCTTGCCGCCGGCGATGCGAAACTCTTCCTCGGTGCCGATCACCAGATCGAACAGCGGCAGAATCCGCTGCAAATGCGCGCTGACGCCTTCGCTCGCCACGAAACGCGTCTCGCCGTCGGCCTTGCCCGTGAGTCCCCACAGCACCGGGCGGTAGTCGATGTCGAGCACGGTGCGCACGTCGTTGCGGCGCGCGTAGTCGAGTGCGCGACGGCTCGTGCGATTGACCTGCTCGGTCGAGAAATGCGTGCCGGTGATCAGCAGCGCTTTCGACGACGCGATGAACGCCTCGTCGAAGTCGGCCTCGTCGACCGCCATGTCCGCGCAGTTCTCGCGGTAGAAGATCAGCGGAAAGGTGTCACGGTCCTTCAGTCCGAGCAGCACGAGCGCGGTCAGCCGATCGTGATCGATGCGCACGCGACTCACGTCGCAGCCTTCCTTCGTGAGCGTCTCCGTCAGGAAGCGCCCCATGTGATCGTCGCCGACGCGCGCCAGCATGGCTGCGGCAAGCCCGAGCCGCGCGCAGCCGAACGCGATGTTCGCCGACGAGCCGCCGAGATACTTCGCAAAGCTCGACACGTCTTCGAGCCGTGCGCCGACCTGCTGCGCGTACAGATCGACGGCCAGCCGGCCGAGGCACACGATGTCGCGGGCGCGCCCCGGCGCGAACCGGCTGTCCGCTGCGTTACCGCTGGAGGTGCTGGAGTGAGCCATGAATAGTCCTGAGTAACAGTGCGCGGTGGGCGCGCGTCGGCCAGCCGGGCGAAACGCGCCGAGGCTGGACGTGCCGCGCGAATCGGTCAGATCGTCGCGCCTTCGAGTTCGCCGATCATCTTCTGCATCTCGGCGCCGCCGGCCATCATGTCGAGCACTTCGTTCTTGCTGATCGTCTGTTTGGTGAACGTGCCGAGCGAGCGGCCGCGATTGAGCAGCGTGAACGAATCGCCGATCGGATACGCGTGGTGCACGTTGTGCGTGATGAAGATCACCGAGATGCCTCTGGCGCGCGCCTTGTGGATCAGCTTCAGCACGTTGAAGCTCTGCTTGACGCCGAGCGCGGCGGTCGGTTCGTCGAGAATCAGCACGCGCGCGCCGAAGTGGATCGCACGCGCAATCGCCAGACATTGACGCTCGCCGCCCGACATCGTGCCGATCGGCTGATGCGGGTCGCGCACGTTGATGCCCATTTCGGCGAGCTTGTCGCGCGCGGTGGTTGCACAGGTTTCGAGGTCCATCACGTTCAGAAGGCCGAACAGCTTTTTCTGCGGCTCGCGGCCCATGAAAAAATTGCGCGCGACCGATAGTAGCGGCACCAGCGCGAGATCCTGGTAGACGGTTGCGATACCGAGATCGAGCGCGTCTTTCGGCGACGTGAAGTGCACCGGTTTGCCGTCCACCCGGTAGGTGCCTTTGCTCGGCTGATACACGCCAGCGAGCGTCTTGATCAGCGTCGACTTGCCGGCGCCGTTGTCGCCGAGCAGGCAATGCACTTCGCCGCGTATGAGGCGCAGTGTGATGTCGTTCAGCGCGATGATGTTGCCGAAATAACGGCTGACGTTTTCCAGCGACAAAATGATGTCGTCGGTGTTCTGTTCGGGGGTGCTCATCGTGAACCTCCGTCTAGCGCGATGCCGCGACGCGGCCGCGCACGTAGTGGTTGAACAGCACGGCGAACAGCAGCATCACGCCGAGGAACACGCGGAACCAGTCGGAATCGACGTTGGTGTACGTGATGCCGATCTGCACGACGCCGAAGATCAGCGCACCGAAGCATGCGCCGATCACCGAGCCGTAGCCGCCTGTCAGCAGCGTGCCGCCGATCACCGCGGCGATGATCGCCTCGAACTCCGCCTGCAAACCGCGGTCGGCCGCGGCCGAACCGATGTCGCACACCTGAAGTACTGCATACAGGGCCGAGCAGAACGCGGTCAGCACGAACAGCGAAATCTTCACGCGGCGCACCGGCACGCCGACGTTCTTGGCCGCGTTGGCATCGCCGCCGACCGCGAAAATCCAGTTGCCGAAGCGCGTCCTGGCGAGCGTAAACGCGCAGACCACGGCGAGCACGAGCCACCACAGCAGCACCTTCGGAATGCCCGGCACGAGCGGCGTGCCGTTGTCGAGCAGCTTCACGAGGCCGAGGTGGCCGAGCCACACGAACAGACCTTTGAACGCGACGCCCTGGAAGAACGTGTGCGCGAACCAGTCCTGACGCGCGACGTCGCCGACGCCGGAGATGATGGTGCGATCGGCGAACATCACCGATAGCGCGAGCGTGAGACCGCGCAGTATGAACAGGAACGCGAGCGTGACGATGAACGACGGCAGGCGCGTGCGCATCACCAGATAGCCGTTGAGCGCGCCGAGCAGCATCGAGCCGACGAACGCGAACACGATCGCGAGCCAGATCGGCCAGTGGAAGTACATGGTCGGCAGCGCGACCATCATGCCGGCAAAGCCGATCATCGAACCGATCGACAGATCGAACTCGCCGGCGATCATCAGCAGGCACGCGCCGACCGAGATCAGACCGAGATAGGCGGCGACCTGCGACCAGTTCATCACGCCGTCGAGGTTGAACATCCCCGAGTTGCCGGCCGCTACGCCGAACACGATGAACACCATCACGGTGCCGGCGAGCGCCGCGAATTCCGGTCGGCCGAGCAGATGGCGGAACCAGGATTCCTCGCGCACGCGTTCGTCGACGGCAGGGGATTGCGGGGCGGTCGTCGCAGCAGACTTCGCCGGGTCCTGCGGATCAGGCGGCGGTTGCTTGCGGTGATGGGGATGAAACAGGTCGGCGACACCCATTGAAGCTCTCCTTGATACGCCCGCGACAGCGGGTCGGCGCAATGCCGTGGGCGTTTGCGAATCCGCTGAGCGGGCGGGCGCCGGCACGACGCCATGCGTCCCGCCGGTCACTGCCTTTTAACCTTGCCGCCGGCGCGGCGGCTCAGGCGCGCGATGCGATGCGTTGCCGTGCGTTCAGCGGTACTGGCCGGCGTATTTCAGCACCTTGTCGACGTTGGCCTTCGTGATGAAGCCGGGGCCCGAGCCGATATTGCGCGGCCCGTAGGACGGCGTGAGCCCATAAGTGGCAAGACGCTCCTTGAACTTCGGATTCGCCTGCAGGATCTCGCGGATTTTGGCCGGATCGGTGGTGTGGTCCTTCTTCACGATCGCGAGTACGGCAACCGGGATATAGCCCTGCAAGTACGGTTGCTGGTCGATCGCGAACTGGATCGTGCCGTCCTGGATGCCCTTCGCGATGTCGCTGTCGAAGTCGAACGTCGCGAACCAGATCTTGCCGGCGAGGCCCATCTGCTGCAGCGCCTTCAGCGTCGGATCGGCCGACAGCGGACCGAGCGTCAGCACCGCCTGGGTATCCGGATGATTGCGCAGGAACGCGCTGACCTTCGACTGCACGCCGGTCGGGTCCTGGCCCGTGTCGAGCGTCGAGGTTTTGAAGTTGGCGCCGATCGCTTCGGCGAAACCGCGGCAGCGTTCGAACGAAGCCGGGTTCGTCGCGTAGTGGTTCACGCACAGGAACGACTTGATGCCGGCGGCCTTGGCCTTTTCTCCGGCGGCTTTGCCGGCCGCGAACTCGGGCTGGCCGACGTGCATGATCGCGCCGAGCTTCGCGCTTTGCTCCTCGGTGCCCGAATTGATCGTGACGAGCGGAATGTGCTTCTCGGTGACCTTCGCGATCGAGCTCTTCAGCACGTCGAAGTCGGCGATCGACACGATCACGCCGTCGTAGTTGCGCGCGGCCGCCTGCTCGACGAGACGCGCCATGTCGGCGATGTCGCCGTTCGGCGGATTGCGGTAGTCGGTCTGAACGTTGAAGTCCTCGTCGGCCTGCTTGATCGCGTTCTTGATCGTGTTCCACCACGAGTCCGAATCCGGCGCGTGGCTGATCAGCACGAAGTGGGCGTCCGCCGCGCGGGCGGCCGAGGCCGCGCCGAATCCCGTCGCCAACGTCAACGCCGTCACCAGAATCCTGAGCGTTGCCTTGCCTCTGCAAAGTCTCATTGTCTCCACCTTTCTCGGTCTGTCGTTCGTTATTGAGGGAGCGACTGGCGGGCGGCTTTCCATTCCGATGACCC
Source organism: Paraburkholderia sp. CI2 (assembly GCF_014201055.1). Lineage (NCBI taxonomy): Bacteria > Pseudomonadati > Pseudomonadota > Betaproteobacteria > Burkholderiales > Burkholderiaceae > Paraburkholderia > Paraburkholderia sp. CI2. The sequence continues at coordinate 128,410 of NZ_JACHDL010000021.1, forward strand.
ACACAACGAGGCCGAAGCGCCATCGCTCACGACCAAGAGTAGGTCATCTTCCGAAGCCTTGCAAAGAAAATTTCATGAGAAATAAAAATGGAAAATACGTTCCATTTGACCGGGCGGCCGCCTATACTCGGCAACGTCGGATGCACGTTGCGGCGGGCCGCGGGCGCGTCTGCCGCATTGCAGGAAACCCCGAGAGGCTGTCATGGCGGAACAGATCACCGAAGAAGCGGTGCCGAGCGTCGACGAATTGATGCAGCGCATCGCGGATACCTACGAGTCGCTGCCGCGGCAGTTGAAAAGCGTCGCGACGTACATCGAGCAGCATCGCTCGAGCGTGATGATGGATCGCACGAGCGATATCGCCGCGAGCTGCGGCGTGCATCCGTCGGCCGTCGTGCGCTTTGCGCAGCGCTTCGGCTTTTCCGGGTTTTCGGATCTGCAGGCGGTGTTTCGTCAGGCGTATACGGGGCGGGGCGTGTCGTCGTCGAGCTATCAGCAGCGCATCCGCAAGCTGATCGACGAGAAGCCCGGCACCTTGTCGGGCGGCGCGGTCGCGCGCGAGTTCATCGCCGCGTCGCGCGGCGGCCTCGAAGAACTCGAAGCGGGCCTCGACGACAAGCAGTTCGACGCCGCCGTGAAGATGCTGCAGCAGGCCGACAACATCTACGTGATCGGCGTGCGGCGCTCGTTTCCGGTCGCGAGCTACATCGTCTATGCGTTGCAGCACACGCACAAGCGCGTGCATCTGGTGTCTGGCTTCGGCGGCATGTATCGCGAGCAGATCCGCAGCGTCAGGAAGGGCGACGTGGTGATTGCGATCAGCTTCGCCCCATACGGCAAGGAGACGCAGTACTGTCTGCGCGTCGCGCATCATCATCAGGCGAAGACGCTCGTCATTACGGATAGCCAACTGTCGCCGCTCGCGCGCTACGCCAGCACGCAACTGTACGTGAAAGAGGGCAGCGCGTTCGCGTTCCGCTCACTGACCAGCACGATCTGCCTGTGCCAGGCGCTCTTCATCGCGCTCGCGTACAAGCTCGAACTGAACGTTGAAGAATCCAACGACACTGGAGGCTACGATGACTGACGCGGTAAACACGATCGACGTCGCCGTATTCGGCGCGGGGCGCATCGGCAAGATCCATGCGGCGAATCTCGCGCGGCAGCCCGGCGTGCGGCTCAGATACGTGGTCGACGTGAATCGCGAGGCGGCCGCCGCGCTCGCCGCGCAGCATGGCGCGCAGGTTGCGGATAGCGACGGCGCGATCGGCGATGCATCGATCGGCGCGACCGTGATCTGTTCGAGCACCGACACGCATGCGGACCTGATCGTCAAATCGGCCGCGCAGAACAAGCACGTGTTCTGCGAGAAGCCGGTCGATCTCACGTTGGAGCGCGCGCGGATGTGCGCAGAAGCGGTGGAGCGCGCCGGTGTCGTGTGCATGATCGGTTTTCAGCGGCGCTTCGATCCGACGTTTTCCGCGTTGAAAACGCGTCTCGACGCGGGCGAGATCGGCACGCCGGAAATGCTCGTCGTCACGAGCCGCGATCCGGGTGCGCCGCCGCTCGAGTACATCCGGCACTCGGGCGGCATCTTCAAGGACATGCTGATTCACGACTTCGACATCTGTCGCTGGATTCTCGACGACGAAGCCGACACGCTGCACGCCACCGGCAGTTGCCTCACCGACCCCGCGATCGCCGACGCGGGCGACATCGATTCGACCGCGGTGACGATCCGCACGAAGCGCGGGCGGCTGTGCCAGATCAACACCGCGCGGCGCGCTGCCTACGGCTACGACCAGCGCTTCGAAGTGCTCGGCAGCACCGGCATGCTGCAAGCAGGCAACGTTCGGCCCACCGAAGTCACCGCGTACTCGAAGACGGAAGTATCGACCGACGTGCCCGAGGCGTTTTTTCTCGAACGCTATCGCGCGGCCTACGCGCTCGAAATCGCGCATTTCTTCGACGCGCTCACGCATGGCAAGCCGGTGCGCACGACCGTCGCGGATGGCCTGAAAGCGCTCGAACTCGCGCAAGCCGCGACGCGGTCGTGGCGCGAGGGCCGTGCGATCAAACTCGGCGAGGCAGCGTGATGAAGGCCGCCACGGAGCGCTTGCGGCTCGGCGTGGTCGGGCTTGGGCGGCTTGGCAAGCGGCATGCGGAGAATCTCGCGTATCGCGTGCCGGGCGCGACGCTCACGGCCGCGTGCAGTCCGCTCGAAGATGAACTGGCATGGGCGCGTGCTGCGATGCATGGGGCAATGCATGGGTCGCTGCATGAGCCGCGTCTCTACGCCGATTACGCGGACCTGCTCGCCGATCCGCACGTCGACGCGGTATGGCTCGTCACGCCGTCGTCGCTGCACGCGCAGCAGATCGTCGACGCATTGCGCGCCGGCAAGCATGTGTTCTGCGAAAAGCCGCTGTCGCTCGATGTCGCCGAATGCGAGCGCGTGCTGGCCGAAGCGGCGCGCTATCCGCACCTGCAGGCGACGATCGGCTTCATGCGCCGCTTCGATCCGAGCTACCGCGACGCGTTCGATAAAATCGCCGCGGGCCAGATCGGCCGGCCGTTCCTCGTGCGCTCGCAAACCACCGATAAAAACGACGACGACGGTTTCTTCGTGCGCTTCGCGGCGACCTCGGGCGGCATCTTTCTCGACTGCACGGTGCACGACATCGACGTCGCCCGCTGGCTGCTCGGCAAGCCGCGCGCGACGCGCGTGTTCGCGGCGGGCACGGTCGCGCTGCACGAGGGTCTGCGCGAATTCGGCGACGTCGACAACGGTGTCGCGATCTGCGAATTCGAGGGCGGCAAGCTCGCGACGTTCTACGCGTCGCGCACCCAGGCGCACGGCAACGATACGCACAGCGAAGTGATCGGCACGGCGGGCGCGCTGACGATCGGCCGCAATCCGCGCGCGAACCGCGTCGAGATCTACGACGCGACCGGCATTCGCAACGAGTGCACGCCGAACTTTTTCGACCGGTTCGAGGACGCGTTTCTGCACGAGGCACGCGCGTTCGTCGCAGCGGTGCAAAAAGGGCCGGGGAAGGGCGATGCGGCACAGAGTGGCGCGACGCTCGCCGATGCGCTCGAAGCGACGCGTATCGGCGTGGCGCTGCGCGAGTCGCTGCAAAGCGGTGAGGCGGTGACGCTGTAACGGCGCGCGGCACGGCTCGCGCGTGGAAATGGGCGTCGTGGCGATGCCCGGCGGCGCCGCTCCGCCTGCTGTAGAATTTGACCCTCTGTCCGGCGTCGTCAGCGACGCCCCGTCCCGAAGGTCATCGTCGATGCAAATTCAGATTCACAAGGAAGTCGATGCGCGCGGGCTCATGTGCCCGCTGCCCATCCTGCGCGCCAAAAAGGCGCTCGCCGACATGGAAAGCGGCCAGATTCTCAAGGTGCTTGCCACCGATCCCGGCTCGCAGCGCGATTTCGCCGCGTTCGCGAAGCAGACCGGCAACGAGATCGTCGAAAGCTCGGCGCATGACAAGGTGTTTACGTTTCTGATGCGGCGTCGTTGAACTGCATTCGGTAAAACTGTCGGTCCGATGTAAAAAAAGAAGGCGCTGTCCCCATTATTCGGGGTACAGCGCCTTCTTCGTTTCAGTCGGACTTTCGACGTCAGCCTTCGAGAACCGGCGAGCGGGTACGCAGATATTCTTCGAAATCGGCGGCTACTTCCGGGTGACGCAGGGCGAACTCGACGGTCGCCTTCAGGTAGCCCAGCTTGCTGCCGCAGTCGAAACGTGTGCCGTGATACTTGTACGCGAGCACCTGTTCGTCGGCGAGCAGCGACTGGATCGCGTCCGTCAGTTGCAATTCACCGCCCGCGCCCGGCTTGATGGAGCGCAGGTGATCGAAGATGCGCGGCTTCAGCACATAACGGCCCACCACGCCGAGGTTCGACGGCGCCACGCCCGGCTCCGGCTTTTCGACGATGCCCGACATCTTGATGATCGAGTCTTCCCATTCCTTGCCGTCGACGATGCCGTACGATTTTGTATCCTGCGGCGGGATCTCTTCGACGCCGATCACCGAGCTGTGATAGTGATCGAACACCTCGATCATCTGCGTCATCACGGGCGGCGTGCCGTACAACAGGTCGTCCGCGAGAATCACGGCGAAAGGGTTGTCGCCTACCAGCTTCTCGGCGCACAGCACGGCGTGGCCGAGGCCCAGCGCCTCGGCCTGGCGCACGTAGAAGCAGTCGACGTGGCTCGGCTTGATGCTGCGCACGAGTTCGAGCAGCTTGTCCTTGCCGCGCGCCTCGAGTTCGGCCTCGATCTCATAGGACTTGTCGAAATGGTCTTCGATCGCGCGCTTGCTGCGGCCCGTGACGAAGATCATTTCGGTGATGCCGGCCGCCATCGCCTCTTCGACCGCGTACTGAATCAGCGGCTTGTCGACGATCGGCAGCATCTCCTTCGGGCTAGCCTTCGTGGCGGGGAGGAAGCGGGTGCCAAGACCGGCTACCGGAAAGACCGCCTTCGTAACTTTTAGCATGTGAATACCCTGAGTCCTCTGGTTAAATCCTTGCCCGCCGTTGAGGGGGCGGGCGCGTCGGTCAGGCCGGCAAGCGGGCCAGTTGGGCTTTCAGCTTGCCGACCGTGGCTTCGAAATCGGCCAGCCGCTTCTGCTCCTGTTCCACGACCGCCGCCGGCGCCTTCGCAACGAAGGCCTGATTCTGTAGCTTACCGTTGCACTTGACGATTTCGGCGCTCAACCGCGTGATCTCTTTCGACAGGCGTTCGCGTTCGACCGCTGCGTCGATTTCGACCTTCAACACGAGCTTGTCCGTTCCTACGATAGCAATAGGCGCGCCATCCGCCTGGGCGTCGAGCGCGGCCTCGTCGGCGATGATCTGCACCTCGGACAGACGCGCAAGTGCCTGAGCGTAAGGCGCGAAAGTACGAAGACGCTCCGCATTGCCGGTGGCGAGCAACGGCACCTTCACCGCCGGCGACAGGTTCATTTCTCCGCGCAGATTACGGCATGCATCGATCACCGCTTTGAGGTCGGTCGCCCACCGCTCGGCGTCTTCATCGAGCTTCGACGGCTCCGCGACGGGGTACTGCTGCACCATGATGGACGCCTCGCCCTCGGCCTTGCCTTCCGGGTAGCGTCCCGCGAGCGGCGCCACTTTCTGCCACAGCGCTTCGGTGATGAACGGGATCACCGGATGCGCGAGGCGCAGCACCGTTTCGAGCACACGCAAAAGCGTCCGCCGCGTGGCACGCTGCTGGTTCGGCTGCCCCGTCTGGATCTGCACTTTGGCGAGTTCGACGTACCAATCACAATATTCGTCCCATACGAACTTGTATATGGCGTTGGCCACATTGTCAAAACGATAGTCGGAAAAACCCTTGACGACTTCCGCTTCCACGCGCTGCAGTTGCGACACGATCCAGCGGTCGGCCTGCGAGAAATGCAGATTGCCTTCTGGCCCGCATTCGCCACATTGCGCCGGCTGGCCGAAACCGCAGTCGTGGCCTTCGCAGTTCATCAGCACGAAGCGCGTGGCGTTCCACAGCTTGTTGCAGAAGTTGCGATAGCCTTCGCAGCGCGCGAGGTCGAAATTGACGTTGCGGCCGAGCGTGGCCATCGACGCCATCGTGAAGCGAAGCGCGTCGGTGCCGAACGCCGCAATGCCGTCCGGAAACTCCTTGCGGGTCTTCTTCTCGATCGACGCGGCCAGCTTCGGATTCATCAAGCCGGTGGTGCGCTTCGCGACGAGCGCGTCGAGGTCGATGCCATCGACGATGTCGATCGGGTCGAGCGTGTTGCCCTTGCTCTTCGACATCTTCTGGCCTTCGGCGTCGCGCACGAGACCGTGCATATAGACCGTTTCGAACGGCACCTTGCCCGTGAAGTGCGTGGTCATCATGACCATGCGCGCGACCCAGAAGAAGATGATGTCGAAGCCGGTGACGAGCACCGACGACGGCATGAAGTGCTTCAGCTCTTCGGTTTCGTTCGGCCAGCCGAGCGACGAGAACGGCACCAGAGCGGACGAGAACCACGTGTCGAGCACGTCTTCGTCGCGCTTCAACGCCCCCGTGTAGCCGGCCGCGACGGCCTTTGCGCGCGCGTCCTCTTCGGTCCTGGCGACGAACACTTCGCCGTTCTCGCCGTACCACGCCGGAATCTGATGACCCCACCACAGCTGACGCGAGATGCACCAGTCCTGGATGTTTTCGAGCCACTGGTAGTACGTGGTGGTCCAGTTTTCCGGCACGAATTTGATCTGGCCGTTGCGCACGACGTCGAGCGCGGTTTCGGTGATCGACTTGCCCGGATTGAACGTGCCTTCGGGCGCCGGCTTGCTCATCGCGACGAACCACTGGTCGGTCAGCATCGGCTCGATCACGACGCCGGTGCGGTCGCCGCGCGGCACCATCAGCTTGTGCGGCTTGACCGATTCGAGCGCACCGAGCGCCTCGAGATCGGCGACCACCAGCTTGCGGGCTTCGAAACGGTCGAGGCCGCGGTATTTTTCGGGCGCGTTGTCGTTGATCTTCGCGTCGAGCGTGAGGATTTCGATTTGCGGCAGCTTGTGGCGCAGGCCGACCTGATAATCGTTGAAATCATGCGCGGGCGTGACCTTGACAACGCCTGTGCCGAATTCGCGGTCGACGTAATCGTCGGCGATGATCGGCACTTCGCGGTTCGACAGCGGCAGCGTGATGGTCTTGCCGATCAGGTGGGCGTAGCGCTCGTCTTCCGGGTGCACCATCACGGCGGTGTCGCCGAGCATGGTTTCCGGACGGGTGGTGGCGACGGTCAGATGGCCCGAGCCGTCGGTCAACGGATAGTGGATGTGCCACAGGTGGCCGTTTTCTTCTTCGCTGACCACTTCGAGGTCGGATACGGCGGTGAGCAGCACCGGGTCCCAGTTCACGAGGCGCTTGCCGCGATAGATCAGGCCCTGTTCATACAGACGCACGAACACGTCGCGCACGGTGGCCGACGTCTTGTCGTCCATCGTGAAGTATTCGCGCGACCAGTCGATCGATGCACCGAGACGACGCACCTGATTCGTGATCGTGGAGCCGGATTGCTGCTTCCACTCCCACACGCGCTCGACGAACTTCTCGCGGCCGAGGTCGTGGCGCGACACGCCCTGCGCGTCGAGCTGGCGTTCGACGACGATCTGCGTGGCGATGCCCGCGTGGTCGGTGCCCGGCACCCACAGCGTGTTCTCGCCGAGCATGCGGTGATAGCGGGTCAGGCCGTCCATGATGGTCTGGTTGAACGCGTGGCCCATGTGCAGCGTGCCCGTGACGTTCGGCGGCGGCAACTGGATCGAGAAATCCTTGCGGTTCGCGTCGAAGGAGGGCGCGGCGTAGGCGCGCTTTTCCCATTCAGGGCCCCAGTGGGCTTCGATGGTGTGGGGTTCGAAGCTTTTTGCAAGCGTCGAGGTCGGGTCGCTCGGGGTGTCGCTCATGTTTCTGTTAAAGGCAGGATTTTGGAGGCGGGGAAGGGTTGATTATAGCTGGACGAGGTTTTTTGCCGGCCGGCGGCCGGTGTGGACAGGGGTTATGCTTTTTTCGTTGTTCTGGCTTTGTTGGCCTTTCCTTGCTCACTTGTCGGTCTATTAGCGTTGCCCCTGTGCGGGGCGGGGCTTTTTTCGTTGTTCTGGCTTCGTTGGCCTTTCCTTGCTGACTTATCGGTCTATTAGCGTTGCCCCTGTGCGGGGCGGCACCTACTTTCTTTGCTGCTGCAAAGAAAGTAGGCAAAGAAGACAGCTAAAACCGCTAGCTCATAAGCGGGTCCCCTGCTTGGAAGGGGTAGTGGTGCATCTGGAATCCGTGCCCCCGCACATTCCCCGTTCGTGACAAAGCCATCATCCCTCCCACTCCGCACTACGTGCGTCGCGGACGGGTCTGCCTGGGAAACCAATGGTTTGGCCCGCGCAGCGGGGGCCCTCGGCTGCGCCTCGGCGATGCGCCGAAACAACCGGTGGTTTTGGAACGGGGTTTCGGCGCGCGCAGCGCCGCCGGAAGAATGACCGCCTTGTCACTGGTGCCGAATGTGCGGAAGCACGGATTCCAGATGCACCACTACCTTATGCGGACCGAGGGACCCGCTTAAGAATTAGCGGTTTGAGCTGTCTTCTTTGCCTACTTTCTTTGCAGCAGCAAAGAAAGTAGGTGCCGCCCCGCACAGGGGCAACGCTAATAGACCGATAAGTGAGCAAGGAAAGGCCAACAAAGCCAGAACAACGAAAAAAGCCCCGCCCCGCACAGGGGCAACGCTAATAGACCGATAAGTGAGCAAGGAAAGGCCAACAAAGCCAGAACAACGAAAAAAGCCCCGCCCCGCACAGGGGCAACGCTAATAGACCGATAAGACAACAAGGAAAGGCCAACACCGCAAAGAACACCACCCTCGCCTTAGCCCCGCATCCGCCTCCACAGCAAAAAACCCACCGCAATGACGATAACCGCAACACCGTCGACAACAGCCAGCACCGGCAAAGGATCGCTCCACTTGTCCATGTTCGTCGTGCGCGAATAATAGGGCTCGCCGCTTCCATACGCTTCGTCCAGGTTAATCACGTTAAACGCAGCAACCGCAACGACAAGGGCAAGCAGAACTACGCCAGCGAGAAAACGGGCGATGCTGGACTTCCGCATGTCAGTACCTAACCGTCAAGGGAATGTTGCAATCTGGCGACGACGTAGCCGCCTCCTTCAGGTCGCGTACGAAAGATTCCATCCCGGCATGCAGGTTGATACAACCCGCGCTACCCGCATGCGTGCCGCCGTGGATAAAAAAGCCGCCCCGTCCATACGTCTGTGTTCCGGGATAGACATGAATCGTGATCCGATGATCACCCCAGGCAGCACGCGGGGCAAAGTTGTACCAATGGTTCTCCCACATCTGCGAAGGCTCAATCCAATATTGGCCGGGGGGAATTGGACCCACACCATCTTTGCGCTGACGCATCGACGAATAATCGAATTTTCCGCCGCTATCCGTTCTTCCGGACACGGCGGCATAGATACGGGAAGTCGGACCACTCATGGTCAAAAAACGACCGTTGAAGTTTAGAAATACTTGAGACCTCGGGCAAGCTGGAACACGCGGACTACCACGCTCCGAGGCGTATCGATCGGACATACAAACCTCAATATCTGGGGGAAACGACCTGTCACGTTGATCGCCTCTACCTTACCTGGCGGAGCAGAAACAACAAATGGGCGACGGATGAAAATGACGAACAACGACTTTCTTCTGTTGCCCTTCGCCCTTACGGCGAACCCGCTTGCCCCCCCTCCCGCCCGTGGCTATGCTTGTGCGCATAACCAGCACCGCACCGGGCGCGCAATTTACGATTCCGTTTCATCCAACCCCGTCCACTCCCGCCGCACGAGGATCGCCGCCGATGACCCGCTACCGCGATTTCCACCGCCGCTCGATCGACCACCCCGAAGCCTTCTGGCGCGAAGAAGCCCAGCGCATTCACTGGCACACGCCATTCGGCACCGTGCTCGACCGCTCGAAGCCGCCGTTCGCGCGCTGGTTCGTCGGCGGTCGCACGAACCTCTGCCATAACGCGGTCGACCGGCATCTGGCCGAACGCGCGCAGCAGAACGCGCTCGTCTACGTATCGACCGAAACCGGCATCGAGCGGCACTACACGTATGCCGATCTGTACGCCGAAATCAACCGGATGGCCGCCGTCATGCGCTCGCTCGGCGTGAAGCGCGGCGACGTCGTGCTGATCTATCTGCCGATGATCCCCGAGGCGCTGTTCGCGATGCTCGCCTGCGCGCGGCTCGGCGCGATCCACTCGGTCGTGTTCGGCGGCTTCGCGGCGCCGAACCTCGCCACGCGTATCGACGACGCGAAGCCCGTGCTGATCGTCACTGCCGACGCCGGCGCGCGCGGCGGCAAGGTGGTCGACTACACGCCGCTCGTCGACGAAGCGCTCGCGCGCGCCATGCACAAGACACCGCATGTGCTGCTGATCGACCGGCAGCTCGCGCCCGCGCGACTGAACGCGCCCTACCTCGTCGCCTACGAGCCGCTGCGCGAACAGTTCTTCGACGCCCACGTCCCGTGCGAGTGGCTCGAATCGAACGAGCCGTCGTACGTGCTGTACACGTCGGGCACGACCGGCAAACCGAAGGGCGTGCAGCGCGATGTCGGCGGCTATGCGGTCGCGCTCGCGGCATCGATGGAATACATCTTCGAGGGCAAGCCCGGCGACACCATGTTCACCGCGTCCGACGTCGGCTGGGTGGTCGGCCACAGCTACATCGTGTACGCGCCGCTGATCGCGGGGCTGACCACCGTGATGTACGAAGGCACACCGATTCGTCCGGACGGCGGCATCTGGTGGCGGCTCGTCGAACACCACAAGATCAACCTGATGTTCACCGCGCCGACCGCGATACGCGTGCTGAAGAAGCAGGACCCGGCGCTGATGAAGGCAGCCGATCTGTCGAGCCTGCGCACGCTGTTTCTTGCCGGCGAACCACTCGATGAACCGACCGCCGAATGGATCTCCAACGCGTTGAACAAGCCGGTGATCGACAACTACTGGCAGACCGAAACCGGCTGGCCGATGCTCGCGATTCCGCGCGGCATCGAGGCACTGCCGACCAAGCTCGGTTCGCCGGGCGTGCCCTCGATCGGCTATAGCCTGAGCGTGCGCGACGAGCTGACCGGCGAGCCCTGCGCGCCCGGCGAGAAAGGCGTGCTGACGCTCGACTATCCGCTGCCGCCGGGCTGCATGTCGACGGTATGGGGCGACGACAAGCGCTTCGTCGGCACCTACTGGTCGAGCGTGCCGAACCAGCAGGTGTATTCGACGTTCGACTGGGGCGTGCAGGACGAGGACGGCTACGTGACGATCCTCGGCCGCACCGACGACGTCATCAACGTCGCGGGCCATCGCCTCGGCACGCGCGAGATCGAGGAGGCGCTGTCGAGCCATGCGGCTGTCGCGGAAGTCGCGGTGGTCGGTGTGACCGATCCGGTCAAGGGTCAGGCGGCGATGGCCTTCGTCGTGTTGCGCGGCGCGCAGGGAGAAGGCGACCCGAGCGAGCGCGCGCGGCTCGAAGCCGAGCTGGCGATGACGGTCGACCGCCATCTCGGCTCGCTTGCGCGGCCCGCGCGCGTGGTGATGGTATCGATGCTGCCGAAGACGCGCTCCGGCAAGCTGTTGCGCCGCGCTATCGCGGCGCTCGCCGAAGGGCGCGAGCCGGGCGATTTGCCGACGATCGAAGATCCGGCCGCGCTGCAGCAGGTGCGCGACGCGCTCGGCGACGGCAGGAAGGAATAAGCGGGCCGATCAGCGGGCGACCAGGCGGACGAACAAGCGGGCGCTCAGCCCGCGCTGTCTCGCGTGCCGAGAAAGCGCGCGAGAATCGCGTTCGAATACGTGCCCGCGATCCCGGTCAGGAACGACATGAACGATCCGGGCGCGTGGTCGTCGGCGGTATCGGAGATCGTGCGCACGACCGCGCACGGCACGCCGTACTCGTAGCAGACCTGCGCGATCGCCGCGCCTTCCATCTCGACCGCGAGCGCGTCGGGCAGCGCGTCGCGCAACGCCGCGACGGCCGCCGCGCTCGCGACGAACTGATCGCCGCTGACGATCAAGCCGCGATGCACGCGCGGCGCGCGCGTGCCGAAGCGCGCCGCGCAGGCCGCGCCTTCCTCGGCGACGAACTGCTCGCATGCGGCGGTTAGACGGTCGGCGAGCGCCGCATCGGTGGTGAAGCGCGACATGCCGAGCAGCGGCACCTCGAAGCGCGGAAAGAGCGGCGACGCGTCGATATCGTGCTGCATCAGCGCGCTCGCAACGACGATATCGCCGACATGCACGTCGCCGCCGACACCGCCCGCGACACCGGTGAACACGATCGCCTCGACATCGAACGCGTGGATCAGCGCACTGACCGTCGCGGCCGCCGCGACCTTGCCGACGCGCGCGAGCGTGACGACGCACGGCGTGCCGTGCACGGTGCCGACGTGGTAGTCACGCTGGCCGTGCGTGACCGTGCGCACGCCGGACTCGGCGCGCATCGCTTCGATCAGGTCGCCGAGTTCCTGCGGTAACGCGGCCAGAACGCCGAGCGGCCGCCGCGCATCGTGGCTGAGATTCAAGGGCGTGCTCATTCGACCGCCTGCAATTTAGCCACCGCCAGCGCCAGCCACTTTTCGCCGTGCCGCTTGAAGCGGACCTGCGCTTTCGCGTCGGTACCGTTGCCTTCGAGTGCGGTGATCGTGCCTTCGCCGAACTTGGTATGAAACACCTGCTGGCCGACGCGAAAGCCCGTGTCGGCCGCGCGTTGCTCGTTCGCGAACGCGGGCGCCGGCGCGGAGGTCACCGCCGCCGTCGACGCCGAACCGCCGCCGTACCCCGGCCGCGCGAACCAGTCGCGCCCGTAGCCGGCGTTGTCCGAGCGGCCGCCCCAGCGCGAGCCCGCCTCGACCTTCGGCGTCAGCCACTTCAGCGTTTCCTGCGGCAATTCGTCGAAGAAACGCGAGCGGATGTTGTAGCGGGTCTGGCCGTGCAGCATCCGGCTCTGCGCGAAAGACAGGTACAGCCGCTCCTTTGCGCGCGTGATCGCGACGTACATCAGACGCCGCTCCTCTTCGAGGCCGTCGGCCTCCATCGCGCTGTTCTCGTGCGGGAACAGCCCCTCTTCGAGGCCGGTGATGAACACCGCGGTGAATTCGAGCCCCTTTGCCGCGTGCACCGTCATCAGCTGCACCGCTTCCTGGCCGGCCTGCGCCTGGTTGTCGCCCGCTTCGAGCGATGCGTGCGACAGAAAGCCCGCGAGCGGCGTCATCGTGTCGGGGTTTTGCGCCGGATCGGCGATGCCCGGTGCGTCGAGGACCACCGTGGTCGGATCGTCGGTCGCGACCGCGAGTTCGGGCGCGGCGCTGGCTCCTGGGCGCAGCGGAATCGAGCGCGCGGGCGTATCGAGCCCGTAGCCTTCCTCGCTGACGAACGCGGCGGCCGCGTTGACGAGTTCCTGCAGGTTCTCGAGCCGCTCCTGGCCTTCGCGCTCGTTCTGATAGAAGTCGGCGAGACCGCTCGCGCGGACCACGTACTCGACGGTCTCCGGCAGGCTCATCTGCTGCGTGTCGGCGCGCATCTTGCCGACGAGGTTCGCGAACGCGGCGAGGCTCGAGCCGGCCTTGCCGGCGACGTACGGAATCGCCGCGGCCATCGAGCAGTTGTACAGACGCGCCGCGTCGGCGAGCTGTTCGATCGAACGCGCGCCGATGCCGCGAGTCGGGAAATTGACGACGCGGCCGAACGCGGTGTCGTCGTTCGGGTTGTCGATCAGGCGCAGGTAGGCGAGCGCGTGCTTGACTTCCTGACGTTCGAAAAAGCGCAGGCCGCCATACACGCGATACGCGATGCCCGCGTTGACGAGCGTGTGCTCGATCGTGCGCGACTGCGCGTTGCTGCGGTAGAGCACCGCGATTTCGCTGCGCGACAGGCCGGTGTTGATCAGCGCGCGAATCTCTTCGACGATCCAGCCGGCCTCCTGCGAATCGGTCGCCGATTCGTAGACGCGCACCGGTTCGCCGTGACCCGCGTCGGTACGCAGATTCTTGCCGAGGCGTCGCGAGTTGTTCGCGATCAGCTGGTTGGCGGCATCGAGAATATGGCCGTGCGAACGATAGTTTTGCTCGAGCTTGATCAGATTGCGCACGTTGAACTCGTGCTCGAAGTCGCGCATGTTGCCGACGTTCGCGCCGCGGAACGCGTAGATCGACTGGTCGTCGTCGCCGACCGCGAAGATTGCGTTGTGCTGGCCCGCGAGCAGCTTCAGCCACGCGTATTGCAGCTTGTTGGTGTCCTGAAACTCGTCGACGAGGATGTGCCTGAAGCGCGCCTGGTAATGCGCGCGCAGCGGCGGATTGTGCGCGAGCAGTTCGTAGCAGCGCAGCAGCAGCTCGGGGAAGTCGACGACGCCTTCGCGCTGGCATTGCTGATCGTAGGCTTCGTAGAGTTCGACGAACTTGCGGTTGAAGTTGTCGGTGGCGTCGACGTCTTTGGGGCGCAGGCCCTGCTCTTTCGCGTTGTTGATGAAGTACTGGAGATTTTTCGCGGGGTACTTTTCGTCGTCGATGTTGAGGCCCTTCATCAGGCGCTTGATCGCCGACAGCTGGTCCGCGGTATCGAGAATCTGGAATGTGGCGGGCAGCCCGGCGTCGCGGTGATGCGCGCGCAGCATACGGTTGCACAGGCCGTGGAACGTGCCGATCCACATGCCGCGCGTGTCGATCGGCAATAGCGCCGAGAGGCGCGCCATCATTTCGCGGGCGGCTTTGTTCGTGAAGGTCACCGCGAGGACGGTCGCGGGGGACGCGAGGCCTTGCTGAATCAGCCACGCGATGCGGGTGATCAGGACGCGGGTTTTGCCGCTGCCGGCGCCCGCCAGGATCAGGGCGGGCTCATTCGGGAGCGTTACGGCGGCGTGTTGTTCGGGGTTTAGATTCGAGAGGAGGTCGGGCATTTTTTTGCTGAGGCGCAGTTCGGGGGACATTATATGCCCCGGCGGGGGCGGCGCTTTTTTTGGTTTTTTTGTTCTTCTGGATATGGGTTGGGTTTTTTTCGTTGTTCTGGCGGTGTTGGCCTTTCCTTGCTTTGTTATCGGTCTATTAGCGTTGCCCCTGTGCGGGGCGGCACCTACTTTCTTTGCTGCTGCAAAGAAAGTAGGCAAAGAAGACAGCTAAAACCGCAAACTCTTAAGCGGGTCCCTCGGGCTGCATGAGGTAGTGGTGCATCTGGAATCCGTGCTCCCGCACATTCCGCGCCAGTGACAAGGCA
>NZ_JACHDL010000022.1:0-140512 GCF_014201055.1 Paraburkholderia sp. CI2
CCGGCGCTCCTTAAGGAATGCTGGCCACCAGCCTGAACCCGCAAACACGACATTTCAATTTAGCGGAAACGCGACATCTGAACTTTGGACTAACACCACTCATGTTGATAAATTACATTATGTCAAGTCCGGGCTAGCAGCTAACCGAAGTCTCAAGCCTTAGAACCATCGATCGCACTAAGGCAAGCAAGATGCCGCAAATTCTTCAACCAGCCGATCGAGATGCGCCAGCGAGCGCGCTTTCAATATGAATTCAATATTAATACTGTTTAACAAATCGATAAATCTGCAATCAGCGGAATAAGATTGAGCGTCAATGCGTTTTAGATAAAAAAGGTGAATAAATTCAGAATTGAAATGCGCTACGCCAAGCCGTGGCGGCGTCGTCGCGCGCCTATCGATCACAAAAAAAAAGCTATTAGCGAACGAAGCGAAAAGCCAAAATAAATTTTATTTAGGCATCGCATATTTCTATAACTTCTCCTACAACAACGGCGAGCAGCAAGCAATATGCCGTGCATCGCCGAATGGACCCCGCTGGAGACGCCATAATGAGCTCTGATGCGGACAATGACAGGCGCGAACAATTCGTTAAGCTCACCGAAGGGTTGACGATTGACCGGGTTGCAGAAGTGCTGCACTGCTGCACGCGCAGTGTGCGGAACTGGCTGGCTGGTCGATCCCCCGTCCCGTGGTGGCGAATCGAATTCCTGCGGATCTGGCGCGCAAACGTCGTCGCCGAACCCGACACACCGCCCCTTCCTGAAGGTTCCGAGCTGGCCGACGTCGTGACCGAAGAACAGGAATGCCTCGCGTGGGTATGCATCGTCGCGCCCCATTTCCTTTCCAGTCGCCGGGCCTACGAGCAGTACCTGAAGGGATGGGACGTGGCCGGCAAAATCCGACACGCGAAAGCGACCGGCCAATTTCTGGACGTCCTGCGCCGATGGCGCACCCTGGCAAAAGTCGAAATCAGAAGATGGCGCCACGGCCCGCTTTTCTCTGGCGACGACGCCCCCGTTTCTCCTCGATGAAGCGCTGATCTGCCGGGAACTTACATTCCCCTTCTCTAGATTAATGAGATAAAAACGACGAGGCGCGATGTTAAAATCCCGCGCCTTCGCTTGTAAACCGTTGATTAATGCATTTTGAGTAGGGGTTATGCATGAAGAAGATTCTCAAGTGGGTCGGAATCATTTTGGGTGGAGTTTTTTCTCTGGTTATTGTGGTTGGCGTGCTGTTTCCCGTGCAAACCACCATCCGAAATGAGGCTGTCGCCGCCGCGTCTGAAGTGCCGCCGGCGCGCGCCGCACAGGACAAATCTCTTTCAAGCGATTTCGCTGCGTCCCTGTCCTCTGCATCTGAAATGCCGGAATCAGATCACCTTGACGTCACGCCCGTCGAGTATGAGCGTCGGTTCAACGACATCATGCTAAGCATGAATAAGCCGTACCGCATTAAAGTTAAAAGTACCCGTATCGATGGTGCTACAGATGCGCGCGGCTTCAACATCGCACTGAACGATCATCTGCAAGTCATGGGCGTGGTGGACTCGAAGTCGGGCAAGGTAATGTCCGTGCTGCTAATGGGTGCAACTGACGGCACGAAACGCTCCGTATCAGATATCGGCTATGCGGCTACTGCCGCGTTAGGCGCAGCAACCCCGAACGGATCGGCCAGTACCATAACCCCCGAAATTGAGGCACTTATTCATGCTCATGTCGCTGAGCCCAATGAGGTTGCGCGGCGGAAGTTTAATGGCGTCAAGCTAATGATGACCATCACAGACGCCAGCGTGATGTTTGCCGCCGAACCAGACTGACTGCCTCGAAATCCTTCGCTAACGGGCTTTTGCGAAGTGCGATCGGTGACGGTTTGTTGTTGGATCGTCGGCCATCTCCATTTCGAGATCGGTCGTAAATCCCCCGCTACTGTCCATCTTCGAGACAACGCGTTTGATCAGCCACGGGATTTCGTCAATCTCCGGTTTCCAGCCCGTCGCCGTGACCGACATTTCCGGGTAAGCATCCGGTCGACCCAGCGCGAGCGAGAGATCGAACGTCGCCTGGCCGCGCTGGGTGCGCGCATATTCGGCTTTCGCGGCCGCCGTCGCTTCCTCGCGCGACGCGTACGTTTCGGGCAGCAACTTCACGTTTTTATTGTTGTCGCCGCCGATGACGACGGATTCCTGCTTTCCCTTTTTCGCGGTATGCCAGCGCGCACGAACCGCCGTATAGCTTTCGCGCTGCGACACGTGATAACGGTGCGAGTCGCCGTCCATACGCGTGATCAGGAGTGTCGGCAACGGCTGGCCGCTCGCGCTCGCGCCGGTGCCGATCGGCATGAACAGCAACCGTCCATCCTTGACGGTCATCACGGCGTCGTAACGTTTCGCGAGCCGGGTCAGGAATGACAGATCGCTTTCGCCGGTCTGATCAATATGGGCGATGGTCGTACTTGCGAGCGTGTCATTAAGCGCCAGTTTCAGACCGTGACGCGCGGCGATCGCCTTGACGATATCGCCGATCGTTTTGCGGTGCCAGCTCGTGTCGCGCCGAACGTGCATTTCGTCGGTCATCGACGCCGAGCGCGCGCTGACCGTTATCCGGTCCGGCGAGCCGTCGTGCTCAACTTCGTCGACGGTGTATGTCCCCTTGTCGACGAGCGCCTCGCCGACCCAGCCGATCGACAGACGCACTTCGACGCCGCGTTTCGGGATCGCCAGATCGCCGCGGGAATCGTCCAACACAAGATTGAGCATGTCGGCTTCATCCTCGCGCGACTGCGTGAGCGAAAGGCTGATCAGATACCTGGCGACCGTGCGTGACAGATCGCGCCCGTCGAGCGTGAGCCGATAATCGGCCTGCGGTTGCGGGATGCCCTGAGCTGCGGCGGCCGGCAGCAAAGAAAGTGTCGACACCCTTACCCCTTCTTTTTCGGCTTCACGTACGCGGGCGCATCCGGGACCGGTGCAGCATCAAGCGAACCGGCCGGCCGTGCGCCGGTTGCCGCAACGCCGCTCGCCGCGGTGGCGCCGGTTAGCGCCAGATCGTCGACCCGATCGAGCGTCAGCGTAAAGTCGATTTTCTGCGCGATCCCGATCACGTCGTGATAGGTCTGCGTTTCGTCCAGGGAGCCGATGGTGAAAACGCCGTGGACGTTGCCTAGCATATCCACGAGCACGTAGCCCGCGCCCGTGTCGGCCATGTCAGTAAGCATGTCGAGCGATGCCGCGGTGCCGAGCTGCCCCGGCGCGATCACGCCGGCGATTGTGATCGAGTCATCGCCCGGCCCGTTGTACTGGTTCGCATCGCGTGCGCCCACGCGCGAGTTCTTCGCGTGCTTCCAGTTGCGTTTGCGCTGCAGTTCATGAAACAGCGCCGTGCTCATGCTGAACACGAACTGACCGAGACAGAGCACGACCATTGCTAGTTACCCCCTGTCCGAAAAATTCGATCCGGCGCGGCGCGCCTTGTCCCGCTCGTGCTGCTCGAGCAATTGGCGGAACCGCGTTTCGATCGTCGCGAGCGCCGACGAGTCGGGCATGCTCCCGCCCGGCGGGAAATTGAAGTTGATCGTATAGGTCGTCGCGCCGGCGGCGGCCGACATCGGCGCCACGGCCATCGGGCCGCGCCGGTCGAACATGGGTTTATCGGACGCGAACAGCGAAGCGCCCGCACTAAACGCGTTAGCGGCCGTTCCGGCGAGTCGCGCGACGGCGCCGGCTACGCGGGGTCGCTCGCCCTCGATGCCGAGCGCCGCACCCTGTCCGATAAAGCCACCGAGCATGCCGAATACACGGCTAGGGCTATGAATGCCGAGCTTTTCCTTGAACCAGGCGACCGTTGAATTAGCGACAGTCGTGATTGCGTCCTTTACCGCACCAAGTCCGGCCGTGATGCCTTCGACGAGTCCCGATATCAGGTTTCTTCCCATTTCGATAAACCGTGGCCCCGCGCTGCTGAACCATTCGCCGATACTGCCAAGCTTTGTCTTGAACCATTCGACGGTGGCGTGCCATTTCTCTTTGATCCAGTCTCCAGCGGCGCTGAACGCTCCGCTGATTGACGCCCACAGCGCCTTGAATTTCGGTCCGAGTGTGTCCCAATGCTCCCAGATGTAGAACGCCGCCATCGCAACGAGTCCGGTCACGGCCAAGATCGGATTAGCCATCGCCGCCCGACCAAGCGTCATCAGTGCCTTGCCAGCAATCTGGAGTGCCCCGACCAGCCCGCCCCTGAACAGGGACGCCAGGCCGCTGAAAACGGTGCGCAGGATACCGCCCTGCATGCCTAACATGGACAGCCCATATTGCGTCAGCGCAAGCGGACCGATCATCGACGCGAGACCGAGCGTTATCGTGCCGCCGGCGCCGATCAGCAGGCCGAGCCCAGCGAGCCCTACCACCAGCGCCTTTGTCACCGTCTGGTGCCGTTCGGTAAAGCCAGTCACGCGGTCGATCAACGACGCGGTCAAACCGAGCGCGCGGTTGTACACCGGCAGAATCTTTTCACCGAGCTCTTTTTCGAGCGTCGCCTTTTTCGCGAACGCATCCATTTCGCCGCCGTACGCGGTGCCCATTCCTTCGCTATACAACGCGTCGACGCCGAACGCTTTTGGCGCACTCTCGCGATGCTTCAGAATGTTCGCCCGCTCGAGATACAGCGACGAAAACAGATCGCCGCCCTTGCGCGACGAAAATAGCTGGCTAATCTTCCCGATGACCTGCTGATCGTTCAGCTTGCCAGTTGGATTGATTTTCGGAATAACGACTTTCATCAGGTATTCAAACGGGTCCGTCTTGTACAGATCGACCTGTTTGAGCGCGTCGCCCATGATCTTCGTCACGTGTCCGGTTTTCCCGTACTTGACCGACTTCTTATCGATCAGCCCCAGCTTTACCAAATCCTCGCCGGATTGCTGCGTTGTGCGTCCCTGCGCCCAATTCGTGTACGCGCTCATGAGCCCCGTACCCGCGCGAAAGCCGCCCATTTCCTGCATGGTGTGCAGCAACCCGAAATAAAACGCATTGTCGCCGAGTTGCTTTGCCGCTACGCCGCCGGTTTTGATTGCATTCAGGAAGTCCTCTGGCTTCACCGTGCCGCCCGAAGCCACATAGGCTTTCGTCGCGTTGTCGACGGCCTGTTTGAACGCGGCCGGGCTTTTCAATGATCCGCGCAGTTCGGTCGTTTTAACCAGGTCCATCAACATCTGTTCGGCCTGCTCGCCGTGGCCTTCGCCGTGGCCGCGACCGGCCATCACGGTTTCGATACCGACCTTCATCCGCGCGAGGATCGGCGCCATTTCCTCGGCGTGGTGCATGTCGCGGGTAATCGTAAAGGTTTCCTTCAATAATTTGACCTTGTCGAGCTTACTCAAGCCCTTGACGTCCATCTTATCGGCGAACGAAATCGCATCATGGAGTTTCGAAGCACCGATGCCGAGCGCACGGAACTGAGCCACCTGTTGCTCGTATTGCTTCGCCGCATCCAAAGCACCCTCGATACCGCCCACCATCCGCCCGCCCGTAGAGCGGGCCGCATACCCGGCGACGGCCATATTCGACGCTAACGCCTGGCTTTTGCCGAGATGTTCACGGGCGGCCGCCATGCTCCGCAGTCGCTTATCCTGCCTCTCGAGCGACGCACTGGTCTTTTCGATGCTTGTGCGCAAGGAGGTTTCGTGCTGCGCTAATTTGCGGGTATCAATGCCGGATTGCTGAAGCGCACCACTCGTGCGCCGCAATACTTGCAGCCTTTCTCGGTAGGACACGCGCAATTTTTCCGAGGCGCCTTGTGCGTCGGTGTACTGGCGCCTCAGATCGCGCAATTGACGCAAATTGATGGGCGTTTGTCCGGCAAGATTTTTTTGCGCCTCCTGTATCCGCAAAATTTCCTTACGCGCCGCGAGCTGCGCGTCGGTCAACTTGCGATACTCTGCGGCATATGCCGACGTTTTTGATTTGTTCCCCGTCAGTTGATTAATAGCCTGCAACGACTTGAAATTCTGATCGAATGCGGCTTTGGCTGATTTAAGTTGTTTTGCCAGTTCCAGCTTCTTGACGGCCGGACCTTCCAGTGCGTCAAGTTGCTGGCGTAATGCCCGCGCCTTGTCGCTGGCCGCGCGCATTTCGAGTCCGCTTTCCTTAATGCTCCGCTTCAGGTTGCGAAAGGCAGTCAACTGTTTTTGTTGGCGACCAAGTTCGCCGAGCTGTTTTTTTGTTTCTGCGATCTCGCGCGATAGCCCCTTGGTCCCCGACATGACACTTTTGAGCGGCCGCGCGGCGCGATCCACCATGTCAAACACGACGCGAAGTTTCAGATCGTGACTCACTTTTTCTCCGCCCAAGGGTTGCGGGCTATCACATCATTTTCGTAACGGGCGCGCGCCCGTTCCCGCCAGTCTGAGAGCTCGTCGACAGACATTGCGCCCATCACGTCCGGCGTCCAGCCGAACACGGTTGCGATGTCTGCCATAGCGTCTTCGACTACGACCGGGATGCCAATTTCTCGCGCTGCGCCTTCGGCAGAAAAAAACCGATGATGACCTCGCCGAACTTGGCGAGATCGGCCGGGTCGAGTCCGTCGACCTCGTGCTTGACCAGAGTCGGCATGGAAATGCGCGGCAGCACGAGCAGCAGCGCATTAACGTCGCCGCTCAAAAGATCATCGAGCCGCACGCCGCGCAATTCGCCTGAACTCGGCTTGCGCAACACCACTTGCAGGATGTCGGTATTGCCGCGACGGATCGGCTCGTCGAGCGTAACTGCGTTGTCCGGCTTCTGCGCCGGCGTGGCGTTGCCGTAAACTGCGGCTTCCGGTGGAAGGTGACCGGGGTTTGCGCCATGACTGTGAGGCAAATCGTCGACCCCTTGAAAATTGGCGCCTGGAAGTACGTAAGACTGACCAGGGTCCATCATCGGATGCGAAAGGCCGGGGTCCGACAGCGTGTGCGAATGGCTGGTGGTTGCTGCGATGTTCGTCGGATTCAATGTATCCACGTTGCTTGCTCCAGTTGCTCAAAAAATAGTTTGCGAAAATGCACGGCCCGCGGCCGCGCGCGATCAGATACCGAGAATGCGCCGCACTTCGGCGAGCACGTCTTTACCGCCCATCACGGCGATAAAGTTGATCAGGTCAATCTCGATCACGTCGTCGCCGTCGATTGTCAGCTTGTAGTACGTGAGCGGCATCGTCGCCTTGACGGTCGTTTTGTCGCCCGGCTTGAACGAACCGAAATCGAGTTCCTTCTGGCGGCCGTGTACGACGATTTCAACGGCCGACCAGTCGCCGGTGTCGTCGTTCTGCACGGCGCCGGCAAAGCGCAACATGATGGCATCGGCGGTGATCGCGCCGAACTGCGTGAGCATGTCCTTATCGATGCCGCCGACCGACCACTCGAATTCCATGCCCTCCATACCCATGTCGAGCTGTACGGGTCCGAGCATCCCGGCGCCCCGCCATTCCTCCATTTTCCGCGTCAGTTTTGGCGGAGTAACTTCCTCCGCCTTGCCCCGATACGACACGCCGTTTTGAAACACATTGAAGTGCTTCAGGACCGCTGGCATTCCCATGATTCGTGCTCCTTCCTGTAACGATGACCCGGCACAAACGCGCCGACGAGTCGGTTAGCCTGCGGCGACCTGTTGGGCAAAATCCATCAGGTATTCGTCCGTCTGCACCTGAATGAGTGTCAGGTTTTCGAGTGGCGGCGTCGGCGTGTAGCGATATCGCACGGCGAGCTTGCCGTCGATCAGCTCAGCGACGCCGTTGCGGTCAACCGGGAAATCGGCACTCGCGCCGATCAGCTGGCCCCGTGCAACCATCGATCGGAATTTGGCGCGGATCGACGCAATGATGTCGCGGGGCAGTATCGGAACGATCACGCCGTCGATAACCGGCATTTGCGCTTCTGCGATCGTGTCCGCGAGCACTTGCGCGGTGCGCGTGTAGCTTTCGAACTCGAAGCGCGGATCGTCGGCCGTCGTGCGCGAACCCCAGAAGCGGAAACCATCGCGATTGATCAGCGTTGTGACCTGATTTTCGTTCAGGAAACCCGCATCGGTCGCCGGGTTTTGCAAATCCCACGAAACGGATTTGCTGATGCCGGTCACCCCATTGACGCCGATATTGGAAATCGTCCGGTTCCAGCCGATCAGCTGATCGATTTTCGCGCGCAGACCGACAGCGTAGGCGACGGCCGGAACCTCGACCGACTCCGACTGCTGATCGTCCCATGCGATGAAATCCGGCCAGATGATCATGATTTCACGCTGGCCGAACTGTTTGCGGTACAGCGCGGCCGCCTCTTTCGTCTGAACGAGTTCGCCGTCGTCGTCTCGCGCGGCGACATAGGCCATCGCGCGCGTCGCCTGTCCGAGCGCCGCCAGCACGTTTGCAACCGGTTGCGTATCGAGCCACGGCGCGGCAAGAATGCGCGGCTTGACACCCACAATGCCGGGCGCCGCCTCGAGCGCCTTACTCCCGGTCCGCTTGCCTTCTGGCGTTACCGTGCCGATCACGTTTGACGTTGTTTCGGCGGCGTCTTCGCCTTCGGCGACGCGCACGACAACGGTTTGCGGCCGCGCCTGCAGCGAAATCGCATTGAGCACCGTGTACAGCGTGCCCGAACGGCCAGCCTTGCCGAGCGCGCCTTCAACGTCCGTCAGAAGCACGGGCGTGTCGAGCGGAAATGCGTCTTCGTCGGCATCGTCGGCCGTGCAGATGATGCCGATAACAGCAGTCGAAATCGTCGTTATCGGCCGTACGCTATCGGGCGATTCTTCGACGGTTACGCCGTGGTGAAAGTCCTGCGCCATGATGTCGAACTCCTGTCGTCATTGCGGGCAACCGGCCCGCCGGTGTTGCGGCGTTACGCCGGTTCATTCCTGTTTCGTTTCGCTTTTCGCTGGCGCGTCGTCCTGAGACGCGGCTGGCTCCGTTGAATCCGCTTCTGGCTCCGGTTCGAAATGCGGCTCCGGTGGAATCTGCTGTTCCGGTTCAGGCTCCGCTTCCGGCGGTGGCGGCGTCCACGGGGCCGGCGTATCGGGCCATTGCACGTCGTCCGGCGACGCCGCGGTTTTGAGCGCACGTACTAGCGCCATCTGGTACGCCGACCACGCCTTGAAGTAGTACGTCTGTTCGTCATCGAGCAGCCCCGCCGCGAGCGCGTCGGCCTTGCCGGCGTTTTCGTTTCGCGCCCTTGCCATGAGCCGCTCGAAATCCGCGATCATCGCGTCGTGCTTTTCCTGCGCGATCAATTCGGGCGATACGGCCCATTCGCCGTCGATCCACGTATGACGCAGCGACGGTCGCGGGTTATCGGTCAAATTGAGATCGGCTGGCGTAATGCCGGGCGCAACGATTTCTGTCGGCTCGCCGTTGTCCGTGCGGTACAGCATCCGACCACGATGATCGGGCAGCAAAACCCACGCGCCGTCGCGATAGAACGGCCACGTGCGCGGCGCGCGGTCGGGTAGCGAATCTATGGTGCTGAACGCGGGCAGCAGCCACCTGTCCTCGTTTCGCGGATCGACGTCGGCCAGACCGCTCGAAACGTAGGCGCCCGTCGCCGCGTCGTACTGGTGAATGAGCATGGTTTCTCCCTGAAGTCAGTAAGCGCGGATCATTGCGAGTAGCGCGACCGAGCGCACGCGCGTTTCCGCTCCACCGTCCGCGTTCACGGTGATCGCATGGTCGTGGCCGCCCGCGCTATACATGCCGACGCTGTGCGCGTGATTGCCATCGCCATTGATTGCAAGGTTTGATTGACTGAGGGTGGTTTTCCAATGGTCGGTCTGATTGACGCCGCCGCCAGAAGGACCGAAGTAGCCTTTGTTCTGGCCGGCATTGGCCCCTCTTGCGTCGATCCACGTCTCATGATCATGTCCATAGTCCGACACGACGTGGCCGTGAAAGCCTTGGACATCGGTCCATGCGGTGTGCCCGTGATCGCCTCGCACGTCCGTATATGCGCCGTGCGCGTGCGAACGGTTCTGGCTGTCTTGCCACGAACCGATCGAGCGCGATGCATCGATGCCGCGGCCGTCATCCCAGCACCGTATGCTCTCGCCGCGCAGCTCAGGAATCCGGAACGTGGTCGCCCCGTCGCCGGCTGAAAAACACCCCCAATTGCCCCCGCTCCATTTGTTTTCATCGACAAGTGCGCCGCTCGCCTGCGCATACGCCCACAGGGCCGGATAGTCGGCGCGCCTGAGCTCGGCGCCGTTTGCCTTCAGGTAGCCCGCGCGTGCAGACGTGCGCGGCTCCATGACGATCTGACCGACCGCGGCCGCGGCGATCGAAGACACCACCCATTCGGTCGTCGCGAACTGGTTTGACGCGTCGCCGGCCGGCGGCGTTGGTCCTTTTGCCGGGCGGTCGAACACGGTCGCATCCGACAGAAAGCGCGCAGTCTGAGAGCCGCCGCACGCGACGCCCAATGCGCCGTCTGTCGTGCGAAACAGCCCGGTATCGGCCGCGCCATCGCCGAGCATCGCGATCGCCGGTCGTGCGGCGGTGCCCGCGCTATTGAGAACAGCCTGGCCAGCCTGATTGACTAGCACCTTGGTAACGCCGAGGATCTGGATTCCTACCCCCACCGCACCGGCTGTTGGCGCGGTATTGGCCTTATCCGTGGTCGAGTTCAGATAAAGACACTTTGCAGCGGTGACGCGCGAGTAGGAGCCAATAAAGTTATCAATGTCGGTGCTGGCAAACTTCGGCGCCGCCGCAATTCCGAGCCATTGCTGTGTATCGCCGTAGCGAAAAGCCGCAACCGAATGGCCCACATTCGGATTCATTACCTGCACCGGGCTCGAACCGTCATCGCTCAGGATGCTGAATAAAAACCGGCCAGCGTGGTAACTATTCGCCGAACCGACTGAATACATATTCCATCGACCCGCGCCAGCTGAGATTCGACTGAACAAGCCATAGACATTGCCGGGCCCGACGACGTCCTGGATATAGAAGGCGGTGTAATTCGCAAGCGTCGCGCCTGCGCCAACCGCAGCCCCCGCCGCATAGAAGCCGATCAGATTCGTCATCGTGAAACCGGCGTCTTTGACCTTTGGATATGCAATGAACGCATAACCGCTTGCCGTGGCGTTTTCGTTAAACTCGGTAGCCGAGTAGACGCCATATTGCACGGTCGACGTGCCAACTGATTTTCCGTTGGCATAGAGCGTCACCTGCGGCGAGAGCGCGGCATCCGAACCGGCGGCCATATAACCGTCCGGGTGTATCAAAACACCGGGCGCATTGAATGCGCCGTCGCCAGCCGTGTCGTTCGAAAACGTAATCTGGCCGGCTTTCTGCACGATGCGCGCGCCTCTCCCGCCGCTGGCACGGTCGACAAGCTGGATTGTTGGTTGGTCCGACTCGACGGACAATCCGCGATAGGTCAAACGCAATACGCGCGACTGGTTCGCATCACTCTGTGCGTCGTTGGGAACTCTGTTCAGCCAGAAGTCCAGATATTCGGTGCCCCATGTGCCTGCGTCGAATCCACTGCGCACGGATGCAACGTAGCGGGTGTTCGTATCGCCCCCGGTGCCGAACGTACCGTAAAGGCGCAATTTGGCCTGCTGACCAGGCGCACCGCTTGCGCCGCGTAGCTCGAGCTGCGCATCGGTCTCCGTTGGCGCCGTAATAATCCGTACGGGGCCGCTGAAATCGTCCCCAGCGCGACTGGCATATCGAGCGGCGGCCGTTTTCGGTGTGAGAACGCTCCGGTCGTCTGCGCCGGCATTTACTTCGTCCTGCGTGGCGAGCCGGACCACGCCCAATTCATCGGTCGATGCCGGCGGGTTCAGAAATGTCGTGTCGCCGAGTATGAGCTGCGACGCGTCAAATGACGCGAATTTGACGTCGGCCGACAGCAGCATCTTTGCCTGCGGCGACTTCTCTGTTATCGGGGTGTCCTGCACATACAGGCCGAACAACTCGCCAGAATCAAGATACAACGCGAACGCGTACATCGTGTACTGATCGCGATCAGTATCGAGCATCGTCACGTGGATCTGATCGGGCGCGACGGTCTGGCCGCCAAACGTGGAAAGACGCTTGTACTCGCCCGGCATGGCTGTCATGTCTGGCGAGAATTCGAACGGTTGCACGCCGATGCCGATTTCGACGACTTCCCTTTTGTTCGTGCCAGTGTTGCCCGGCGACACAAACGCGGCGCGGCCGGCATCGGTGATGCGAAACGGAATTCCTGTTACGTCCATGATTTGCTGTCAGTCCGTCAGTGATAGCCGCCGATATGTCGCGACCTGAGCGCCCGCGATAACCGGTTGCGTTGCGTCTACCGAAAACCCTTGCGTGAACGTGTAATGCGAGCGCAAAGACTTCGCGCGATCGACCTCACGGAGAATGTCCGCAATGTAAGCGGCGGATGCCGGATTGCCATCCTGCGCCGCGATGGTCAGATAGAGCTCAAACGTGTAAGGCTCGCCCGGCGGCTCCATTTCGAACCACTCCCGCATGGCGATATTTGCGCCGAAACTCTGCACCGCCGCGCGCACCGCCGCGACCGTGCCCGCGCGCATGGCGATCGGAATAGCAGCCTTCACGCGCGCACGCCTGATCCATTCCGGCCAGTCGTTGCTCCAGGTCATTACCCCGACTTCCCATGCGAGCCACGGCAGCAGATCGAGCGGGATCGTGTCGGGGTTCTTCAGATCGGCGATCGGAACCGGCAATTCGCCAATGCGCGCGTTGATGGCAGCAATCGCGCGCATCAACGGTGTTGCATTCGGCGGTAATACACTATTCGTCATCGGGGCTTTCCATCGCTACGTCGACGTCCGCCGGGTCACACCAGGGCGCCTGTGTCTTCGTTACCGTCACGTCCGCCGCCGGTTCGATGAGCGTTACACGCTCGACGCCTTCGACGTGCAACGCCGCATAGATGCCCGATAACGTCACCTCGCGCCCGATCCGGTGTGACCGTTCCCGATAGTCGGCCAGGCGATCGAGAGCTTCCTGCAGGACTACGCTCGAATCCGGTCCTGAAAACGGTCTGATCCTCGCGACGACGCTATATCGCACAACTTCAGCGGCCTGCACCTTCACGTGGTCCGTAATCGGCCGCACGTCGTCATCACTCAACGCCGCGTTCACCGCATCAATGACGCCTTGATCCGGCGTGCCGTCGCCACGCCGTGACAGGATCGTCACGAGCACATCGCCGGGTTCTGGCGACGTTGCTGAGGCGTCGAGCACGTCGCCGTGCGCGTTGCGTGCGTGCGACTGATAGGCAAGTTCCGGCCCGGCGACAGAGAACCCTTGCGGCGCGAGCTGCGTTCGATATCGCAAATCGCCGTCTTTTTCCATCACGGCGGCCGCGCCGGTTTCAGGGTCGGCCGGCTCGATCTCCAGCCGCTCGACGTCAAAGAACGCGGCCAGATGCTCAAGCGTCGTTCCTTCAGCGAACGCCAGCAAGACGCTTCGCGCGGCATCGTTAATTTTCTGGATCAGATAAATCTCGCGATAGACACTTTCCTGCAAAACAATCGCGATCGGCTCGGACTCCAGTTCGAGCGCCGCCGCTACTTCGGCCTGTCGATCTTCCGGCATGAGCGCGATCACGCCGGCCTTGCGTTCCGCCAGAGCAGCCTCGAAATCGATCTGCTCGACAACATCAGGAGCCGGCAGACGCGACAGATCGATCGGCGCCGTGCTCATTGATTCCCCTTGACGGCGACCGTTGTGCGGATCGGCACACGGGTTCCGTTCGTCACTTCGTAACCCTTGATCAGCACAGGAAGTCGGCCATCACGGAATTCGCCGGACGCCATCGCCGTACTGTCAAAAGTGACCGACTCCAGCACGAGACGCGGCTCCCACGTCATCAGCGCCGTTGCGACCGCCGCATAAATGCGCGCCATGCTTTCGCGGTTGCCGATAGCGTCGACGAGATCAGGCAATTCCGATCCGAACGTGCGACGCTTGACGCGGAGTGCGAGCGGCGTCGTCAGGATGATTCCGACCGATTGGGAAAGATGGGCGGCACCGCTGATCGAGCGGCCGGTGTTGGCGTTCATGCCGATCATGAGCCGCCGCCTGTCGGGATCGCTTTGCTGGTTCGCGCGAATTCGCCCTGAGCGTCGTGCGGGTGATTGACGAGACTGACGCCGCCGGCGTCGAAATCGGGCGCGGACACGGTGCCCGTATATTCAGCGCTGCCTTTGATCCTGATGACCGATGCGCCGCCCTCGCCGCCCTCGCCCGTTGCGCCAGACAGAAAGGAAAGCGGACCCTCGACAGTAAGCGCGCCCTTGCAGGTGGTCTGCGGCGCGTCGAACGTGATGGATTGCGACGCCTGCACCGTGGCGGTTTTCGTGTTGATCTCGACGGTCGCCGGCGCCGCCATTCTGATAACGCCGCCTTCCGGCAATGCGACCGTCAGCGCGTGGCCTTCTTCGTCGTACGCGATACGCGCGCCGTCGCCAAACTGAAACACGTGCTCGCTGATGCTCGCGGACGGCGCCGGGTTTTCTTCGGAATACAGCGCACCTGTTACGGTCGCTTGTGACAGATCGCCATTCGGGCATGCCACGCGCACCTGTTCACCGATCGTCGGCGCGCTCCATGAACGCATGCCGCCGGCGCGCGCAGCTTCAAACGGAATCCAGTCGGACTCCTGTCCCTGATCGTCGATCGACGGATCGCCGATCGCCACGCGACAGCGCGGCGCCGCCGGATCGGAAACGTCGACGTCGATCACGCGCCCTGTCTGGATCGTGTTCCGCGCCCTGCGCTGCGCTTCGTTTGCCTTGTCCACCGTGATCCCGTGCGTATGTCATGAATACGCCCATCGTGCCGCGCGCGCACACGCCGGGCGAGTGATCGCGCCGGGACTCGGACTGGGTACAGAATCAGGGGGAATGCGCGCGCCAGTGGAGCGGCGCGACGATTACGAGTTTATGTGCTCGACCAGCATGTCGCGGATAAATGAGTGATCGGCGTCAGTGAAACCGAGCAGCACGCGACGAGGATACCGGTAGGTCGGACCGTGCGGATCGACGGGCGCGCGCTGCCCCTCCTGATGGACCGCCGCGATCTGCGCCACGCGACCCTCGAACCCGACGGCAAGGCCGCCGTCTGTCACTTCGACTTTCAGCCATTTCGCCGTGCGGAGTTTGGCGAACATCGCCTGTCGCTTAATGCGGCCGACGCTCGCACGCGCGCCCGCTTTCCTGCGCCCGCGCTTTCGCTTGCGCGGATCGTAGGCGGACCCGTCCGGGTTCTTTTGTGCGGCGATGCGCGCGCTCTGACGCTTGCGCAGCTCGCGCGCGATTTTGAGCAGCAACGCGCGCCGATTGGGCGCGGCGAGCTTCGACAGCAGTTCGCCCGCCCACGCCTCGATCGGCGCCGTCAGATCGTCATTCATGGGCCGGTGTCGCCGATCGGTTTGGCGCCGGTCGCGGCGTCGCGCGGCCGCAGCCATCCGGCCGAGTCCAGGTTGATATTGGCCGGCAAACTGTCATCGACGCGTTTGAATGAGCGCGTGCCGTCTTCGTGTTGGACCTCGACGGCACGCTCCACCAGCCGCACTCGAATCGACAGATCGACGCATGCGTTGTTCAGGATGTCCGCCTCGAACGTGATACCGGTCGTGGCATTGTCGGGGTTATCGAGCAGGTCCGGTTGATTGGCCTTTGCCCATTCGAGAATGGCGGCCATCAATACGTCATTGTCTCCGGTGAAATCCGTCAGCAGCAGCCAGGCAACATACGTCCACTGAAATGATGCTGATTTGGTGCCGGTGCCCGTCACCGAGCCATTGTCGATAAACACGAGCAGCCTGTCGGGGTTCTCCGCGAGCTGCGGGAAAGCCGCCGTAATGGCCGCGCGCAGCGAATCGATTTTTTTCATGGTGCGGGCGCCGAAGTTGGCGCGGGCATTGCGGCCCGCTTTTGCTGGCATTCATAAATCATGTCGACCACCGCCGCGCAGTTTGCCCACGCCCCCTTAGCGGCCGTCAGCGCCTTGTTCAGATCGCCGTTCGTCGTCGGCGCCGTTGCAGGCAGTTTGCAGCGCGTCACCGTCTGGCACTCGTTGATAGAAACCACAGGCGCCGGTGATAGCGGGGCCTGTTTGCAGGCGGGCAATATCATCAGGCAGGCGAGTATCAGCCCACGCGCGGGCTTCTGGCGATTCATTCAGGATTCTCCGGTAGTCTTCGTGCAGGCGCGCGAGCTCGTTTTCGACTTTCGAGCGCGACGCCTCGAGCTGCTTTTGCTGTGCGTCGCGTTCCGCGGCGTTGCGCTTCAAATCTTCGATCACCTGATCGCGATTTGTTACCTGCTGTCGCGCGTCGTCGCGCGACTGTTTCGCATCGCGTTCGGCCTGTTGGGCTATTTGCACGTCGGCCTGCAGGCCGCGCACGTAATGGACGCCGCCGAGCAGAGCGAGCACGGCCGCCAGAATGACCCCGATCTTTAGCGTCATTGCGCAACCCCGAAAGCGCGGTTCAACTGCCAGCCGTATTCGAACGTTTCTTGACTGGCATCTTTTTCCGCGATTTCGAGATAGCGCACGGACTGTTGCGCCGCGACCATGTTGAACAGCACGCGCTTTCCGTCCTGGCCGCGCTGCGCATAGAACGCCTTCAGCGCGGCGAGCGTCATCGGTCCGATACCGCCGTCGACCGAAATGTCGGGATAGCTTCGCCCCTGCTGATTCAGCACGTTCAACGCGCGTTGCACAAATCGCACGCCCGTCGCCGGCCCCATGTTCACGCCAAGATCAAACAGCTTTTCGGCGAGCGCCGCGTCGATCGCGTCGACCTGATCGAACCGCGGTTGAATCCAGTATCGTTGGCGGTAAATGTTGATCGCGACAGCGCGCGGCATTTGCGACATGGCGCCGCTGTACCCATACGCGCGGGCAGTCGCGACCGTGATCCCCCAAATCGTTTCGCCGCCACGGTCCGCGCTATTGTTGACGTATCCGCCTTCGCGCGGAATCAACGCTTCGATATGCGTGTCAGGTGCCACCATTGTCGTTTCCCGTAAGTGTCTGTTTCCGGTCGTTCGGCCGTCTTACTTCGGCGTGTTTGCGCTGCGGTCGACGGCCTGCATGAACCGGTCGAGATAGCGACTCAGCACACGCGAACCGCCATAGCCTGCGATCAGGATCGCGCCCGCTTCGAGAATCGCGTCCGACTTGAAGTACTCGAGCGCCAGAAACGTAGCGATGCCCGCAACAAGCGACGTCACCATGTCGCGTAAGATTTCGAGCCACACACTGCGATGTTGTGCCGTGCCTTCTGCGAGTTTCTGCAGCGTGCTAGCCAAGCCGCCAATCAGCGCGAGAAAGGCGCATATCAGTGCGGCCGACATGGACAGGCTCGATACTTCGTCAGCTAGCGCTGAGCCGAGCGCCCATGCGGAAAACGGCCACACCAGCGCGATCCATAGCCACGTCCACTGATAGCGCCTCAGATTTCGCACTTTGCCCCCCGGTGTCGCTTTTCGTGTTGATCAATGAAGGCCATGAGCAACGCGGCAACCGCCACACCGAGCCAGGGCGCACACGAGCCGAGCGAGTCGCCCGTTAGCCGCGCCAGCACGAAAGGCGGGATCACGTAGCAGGCGGCCGCAGCCACGTACACATGACGTCTGTGCACGTCGAGCCATCGCCACCTGTAGCGGCGCGGAACCATGTTCATCAGCACGTCGAGAACCAGCACCGCCGCGAGCCCCATCATGACGAACGCGATCAGCGCGCCGACGACGTTGTCGACGTACAGCATCATTTCAATTGCCGAATACGGCATCATAAAGCCGCCGACAACCACCCACACCGCAAGCGCCGCGATCGCGGCGCGCAACACAACATCAGTCATCAGCCTCCTCCAGAATTCGGGGTCGCCGCGCATATGAACCTCAGTCAAATAACTGCACGAGTTGCGCCGTTCCCGTAACGCCTGTCGGGTCCGGCATGCTCACGGGGAATCCGGCCGGCAGAAAAACCCCGTGCGCCGCCAGACCCGGATTCGCTTCCAGTACAGCCTCGACTACGCCATCCGTGCGGCCGTAGATACGCCAGCACATTGCGTCGATCGTTTCGCCCTGCAGCGCCCTTACATTCATCTCAGATCAGCTCCGCAGTCAGCCGCGGCCGGCGCATGATGTCACTGACCGCCCAATAGGCGTCGCGTCGTGCGGCATCGGGTGAGATCGCGAGCGCATCGACGCGCCGCTCGCCATCCTTCGACGTGTCGTAACCGCGATACCGCTCGACCAGCAGCGCGAGCGCCCAGCCGTAGACCGCACGCCGGTAACGGGCGATCTGAACGTTTTCGCCGCCAATGGTCGTCGCGCGCGTGGCGGCCAGATTGGCCGCGCCCTGCGCTTCCTGTTTCTCGCGCCAGTCGGTCAGCACTTCGACCGTATGAAACACGCCCTCGAGCACCGCCTCGCGTAGCCGTGCGTCGGTCACCGTGCCGTCGAGACGAAGCACGGCGCGCGCGTCGCGCAGCTCGATATCGGGATACCATTCATCGCCGTCGACGACCGGGTTGACCGGTGGATCGTCTGGCGCTGGCGCAGTCGCCGCCGGTATGGGCGCGGTCGAAACAAATCCGCTCACAGGTTCTCCATATGACCACAGAGTGGGCGGTGGACGCGCACCAACAGGCCGGACACAATGCCGGCGCGTGGTGCGCGTGCCGCCCTGTCGCGGGGGACACGGTTAGGCGTCGGCGGCCTTTTCAGACCCGCCAGACGCGGAAATAGACGCTTCGAGACGCGCGATATCGCGCTTGACGCCGATCTTGTCGTTTAGTGCGAGTGCCCGGCGCAGCGCTTCGGCCGCGACGACCGGATGATCGACGCCGACCGCGAGCCCGTACGCCTTGTACAGTTTCGCCCTCACCTGATCGACCATGTCGTGATCGTCCGTTAGCGCGATCACGCGCTCGAGCAGTGTCGCGGGCACGTCCGGCGTTTCCGCGATACTTTCGGCGATCACCTCCGCGAGCGATCGCTCGAACGGGGCGGGCATCGTTAGGCCGTGCCGGATCGCGTATTCCGCGATGTTGAGCGCGTCATAAATAGCCCCGACGTCGACGAGCCACACCATCAGCGTAAGCAGTACGTCGTCCTGTCCGCCCGCGTCGCGTGCGACAACTTCGGTCACGTATGGCCCATAATCCGGCAGCACTTCGCGTTTGATCTCGATCTTTCTGGCAATCGATTTCGTCGCCTTCAAACGCTGCTGATCGGTCGCGAGCTTCGCGCGCATCAGATCCTGCGCGCGCGCCTGAAGGCGCGGCGCACTCCCCGCGGGTTGCCCGGCATCGCCGCGCGCGGCCGCGATCTTCTTCAGATGCCGGGAAATTGGCGTGTCCCGAGTCATGTCGGTCCTTATTCTTCGGCCGGCGCTTCCGCCAGCGCAGCAGCAGCGCCCGCGAATTCGACGTTATCGATCAGACAGCCTGCCTCATAGTCCTCGACCACGTATGCGTCGTTACTGGAGTTGAAAAACTCGTAACGGTCGCGCTTGGGGTTGTCGATGAGGGTCGACCGGCGGCCGCCGATCTGCCAGTAGAGCGACAGGTTTTTGAGCAGCGTGATAAAGAGCTTGCCGCGCGGCATGAACGGCACACGCATTGCCTTGATACCGCCCATGCGCTGCTGACTGACGATCGTCGCGGCCGCGAGCTGGTCGACCGGTCGGTTGTCGTCATTGAGCACGACGAAATAGCGATCGAGCAGCGTTTCCCGGCCGCACAGGACGACGAGTTCGGGATTGTCCGCGTGCCACGGCGCGATCAGCGAATTGACCGCTTCATGCACGAGCGCATCCGGGTTTTTGTAGTCGCCGCCCGGTCCGATGACGATAGCGTCACTCATGACCTGCGCGGGCGCCTGAGTGCGGAACTTCTCGAGCCAGCCGACGTTCACGTCCTCGAGATTCGGGTTTTGCTCCCGGTCTGATGTCGCCGCGCGCGACGTACCGTTCAACCCGATGCGGATGCGGTCGAGACCAGTCTGAACAACCTGCATCTGACGCACCATCGTCTGGAAATTCGGCATATGCGCCCATGCGTCGAGCTTCGAGTAGTTCAGCGCCGTGTCGAAGTTCGTTTGCGTGCACATGTACGCATTCGGGTCCATGTCCGTCGGGTCGAACGGTTCGCGCTCTTTCGCGCTTGTGTCGGTCGTGCTCGCAATGGTCGATCCCACGAGGAGCCCGAGCTTTTCACCCTGCTGGGCCGTTACGCCGATCACGTTGATCGCCCCCAGAAACGCAGTTGATTCCTGGATGCGCTTCTCCAACGTCTGCTGCACGCTGGGCGCGACGTTGAATTGCTGGCTTGCGGTCGGCACGCCGTTAAGCTGCGCGATACGGCTCGAATATGCCTCGATCGCGGCGCGGGTTTGCGGTGTCATCTGATTGTTCCTTTCGACTGTTCGTGTTGCGCGTTGTGTGGTTCCGTGGTGCCTCGCCGATCAGCAATCCGTAAGATCGCCGCCGTTGCCGCCGGTCGAAAGTGGCCGCGACTGGCTGAACTGTGTGTTTTCGAGCCGCGTCATCAGGTCGGAGAATTTCTGATTAAGCCCGGCCACTTCGGTGCGCAACGAGCTGTTCTGCTGTTCGGCCTGCATGGCGAGCGCCGCCATGAACATCTGCGCACCGGCTGCATCCGGTGCAGACGTCTGCTGACCGGTGGCGCCGCCGTTGCCTGGTAGCGCGGCCTGTGCCGCCGGCGTTGCCGGCGGCATCTCCTGTCGCGCACTGGCGCCGAGGTTTTTCGTGAAAAATTCCAGAAGCCGCGAAAAGCCGTCCTTTTCCGCGGGCGCGTCACGCTCGCCGAAATCGGTGTCGATTTCAGCTGCGGCCGCGAACACGTTTTCCGGCCGCACCTTGCGCGAGCGGAACATATCGGGGTGCTGCTGCGCGAATGTGAGCACTTCCGTTCCAAGACTCGCCGGGCTATCGGTTACGCCAAGACCCACCAGATACGCCTTTCCACTGTTCGCGAAATTCGGATCAATCTCGATACTCGAGTAGATTTTCTGGCGGCTTTTGGTTATCGCCTTCAGATCGTCGGTCGGGTCGATCTGCGCGAACAGCGCGAGCTTTCCGCCTTCGACGGTTTCGGCTTTCAAGCCGCGGACGTCGCCATAGGCTCGAAACGGGCCATCCGGGACCATGCCGCGCATGTGTTCGCAAAACACACGCGCGCCGTACTTCGCCGGATCGTAGCCGTCGGCCATTTCCTGAATCTGCGCGCGCGAGATTTCGCGGCCGTCCGTCGTCGCGCCTTCCGTCGCGACCCGTTTGAACTTCAACATGATTTGCGTTTCTCCCTGTCCTGTTCGTTGCGTCTGGCGAGTGTCTTGAGTGTTCACGACGTTTCATTTCGTTGCCTGTTGCATCGTGCGCGAGCACTTCTGCGGCTTCAATGTGCGGCGATTCTCGTGCGACTGTGTACAGATTCCCGCAGCGCGCCCGCGCTCACGCGCGCGATACGCTCGACGTATGAGCACCTTTAACCCCTTTGCCGATTTCCCGGCGACCGATGACCCCGCTGTTTCCAACGTCGTCAATCTGGCCGTGCGCCGCGTCGCGCGCGATCTGTTCTGGTCCGGCTGGAAAATCACCGCCATCGCCGATTACATCGGCGAAAAGCGCTCGACCGTCGAAACATGGAAGCAGCGCGAGCGCTGGGGCGAGGCAGACGCAACCGACCGGATCGACGCCGCGCTCGAACAGCGCATGCGCGTTCTGATCGCGAAGGAGAACAAGGACGGCAAGGATTTCAAGGAAATCGATTTGCTTGGCCGTGAGGTTGAACGGTTTCACCGCATCCGCGCGCGAGCGGCGCGGGCCAATGGCGAGAGCGCCGGCGAATCGGCGGGCAGCGCCGGCCGTGACACGACGCGCGCGGCCGGGCGCAAATCGCGGCGCAACGCGATATCCGAAGAACAGTCGCAAAAACTGATTTCCGCCGTCAGGGACTCCCTGATCGGTCATCAGCACGTGTGGTATGCGAACCGTGCTATGCGTCGCCGCAACATTCTGAAATCGCGGCAGATCGGAGCGACGTTCTATTTCGCGCACGAAGCGCTCGCGCGTGCATTGGAGACCGGCTACAACCAGATTTTCCTGTCCGCGAGCCGCGCGCAAGCGCACGTGTTTCGCGCGTATATCCAGAAATTCGCATGGCAAGCGGCCGAGGTTGAACTGACCGGCGATCCGATCATTCTTCCGAATGGCGCGTCGCTCATTTTCCTGGGCACGAGTTCGCGCACCGCGCAGAGCTA
This sequence comes from Paraburkholderia sp. CI2, assembly GCF_014201055.1. Lineage (NCBI taxonomy): Bacteria > Pseudomonadati > Pseudomonadota > Betaproteobacteria > Burkholderiales > Burkholderiaceae > Paraburkholderia > Paraburkholderia sp. CI2. The sequence continues at coordinate 22,286 of NZ_JACHDL010000022.1, forward strand.
CAACGGCGACCTTTATTTCGACGAGTATTTCTGGGTCAGCAATTTCGCAACGCTGAACAAGGTCGCCCAGGGCATGGCGACGCACAAGCATTTGCGAATGACGCACTTTTCAACGGGGTCGACGACGACGCATGAGGCGTATTCGTTCTGGACCGGCGCGCACTACAACAAAGGCCGCGCCGAAAAGGATCGCGTTGAAATCGACGTCTCGCACACGTCGCTCGCGCGCGGCCTGATCTGCCCCGATGGTCAGTGGCGCCACATGGTGACTGTAGAAGATGCCGTCGCCGCGGGCTTCGACAAACTCGACGTCGACGAGCTGCGCCAGCACAACAGCCCCGCCGACTTCGCCAACCTGTATATGTGCGATTTCGTCGACGACACGGCATCGGTTTTCCCGTTCGACGCGATGAAAGCGTGCTTCGCCGACTCCTGGGTCGAGTGGGACGACGTGAAGCCGCTGGAAGCCCGCCCTTACGGTCTGCGGCCGGTATGGGTCGGATACGATCCGGCACTAACCGGTGACGCAGCGGGTTGCGTCGTCATCGCACCACCGTCGAAACCCAACGGGGAATTCCGGGTGTTGGAGCGCCACCGCTGGCACGGCATGGATTTCGAAGCGCAAGCCGAGAGCATTCGCACGATCACGCAGCAATACAACGTGACGGACATTACGATCGACGCAACCGGCATCGGTCACGGGGTCTATCAGCTCGTGCGACAGTTCTTTCCGCGCACGCGCGCGCTCCAGTATTCGCCCGAAGTCAAAACGCGCCTGATCCTCAAAGGCCTGTCCGTGATCGGGAAAGGCCGCCTCAAGTTCGACGCCAGCATGACGGATCTGGTCCAGTCGTTCATGTCGATTCGCCGCTCGATGACGGCGAGCGGCACGCGCCTCACCTATACCGCCCCGCGCAGCGAAGACACGGGCCACGCGGACCTCGCGTGGGCCTGTCTCCATGCGCTCGACAATGAACCGCTCGAAGGCGCACAGCGCGCCCGTAGCACCGTGGAGTTCTTCTAATGTCCCATTCGCTCACCACCATCAGCGCCGCCAGCGAAATCGTTGCACGCGATCCGCTATCGTCGCTTACGTCGTTCACGTTTGGCGACGCCGTAACCGCGCTCGAAAGCGCGGACATTTTCAATTACCGCGAGTTGTGGACGATCAACGACTATTTCGAGCCGCCCATTAGCCGCGTCGGACTCGCGAAATCCCTTCGCGCCGGCACGCACCATGCATCCGCGCTGTATTTCAAACGCAACGTATTGGCGTCGACGTTCGTCGAGCACAGGAAATTTTCGCGCGACGCGTTCCGGCGCCTTGCGCTCGACTTTCTGGTTTTTGGCGATTGCTACCTCGAGCGGGAAACGAACGCATTTGGCGGCGCCGTCAACTATCGCCCCACGCTCGCAAAGGACACGCGCCGTAAAACAGACTTCGAAACGTTTGTGCAGCTCGACGGCTGGCAGATCGCGCACGAGTTCCCGGCCGGTTCCGTTTTTCAGCTTATGGAACCGGACGTCAATCAGGAAGTGTATGGAATGCCCGAATACATCGCTTCCCTGCAGGCGGCCTGGCTGAACGAGTCGGCGACGCTGTTCCGCCGCCGCTACTATGCAAACGGGTCGCATGCCGGGTTCATCCTGTACCTGAACGATCCTTCCGTCGACCCCAACGACGTCGACGAAATTCGCAAGCAACTGCGCGAATCGAAGAACCTGGGGAATTTCCGAAATCTGTTTATCCATTCGACCGGCCGCGATGGCCGCGGCGAGAAAGGCGCCCTCGAGCTGATTCCGATTTCCGAAGTCGCCGCGCGCGACGAATTTTTCAACATCAAGAATGTGACGCGCGACGACAGCCTCGCCGCGCACCGCGTGCCGCCGCAGCTTATCGGCATCGTGCCGAGCAATACGGGCGGCTTCGGCGCCGCGGACACCGCCGCGCGCGTCTTCGGCCGCAATGAAATCGTGCCGCTTCAACAGCAGTTTGAGCGGATCAACGATTGGGCCGGCGAAAAAATCGTCCAGTTTGGAGATTATGTCGTCCCACCCGAGACCAGCGCCGCGGCGGCCCGGTAGGCTGAAAACCGTCGATTTTCGACCCCGCGTCTAGCCCTGCCCTTGCTGCGTCTAGGCGCGTCTAGCAGCAGGCATCCAAAATCGGCGCCCTTGCCGGCTGGGCGGGTTCGACAGACCGAGTGAGGGTGCGTCTAGAAACGCCAGATTTTTTGATCGCAGGCGCGGAGGGTGACTGCGATTTCGCGGGCGGGATCGACGCCGGCCCCGGAATACCTACCGGCCTGCAATACCCGTCCCGCCGCGCAGACGGACCGCAAAGCGGCTCACGAGGATGCGCACGCACCGGGGGGACTGCTGAACCGGTAGCCGCTCCCTGACCCGCCAGACACGTCCGGTCTGCCGTCGCTTCAAATGGCAATGTGGTATCACTTTTTGATAGCATAGTGATACCATTTTGTGATACCATCTAGAAATGAAAACGAAACACGGCCGCACATTGACCGCGATCTTTACGAAGCCGACGTTGGGCGGGATCGTGTTTGCTGATATCGAGTCGCTTGTCGTCGCTCTGGGCGGCAGCATTCACGAAGGCGCGGGGTCGCGCATCGCCTTCGAGCTGAACGGGAAACGCCGCTACCTTCACCGCCCGCATCCAGGCAAGGAAGCAAAGCGGTATCAGGTGGAAGAATTGCGCGACTGGTTTATCGAAATGAGGATCAAGAGCCATGACTAACGCCATGACCTATAAGGGATATTTCGCCCGCGTTGAATTCGACGGGCGCGACAGTATTTTCGTCGGCCACGTGCTCGGCGTGGACGACAGAATCAGCTTTCACGGCGAGACCGTCGACGAACTGACGCGGGACTTTCATGCGGCCGTCGATCACTATCTCGACGACTGCGCTCGAGCTGGCCGCGCGCCGCAAAAGCCGGCGTCAGGAAAATTCATGCTGCGCATCGACCCGGAGACGCACGCCCGCATCGCTATCGCGGCCGCGATGGCCGACGAAAGCGTTAATCAATGGTCAGAGCACGTATTAGAGCGCGCGGCGCGCGAAGCGCTTGACAACGGCGCGCACGCATGACATGAAAAAAGCCCGCAGAATGCGGGCTTTTTAGCGTACACGCCCGCCGCTCCCCCGATTGTCGGCCAATCGACTTGTATGCATTAACGACCACGCGCAGAATTGCCTGAGACATTCTTCGCCACGCCGGGGCTGCCAGATGAAAACGTACACACCCGTCGGAAGGTGCATTTACTGCGGGTCCAAAGAAAGGCTGAGCAAAGAACACATCATTCCGGCGGGGCTGCGCGGCGATATGATCTTGCCACGGTCAAGCTGCGAGAAATGCGCCGGGATTACAAGTAGCTATGAAGGACACATTCAGCGTGGAATCTGGGCGCTCTTTCGTCGGAACAAAGGTATCGGCTCCGGACGGCACAAAGAGACCGACTTTTCGGCGCTGTCTATCCAAGCGGTTCGCGCGGGTGTTAGCAGCAAATTGACGGGTGTGGAAGCCGGGTTGCCGAGTTCATTCATATCGCTTTCGCTTCCATTGCCGACGTTGATCTCTGCAGTGCCGGTTGGTGATACTTGGCCTGCGATGGCTTGCAATCTGCATCACTTCGAGGACGAGCGCGAAATGCCGAAACCTTCGTTCGAACAAGTTACGATCAGATACGGCTTATCTCCCAAGTATTTTTGCGCCTTATTCGCGAAAATTGCTTATAGTTTCGCTGTCGCCGAATGCGGCGTCGATGGCTTCATTCCGCTCGTACAGCCTTTGTGTTTGCTTAAAGAGCGAGAAGCTTGGCAATATGTCGGTCGAGAGTGGACGACCTTAATGTGGCCGTCTGAGTTGGACGGCGCCATGCACAAACTTCAAATCAGGAACGAGTCCGGATTTGTGATTGTCACCGTGCAGCTCTTTGCGCCATTCAACTTTCCTCCCTATGCGGTAGTCGTTGGCCGATCATTAGTGTACGGGTCTCGCAATTGGCCTGAAACATGAGCAAGAACTACCAAGCCGACGGGTGTTACCGCATCGGGACAGTTCATCAGAAGCGCTTCGTTATGGTGGGCAATCTGCTGCTTTGTCTATGTATCGAAATGCGTCCGCCGAGCGACCCACGGTTAGGTCCATGCCGATAATCTCCGCGCACCTAAGCCGGAATCGAACCAACGAGTTCCCGGCGCAACGCGATCGCACGCGCTTGCGAACAGCGCAGATGCCGTCTGATCTCGGCGACAGTCGGCCGCACGTGCCCGACTTTGACGTCGTGTGCGAGTCGCGCGGCTTCGTCCACGTCGCGCGCCGGTGGCCGCGGTGTTACCGGCTCACGCGCCGCGGTTCGAATAGCGAGTGGCGCCGCTTCGCCCGACTTGCGACGGGCGGCCACCTTCGCGCGACTGACTGCGACTTGCGATACTGCCGGTCGCGTCGCCGGCCGCGATGCGACCGTCCACAACAGACACGCGACCCCCTCCAGCATGGCGGCAAGCATGAGCCCGATCAACAGATCGACCCGCGCAACAGGCGCGGCGAAAAGGCCCGACAGTCGCGACGTGACAGGATCAGCGCGCAACGCGACGCGTTGCACGGCGGCCGCGTCCGCGTCGGCTCGATCCCGCCGCAGTTCGTCAGCCTCGGCGTCAAGCGCATCGCGTTGAGCTGCGAGCGTCGCGCGCCGCGCCTCGAGCGCTGGGCATGCCCGAGCGCAGCGTTGCACCAGCGCTTCGCCGAGCTGGCGAACCACGGCTACACGATCCAGCATCACGGCCGGCAGTGTGCGAGCGGTGGCCGGCGAGTCGACAGCCGTCGACCGCGCGCGCAGCTCGCCGGCGTGCTGCTGCGCTAGCAGAAAGAAACTGGCGTGTCCGTAGCCAGCGCTCGCGAGGCATGCGATCCACAGCACGAAGGCAACGGCGCGAACAGGTCGGCTCGCGCCGCGCACTAGCGCCGGCAACAGGTGTGCGCTGATCACCAGCACAGCGCCGAGCGCAATCCAGATTCCGCGCTCCGCACTCGTGCCGCCGCGTTGCCAGCCACTGAGCACCGACAGCGCAAGCGCGGTTCCGGTTGCGGCGGCCGCCAGCCCCATGCACGCCCATCGCGCAACATCGCCCGCCGCGCCTTCTTCGATTTCAACCGTCATTGTCCCCATTCCCCCGCGGCGAGTCGCCGACCTGCACTGATTCGGCGAGCGGCAGATCATCAAAGAGTTGCAGCGTGTCGCGCCGCGCCACCTTCTGAACCGGCGCCGCCGGCTGCATCGTTAATTCGGTGCGGTATGTGTGGCCGCACGTCACGCGGTCGCACTGAAAATCCACCGTCCAGCACAAAGCGGACGTTTGCAGCATCGCGCGGGCAATACCGCGCGCGCCGCAACATGGACAAGGCATCGTCCACCGCATTTCAGCCCCGAGCCTGTTTGGCGGTGCGCGCATTGATCGATCCGCCAAGCGGCCGGGCGGGCAGCAACGCCAGATCGTCGCGCATATAGCGCGGTGCCGGCGGCGAAAGCGAGTGCAACACCTCGAGCGTTGCCGGCGCGCGAAAACCGCACGACGGACACCAGAAGTACAGGCGACGCAACGTGTCCGACATTCTTTCGGAATGGCGGGCCTCGAGCGCGTCGTCGCACGCCGGGCACTTAATCGACATATCGTTCATGCGATTTCCTTCGGTTGTGTTGCGGTTCGACCGTCCGCGCCGCTCGATCGGCGCGATCGTAGTCGTCGAGCCACTCTGTTATGTCGGGATCTGGCTCTCGATCGCGATCAGCGCCGGCCGCGAAAGGAGGTGCATGCGTACAGTTATTGACACGAGTCCAAGGGCGCACTGCGTGCGCCAAACCCACCCCTAGATTCAGGCGCTGCGCGGTCGAGTGGCGCGCGAGATCGAGTGCGAGATCAGTCGGCTTCCGGCGTTCAATCGTCCACGTATGGCGCGACGTAAAAACAACCATGCTTCGCAGCTTTGGCAACTCGACAATGCCGTCGCGTTCAAGACGGATTTCGCGAGCTTCCAACCCCTTCACCACGTCGCCGACCGGCTCGCCATAGCGACCGATCCGCGAGTCGAATTCGCGATACACGCGCACGGGGCGATCGTCTCGCGCGCAATGGATGCCACCATTCGCACGGACGTAGTCGGCCCACGATGCGGGCGAAACCTCCGATTCATCGTCGCCGCGCTGAATCCGGTTCACCGCTTCATACATTTCGTCGAGTACCTTTGGCGCGCCTTCAGGAACCTTGTCCAGGCGTCGCGCCTCGCGCCACGTCGTGACAGGCGGTCCGCCTACCTGCTGAAACTGACGAATGCGCCACGTCGACGCCCACGCTTCGACGCGCAACGCTGTTTCGATGCCCGGATTGCCCGCCAAATCTGCCTCGATGCCATGACCGTCGATGTTCTTCGCGACGTACTTCGAGATATAGCCGGCCGCCGTGCCGCGCTGCCAGTCGATCGGCTTGAAGTCGACGCGATGATTTTTCGCGCCGCGCTCGTCGGGTGAGTCATTGAGCGCGTAGCGGCGCACCCACGCGCACAAACGCGGCAACAGCGCGCAACGTTCGTCAGTCGCGAACACGTCCTTTACGCGGCCGCGTTGGCCCGGCTTACGCTCGCCGGGACGACGCCTTGAAAGATATGGCGGGAAAAAAACGAGCAGATGCCAATGCGGCGTGCCGTCGTGGTTCGGCTCCGCGATTCGGAACCCGTACCACTGCACGTTGTGACGCTTCAGGAACGAGCGCAGCCGTGCGAACGTTTTCACCAGATACCGTTGCGCGTCACGCGGTAACGTGCCGTCGTATCGCGAATTTTGGCGCACCTGATTGCGGGTCTGCACGATCCGCCCTTTGGAAATGCGAATTCTTTTGCCTTTCGTGAATCGGTGCATGCGCGACGGGCACGTGAGCGTCAGAAACAGCCCGACATGACCGTTTTCCCGAGCGATATCCTCGAAGCCCTTGATGCGGGTCATGAGTTCGCCGCGCTTGATCGGCGGACAGGAGACGGACTTGTCGTGCAGCTCAGACAGTGGAAAGCTGTCGCCGTCCTCGTTCGTTGCGATCGTGTTTTCGAGCATCCGGCGATTGCGTTTCTTCTGCTGACCGCGTCGGGCCAGCGATTCGTTTGATACGTAGATATCACCTTGTGCGTTCACGTAGTCGAGCTGGATGGCAGCGGCTTCGACGAACTGTGCGTGCATCTTGCGCAACTGTTCGCGCCACCACTTTGCATCCGTCATGCGAAGAATCGCCGGCTGATCTCTTATGCCAATAATTTCGCCCGTTCGCCTCGATACACGTTCTGGCGCTGGCGGCTCGCAATGGAATCGGCGCACAACGCGTTCGAGCGCTGCGCGACGTTCCTTGATTTCCCCGTAGACCGATGCGAGTACGAGACATTCTGCTGCGCGATCTTCTGCGCACGCGCAGATATGCTCATCGCGCGCTTTCAATGGAAGTCGAATCGCCTTAAGGTTTTCAGTGATGTTGAGCAAAAACAGATTTGCAACGCGTCGCGCATCGATGTTGCGCTCCGCGTACCGCTCGCGCCATTGCCTCTCGATACGTGTGCGCCAGCGCGGCGGCAATCCCTGTAGTCGCTCTTTCGCCCACTGGTCATCTGGCGACATACGACGGTATGGCATATCGCGGTTACTCTCTGAACGAATAGACGGCGAACAGCGCGTCGATTTCGTCGCCAAGATCGACGTCAGGAGAGCAGCAACGCAATACCTCCGCCGGCACGCTGGCGCGGATGCGTTGAAGCGTCTGCCAGACGTCGCGAGGCATCATCGCTGCGACCGTCAATACCTCTTCTTCCGGCATGAACATCGATTGCTTTGCATTCAATGCGCCGCTGCTCATCGCCTCGGCGAACGCTTCGCGCTGCTTATCCGGCATGGCTAGCACTAACTCGAAAGCCCCCCAACCTGAGGCGCCTGCGGCCGCGGCAAGCGCCTCTTTAACTTGCAACGAACGCGCGTAACGAGTTGCCCTGCGCCACGCAGCCAACGCGACGCCGCGCCATCCATGGCCGCCGCCGGCACGATGAATATCCGGCCATGCTTCTTCGAATCCGGGTTCTGTCGCCGCCAGGCTGTACGCTTTGCGGTCGTCAGGTTGATCGTCACCATTCAGATAGAACGCGATTTCTAGCCGGCCATCTTCGCGCGCGCGGGCGAGTGCTACGCTAGTCCTGTCGACTCCCGAACTCCAATCCATGCCGAATAGATGCGGGAGCGATTCGCTGCCCGAACAGGCCGCGAGAGCTGCGCGGATCAGTCGCTCACATTCCGAACGACGAAGCGGCGGGAAAATGCCCTTCATTTCCACCATCGCGGCGTCAACGGCATCAGTTAGCGTTTTCATTTCTATCCTCGTGCTCGGTTAGGCCGTTAATCACCACACATGCAATCGATCAGCGCCTCGTCCGATTGCGATTCAGTGAAGTCGAAGGGGATTTGTTTGGCGTAAAATTGCGCCTCGCGCAGCAGCTCTGAGTAGCACGGGCGATCGTTGCGGAAGGTCGCTCCAGCCGGGCGCGATTCTTCATTGATCCACCAGACAGCGCGTTGCGGCTCTGTGACAAACGCACGCACGATCTTGTGCCGCGCCTTAAGAAAGCAGCCGTCGCAGTTTCCTAAATCGCCCTCTGAGTCGAGCGCGAGATTAAACGGTTGAGCACGCCAGAACGCGAGCACGTCAGCTTTTCTGACATTCGTCCGCGCGAGCGGCAGATCCGGAACACCACCATTGTTGTCCCGGCCCGGTGCGCCAAGTCGCGCTACGCGGCGCGGCTCGTCCGCGCGAATTCCCATCACGTTGTCCCATTCGTCGTAACCCTGCGCCAACATGAACTCGCGACCAGCCTTTACCTTAAGGTTCGCCGTGCAGGTACGCATGACTGGGTTCGGCAGAATGCCGAGCGCGTCATTCAGGCGCGAGAACGGCTCGCCATCGCGGCTAGCCGTCTCAAAGTCGACGATCCGAACATCGCACCGCGATCGGCTTCCGGCTTTGAAGCCGTCCCACTCAATCCAGCTGATCGGCACGTGCCAACGGATCGAGCATTCCTGGATGAATTCAAGCGTTTCCTCGCGCTCTTTGCCCGTGTTCTGAAATGCCACGATGCAGTCATCAGGTAGGCCACCGTTGGCTTCCAATATCTGGTGCAGCATGTAGCCCGAAGTGCGGCCGCCACTGAAACAGATTTGCGCCGGACCTTCGATCAGGTAGGGATTGCGGCTATCGCTCATTTAGATCGTCCGCGGAATCGTCCACGAGCCGGACCCGCTCGTCGAACAGACTGTTTTGCGCGTCGTCGATTCGCCGGCATGCAACGTCGAACGCATGCGCGTCGAGCTCAATGCCGAAAAACTCGCGCTTCGATTGAACAACGGCGACCCCGGTTGTTCCGCTTCCCATAAATGCGTCAAGCACGCGACCACCGGGCGGCGCAATGTTCAGTAGATCAGCCATCAAGCCGAGCGGCTTTTGCGTCACGTGTTCACGCTGCATCGGGCTCGCGTACTCATAGAATCCCGATAGCGCACGGACACCACGATCCAGCCGCATCGGGCCGGCACTCCCCCATACGACGTACTCGCATTGAGCACCGAAGCGACCGAGCTGCGGCCTGTACGACGTTTTTACCCACGGGACGATGCCGCGCCAAATCCAGCCGCCGGCCTGCAGGTAGTCGGTCGAAACCGGCAACTGCCGCCAGTCCGAAAACACACAGACAACCGCGCCAACCTTGCACGCGCGCAGCGCAGCGCTAGACCATAGGGCGGACCAGAAATGGAAGGCTCTTTGATCCCGGTTGTCGCCGCTGAAACTCGGCAACGTCCTAGTGCTAAGGTATTTTGTTTGCGCGTCGCCCATGCGATCGCCACGAAACGCACCGCCCGAGCTGTAGGGCGGATCTGTCAAAACGGCATCCATTCCTGAAAGTTCCGGCAGCACTTCGAGCGCATCGCCGCAATACAGGGTTGCCCTCCCGATCTGTACACGCATCATGATTCGCGCTCCCCGTTGACTTTGATTCCGCCTGCGTTATGCGTTAGGTGCGATGGTCAATTTGCCCAGCCTTCGGTTGCGCCTGATCATCGCCAGAGTTGACGCTGCACCACGCAATGACAGCGATAACGGTAATCAGCCAAATAGCCCACAGCGGCATTACCTTTTTGTCCTTCTTCCGTCTCATGCTGCTTTCTCCCGATTGCTCAAAAGAGGTAACGGCGCGCCGATATTTCGCGCAGCAACGGGCGAAGCACCTGCATCGCGTCGGCTTCTGCGCGATCCGATTCCGCGGTTCGCGGTGGGATAGACAGGTCGGGCAACGCTCGCAGCGCGCCGGCGCCTACGCCCAACTCGCCTAAATCCTCGATCAGCATTTCCCGCGGCGTCGGTGTGATGTAGGCAGGCGTGCTCATGTCACGTCCGCCCGGCCGCTTCCACAAAGAGCGGCAATTCGACGTCATCGATTGATGATTCGACGTGGCCCGGTTCGATTCCCGCAGCAGCGCATGCGGCCGGCGAAATCCAGATCGTTTCGTCTCGAGAAACCGTGCCCCGCTGACCGTTGGCACGCGCTTTGCAAGAAACTCGAGCCCAACCGATCAACGCACGGTCGTACAACGTCGATGCATAGCCGCTCACGATTGCCATGCCGCGCAGATTCGCGAGCATCGCAAGCAGGTCCGCGTGCTGTAGCGGCGTCATTTCTTGCCGGTAGTCGCGGCACATTCCGCGCACGCGGTAAGATCGAGTGTCGGGTAGGTATGGCGGATCGAGATAGAACAGCGTGCCTGGCGCGTCGTGTTGCGCGATCAATTCGACTGCTGGCCTGTTTTCGATCATGACACCTTGAAGGCGATCGCCGATTGCTGTAATCCGGCGCGGATAGCGCGACCACTGCCCCGCGCCGTCCGCCTTCATGTCGGCCGCGAAGCCGGTCGAATCGCGCAACAGCCGCGCCGCGCCCGTTGCCCCGAAACCCATTTGCGCGCGCACGCAAAGACGGCGAGCGCGCTCGATAGGATCGTCTGTGGCGGCCCACGCCGCGTCGAATTCGGCACGCGCGTACGGGGTCAACGCGAGCGCTTCCACGAGCTGCGCGCGCTGCACGCGATCGCGAACGACGCGAAACAGATTGACGATTTCGCCGTCCATATCGTTGTAAATCTCGCCCTTGCTGCGCGGCTTCTGCAGCAGCACGCTAGCGGCGCCGCCGAACGGCTCGACATAAACTTCGTGCGGCGGCATGTGCGAAAGCACCCACGCGGCGAGGCGGAACTTTCCGCCAAAGTACGATATGAGCGGCGCAGTAATCGCGGCCGCTGGCGTGGCCTTGTTCATGTTTTCGTTGTCCGGCTTCTTCGACAGCAGTCTCGCGCGACCATCAGCGCTTCTGCGCGCGACAATCCGAGTTCGACATAGCGGCCGCGCTTCAAATGCTCGTACCAGTGAAGCTCGCGGCCGCTGAATTCGAAATAGCCGCCGCGCGCTTCTGGCGAGTTCTGAAACGGGCCGCATTCAACGATGCCCGGCTCGATTTCACGACTGGTCACAACGTCCCCCTTATAAAAGGCAGCACGTCGACGCGGCGCAGCACGGCGCCTAGCGTTTCGAACTCGTCGCGCGCGCGGCGTCGCAGCATTTGCTCGGCGTTGCTCGCGCGCACCATGCGTTGAATTGCACGCGTCTCCATTTCTTGGAAATCAGCAGTCCTATTGATATTCATTGTTCAACCCCTTGATTCAATGCATTTCACGTTTGGTTTACGATGCGCGTCGACTAGCTATATCGACGGTTGACGATTTGTGAGAGAAAACCCGCTGAGTTCGGGCTATGGCGCGCGGATAGACGGCCGATCCGTGGTCGGCGCCATGCAGGCAGCTTTTGCGAGCGCCACGGCCCGCTGGCACATCGCCCGCTCAATGGCCGACTTCAGGTAACCGCCGGCGATAGCGATGCGGACCCGCTCCGATGCGCAGAGCACGGCGCCGGCGCGCGTCGCGCCCCAGCCCGTCATCAGTCCCGACGCAGTGTGCGTCACGATCCACCTATGATTGTGTTCGCGAGGAAGCCAACCGTTACAGTGGACGCCGAATGTAAGCCCTAGATCGTTCTCGATTTCGACGGCTTCGCCCAGGATCATGACCGGCCCACCTTCGTACATGATTTCGTAGCGAATCGGTTTCATGATCACCACTCCCCGGCCATGCCGTTCAGAAGGTGCAGCGCTCTACGGGCGCGATCGCAAAGCAACCCTTTTGCAGCGGTGAGAAATACCCCGTCGCGCCGCTCGAACTCGCGGATCACGTCGATTTCATAGCAGGAGTCCACGACTGCCCACCTGAAAATGTCACGCGATGAATCTGTCGGCCGGGCGCTCATACCGCCACCCCCACGCGTTGAACGATGACCACGCAAGTCCACTTCTGGACTAAACCGATCATGTGATCCATCCACGCACGAAAGTGTGGCTCGATGAGCTGGCGCGCGAGCGCCGAAGGTGTAAGTGTTTGTTGCTGAGAAAACGACATGTGCATCCCCTTATTCATCCCCTACCTTGACTTGGAAAAAACGTCGCCCGACGAGCGGATAGCAAGTCCGAACCGGCGGGGATGAGAACCGGGGTCGGGCGACGATTCGAAGGATAGACAAGGGGCATGACATAGTCAAGGACCATGACGCATCAAGGGGCATGTCTATTTCAATAGACATGACTATTGCACTATCATCAAGACCGGTTGAACTGCTGCGGGAGATGTGTATGAAAACTACAGTCGAGTGGGTCGACGACGTGAAGGCGCGGTTAGACCTTCCGTCCGACTACGCAGCCGCAAAGGCTTTGGGTGTGACGCGTTCTACCGTGAGCAAATATCGGACAGGCCAATCAGTCTTCCAAGATGCCACGGCCATTCGGGCGGCTGAGATTCTCGGGATTCATCCCTTCGAAATCATTGCCGCGACGCGTGCAGAGCGCTCGCAGGATGAACGCGCGAAAGCGATCTGGCGCAATGCACTCAGACTGTTTTCATGCGGCAATTCCGCAGATCTTTCAGCAGTTGCCGAGCACATTAGATAGCGATAGGCAGCTTGATCCCGTACCCGGCAAGCAACCGGGAGCGACTTTAAACAAGGGGATTCATGATGAATTACACCTGCGATCATTACCTCGACGCAGCTAAAACGGCACAGCGGTTACCGTCTGACTATGCCTTGGCGAAGATGTTGGGGATTCGCCCCTCCGCGATCAGCAATTACCGCATGGGTCGGTCCAATTTCGACGAGGAAACAGCTATCAAGGTGGCAAGGTTGATTGGAATTTCGCCCGCGGAAATCTTTGCCGCAATGCAAATTCAGCGGGCGAAAAGTGAGGAAGTACGGAAGGTTTGGGAGGACGTACTGGAAAAAATTTCCAAGGGTTTTCGGTGGCTGGCGCTACCCGCTAACGCTTGTGGGGTCTTCTCCCCACAGGTTTAGTGCCAGCTAAAGTTAGCCCGGACTCATTACATTATGTCAAATGTAGTTGCACATGGACGCACCGCAGATCGCCGCCGGACCGTTAATGGTTTAAATTTGGTCCTGTGTGAACCTCACCGGAGCGCTTGATGCATCTCGCCGATCATGTGAAGCCAATCAGCTACCTCAAAAGCGAAGCGGCGCAAATCGTCAAGGACCTGACTGATTCGGGAGAGCCGCTCATCATCACGCAGAACGGTGAAGCGAAGCTCGTCGTCCAGGATGTGCGAAGCTACGAATCGACGCAGCAGACCCTCGCGCTCCTGAAAATCCTGGCTATCGGCCAGAAGCACATCGAGCGCGGGGATCACGTCGATGGCGACGAGTTCTTTGCGGGGCTCAACGAGCTCGATCGTCAGGAAAAGCTCCGCTGATGGCGGCACCGCTGCTGAAATACCGCATCTTCCCGACGGCGCGGATCGGCATTGACGAACGCAGAAGCTATGGTGTCCGCACATTCGGATGGGAAATGTGGCGTCAGACATCGACGCAACTGCAGGAGACGATCACGCACATTCGCCAGTTCCCCGCTAGCGGTCATGCGCCTGCCGAGCTTGAGGGCTTTTTCGAGGACGGTTTCCGGCAAGACCTTTCCGGCAAGAACCGGATCATTTATCAGGTCCGCGACGAGACCGTTTTCGTTCATCTCGTGGTCGACGCTCGACGCGACCTGCCCTCCCTCCTTCAGAGAATCGTGCTTCGGCTGATGTAACGGCTCAGGACGGCCGCCTTGCGTTTCACACGCATTGCATGCGCGCGCTGCGCGCCCGACTCAGGAAGCCGCCGGATCCGTGCGAAACCCGAAAATGTCCAGCACATGCGGCGCGCGTGCAACGGGTATGCTAATCAGCATTCTCTCCGGCTAACGGCCTTCCCTCGACAATCGCCAATGAACCAGAACAAACAATGGAGCATCGACGACATCACGCCTCAGCACGGCAGACGCGTCATCATCACGGGGGCCAACAGCGGCATCGGCTATCACGTCGCTGCAATACTGGCTCGCACAGGCGCGGAAGTCGTACTCGCCTGCCGTGACGAACAGCGCGGCGCCGATGCCCTGTCCCGTCTGCAGAGGGAACTGCCCGCCGCCCGATTGCGGCTTGAACGACTGGATCTCGCAAGCCTTGCTTCGGTGCGCGCCTTTTGCGATCGCGAACTCGCGCAATGCCGGCCGCTCGACATCCTCATCAACAATGCGGGCGTCATGGCGCCCCGCCGACGCCTCGAAACGGTCGACGGCTTCGAATTGCAGTTCGGCACCAATGTACTCGGGCATTTCGCCCTGACGCGCCTGCTGTTGCCTGCGCTCGAGATGGCGGCAGGAGCGTCTGCCGAGCGGCCGCGCGTGGTCACGGTTGCCTCTATCGCACACAAGACCGGGCGGCTCGACTTCGACGACCTTCAGGCAACCCGTCGTTACCGTCCGATGACCGCCTATCGACAGTCGAAGCTCGCCAACCTCATGTTCGCGTTCGAACTCGATCGCCGGTTGCGCGCCGCACGATCGCGCGTGATGTCCGTTGCCGCGCATCCCGGCGTTGCCAATACGAATCTGTTCCGTGCCGACCATTTTGCCGCAAGCCCGATCGTCCGCTCTGCGCTCGGCGGACTGATCGATATCTTGTTCAACAGTGACCAGACCGGCGCGCTTTCCACGCTCTATGCCGCAACCGCAGCCGATGTCGTCGACGGCGGCTACTATGGTCCGCTCGGATTGTTCGAAACACGGGGTCGAGACGTGGGACCAGCGAACGTCGCCAGTCAGGCAAGAAACGGAACCGATGCAAGACGCCTCTGGCAGGCCTGTGAATCGCTGACTGGAACAGCGACCGGATAGCGCATGGATCGCGGAACGCGGGAAACGCTAACCGCGAGATACGGATTACTCATTCAACGATGACCGCACCCCGGCTCGCGCTTTTCTCATATCTGATCGCTCAATGGCGAACTCCGACGCAGATAAAAAACGCCGACCGGTTTGCACTCGAACTACCGGGGCGCAACGCGAATCCTGTCGCGTCGAGCCCCCGATTTCCCCTGCAGTGCCTCCACGCGTTGCCGTGTTTATTGTGGCGCGTCACCTTCGCGATGCACCGGCTGCGTCTGCTTCAGGCTCTTCGCGAGGCGCGACGCCTGCAGATAGCCGGGATTCGCGGGCCGCTTCAGATAACGCCCGGCTCCGCGCCGCGCGCGCAGGTCGCCGTCCGCCCACACGAGTTCGCCTTGTGAGACGGTGTGTGTCGGCACGCCGCGAACCGTCATCCCTTCGAACACGTTGAAGTCCACGTTCTGATGATGCGTCTTGACCGATATCGCGCGCGTGGCCTCGGGATCCCAGACGACGAGATCGGCGTCGGCACCCACGGCCACCGTGCCCTTGCGCGGGTACAGGTTGAAGATTTGCGCCGCATTGGTGGAGGTGACGCGCACAAATTCGTTCGGCGTGAGCCGGCCGGTGTTCACACCTTGATCCCACAACACCGCCATGCGATCTTCCACGCCGCCGCAACCATTCGGAATTCTCGTGAAATCATGGCGGCCCATGGCTTTCTGCGAAGCGCAGAACACGCAGTGGTCGGTTGCGGTCGTGTGCAGCAGGCCGCCCTGAAGCCCGCGCCAGAGTGCGTCGCGATGCTCCTGGGTACGGAACGGCGGACTCATCACGTGGGCGGCGGCGCGCGTCCAGTCCGGGTCGCGATAGACCGACTCATCGATCACGAGATGCCCCGCGAGCACTTCGCCGAATACGCGCTGCCCTTCGCCGCGTGCGCGCGCGATCGCCTCGAGCGCGTCTTTCGCCGAGACATGCACGATGTACACCGGCACTCCGAGCACCTGCGCGATGCGGATGGCGCGATTCGCTGCCTC
Source organism: Paraburkholderia sp. CI2 (assembly GCF_014201055.1). Taxonomy (NCBI): domain Bacteria; kingdom Pseudomonadati; phylum Pseudomonadota; class Betaproteobacteria; order Burkholderiales; family Burkholderiaceae; genus Paraburkholderia; species Paraburkholderia sp. CI2. Next base: position 38,734 of record NZ_JACHDL010000022.1, read on the forward strand.
GCCTTCGACTTCGGGTGGCCGTGAAAGCGGATGCGCCTCGGGCCCCGTGAAACCGCTCGCAAGCAACTGGCGTTGCAACTGGAATACGAGCTCGCCGTTTTCCGCATGCACGGTAGGCAGCGCGCCCAGTTCGAGTGAGCGCGCAAAGCTGTTCACGAGAATCTCGTCGTCGGCCATGATGGCGTTCTTGTAGGCCATGAAGTGCTTGAAGCTCGAGACGCCATGCTCGTTCACGAGGAGCCCCATGTCCCGATACACGCTTTCATCCCACCACGTCACCGCCACGTGAAAGCCATAGTCGGAAGCGGCTTTCTCTGCCCAGCCGCGCCACTCGCGAAAGGCGTCCATCAGCGGTTGCTTCGGGTTGGGGATGACGAAGTCGATGATCGATGTCGTGCCGCCCGCAAGCCCCGCCGCCGTGCCCGTGTAGAAGTCGTCGCTGGCGGTCGTGCCCATGAAGGGCAGCTCCATATGCGTGTGCGGATCGATGCCGCCAGGCATCACATATTGGCCACCGGCGTCGACCACGGTCGCGCCCGCAGGCGCGTCGAGGTTCTCGCCAACGCTCTGGATCACGCCGTTTTCGCAGAGCACGTCCGCACGCCAGCTCTTGTCTGCATTGACGACGGTGCCGCCTCGAATCAGGATCGCCATGATGCCAAGTCTCCTTCAGTTGAACATTCACGCTTGAAACGCTCACGCGCTCGCAACACGTGGGCGCCGGCTCTTGGCGAGCTTCATCATCACGCCATAGACGAGCGCCGCAATGGCGAGCCCCACGAACCACGCATAGGTGTAAATGCTTTTGAACGCATCGGGCACGGTGGCAAACGCATTCGGGAACGCGACATTGAGAAAGCCCGGCAGGTTCGGCAGCACACCTGCGATCAGCGCGATCACGGCAGCCGGATTCCAGCCGTTCGAGTAGGCGTATTCGCCGTTTTCCTCGAACAGCTGGGCCGTGTCGAGGCGTGTGCTGCGAACGAGAAAGTAGTCGACCATCAGGATGCCGGCCACAGGCCCAAGCAGCGCCGAATAACCGACGAGCCACGTGAAGATGTAGCCCTGGGTGGTGGCAAGGATCTTCCACGGCATCATCACGATGGCGATACCCGCGGTGATGAGACCGCCCGTCTTGTACGAGATGCCCTTGGGCCAGAGGCTCGAGAAGTCGTAAGCTGGTCCGACGAGATTCGCGGCGAGATTGCAGCACATCGTGTCCAGTGTGAGGATGATGAGCGCGATGCCCACACCGACGCCCTCCATGCGACTCGTGAGGTCGATCGGGTCCCAGATCGCCCTTCCGTAAATCACAACCGTTGCCGAGGTCACGACCACGGAGACTACCGAGAGCAACGCCATCGGAATGGGCAGGCCGATGGCCTGGCCCACGAACTGGTCTTTTTGCGTTTTTGCGAAACGCGTGAAGTCGGGAATGTTGAGCGCGAGCGTGGCCCAGAAGCCCACCATGGCCGTGAGGCTCGGCCAGAACGTCGCCCAGAAGAGGCCCGCCTTCTTGCCGCCGGCGGCGAACTGTGACGGTTGCGACAGCATCGAGCCCACGCCGCCTGCCTTCGAACATGCCCACCACACGAGCACTGCGCACATCACCACCTTGATGGGCGCGGACCAGCTTTCGAGCCAGCGGATCGAATCGGTGCCGTGCAGAATGAAGTACAGCTGGAACACCCAGAAGACGAGGAAGCAGCTAGCCTGTCCGATCGAAATGCCGAGCCACGGCAGTGCGTCGCCCACCAGCGCGTTGTGCGTGAGGATGTTGACGAGCGTATAGATGGCGCTGCCGCCAAGCCATGATTGAATCCCGTACCAGCCGCACGCCACGACGGCGCGCAGCATGGCTGGCAGCTTCGCGCCCTGGGTGCCGAACGACGCTCGCACGAGCACCGCATAAGGAATGCCGTACTTCGTACCCGCATGACCGATCAGCAGCATCGGCATGAGCACGATCAGATTGCCGAGCAGCACGGTTAGCACGGCCTGCCATGGCGCCATGCCCTGCTCGGTGAGGCCGGCGGCGAGCATGTAGGAGGCGATGTTCATCACCATGCCTACCCATAGTGCCGCGAAGTGATACCAGCGCCATGTGCGCTGCGCAACGCCGGTGGGCGCGAGGTCATCGTTGTATAGCTCGCTTTCGGCGCGGCGCGCATTGGCGTCGACTGCAAAGGGCTGGCTCATGACGTGGGTTCTCCGTGCTTGTCGTGGGTCCGGCTCGATCCGGCTTCGAAATGTCAGGAGGCTTTCGGGTCGGCGACACGCGCCGGGTTGTTCGGGTGCGTGGTCCAGTTCTCGTAGCGCTCGCCCGAATCGACACGCTCCATCGTGATGCATTGATCGACCGGGCAAACATGCATGCATAGATTGCACCCGACGCAGTTCGCATCGGCCACCTCGAAGTGGCGCTTGCCGTCGCGCGTGGCGGTGATCGCCTGATGCGAGGTGTCTTCGCAGGCGATATGGCAGAGCCCGCACAGGATGCAGCGGTCCTGATCGATACGCGCCTTGATGTCGAAGTTGAGGTTCAGGTATTGCCAGTCGGTGACGTTCGGCACGGCGCGGCCGCGAATCGCGTCGAGGCTGGCGTACCCTTTGTCGTCCATCCAGTTGGAAAGGCCGTCGATCATGTCGCTGACGATCCGGAAACCGTAGTGCATCGCCGCGGTGCATACTTGCACGCTGCCCGCTCCCAGCACGATGAATTCCGCGGCGTCGCGCCAGTCGGAAATGCCCCCGATGCCAGAGATGGGCAAGCCTTGCGTTTGCGGGTCGCGCGCGATCTCCGCGACCATGTGCAGTGCAACGGGCTTCGCGGCAGGACCGCAATAGCCGCCATGCGTGCCCTTGCCGTCCACGGTGGGCAGCGGCGCCATGACGTCGAGATCGACACCGACGATCGAGTTGATGGTATTGATGAGCGAGACGCCGTCCGCACCACCCTTCATCGCCGCGCGCGCGCCGTGACGAATGTCGGTGACGTTCGGCGTGAGTTTCACGAGGCAAGGCAGGCGCGTGCCGTCCTTCACCCAGCGGGTGACCATTTCGATGTACTCGGGCACCTGACCCACCGCCGCGCCCATGCCGCGCTCGCTCATGCCGTGCGGACAACCGAAGTTCAGCTCCACAGCGTCCGCGCCAGTGTCTTCCACCTGAGGCAGAATCCACTTCCAGTCGTGCTCGTTGCAAGGGACCATCAGCGAGACGATGAGCGCCCGGTCGGGCCAGTCCCGCTTCACCTGCGCGATTTCCTTCAGGTTCACGTCGAGCGGCCGGTCGGTGATGAGCTCGATATTGTTCAGACCCGCCATGCGCTGGCCGCGCCAGGTGGTGGCGCCATAGCGCGAGCTTACGTTCACCACGTGCGGGTCGAGCCCGAGCGTCTTCCAGACCACGCCGCCCCAACCCGCCTCGAAGGCGCGATTGACGTTGTAGGCCTTGTCGGTGGGCGGCGCGGAAGCGAGCCAGAACGGGTTGGGCGATTGAATGCCGGCAATCGTGCAGCGCAAGTCGGCCATGATGCGACTCCTTCGTTTTATCTGGATTCGGTGTAGCTATCACGCGGCTCAGGCGGCCCTGGCGGACTGACTCGCAAGGAAGCGGTCGATCGCGTGCGCGGCAAGCTTGCCGTCCTGCACGGCCTGGACGGTCAGATCGGTGGCGCCGTGGCCGGCACAGTCGCCGCCTGCGAAAACGCCCGCAAGGGACGTGGCGCCGTTCGCATCCACCGCGACGCGCCCGCCTTCCTCGCTGAGTTGCAACCCGTCGAGGCCTTCGGGTAACAGCGTTTGGCCAATTGCCTTCAGCACCATATCGGCCTCCACGCGCACGATCTCCCCAGTGCCACGCAATGCGCCGCTCATATCGAGCCCGGTGCGCTCGAATTCCACGGCCCGCACCTGCGTGTCGCCGACGATTCGCAGCGGCTTCATCCACTCGGCCAACGTCACACCCTGGCGACGCGCGAATTCCAGTTCGGCCCAGGTGGCGCTCATCTGCGCCGCGCCGCGACGATAGGCGAGCGTCACTTGCTCCGCGCCCAGCTTGCGGCTTTGCACGGCGGCGTCGATTGCCGTATTGCCGCCTCCGAGCACCACCACCTTGCGACCGACGGGCACGCTGGCCAGATCGTCGGCCTCGCGCACGCGCGCGATGAAATCCACGGCATCGAGCACGCCGTCGAGCAATTCGCCTTCGATGGAGAGCGTATGCGTGCCGCCAAGGCCCACGCCGATGAACACCGCGTCATACGCCGCGCGTAACTCCGCAAGCGTCACGTCATGCCCCAGTCGCTGGCCCTGGCGCATTTCTATCCCGCCAACGGAAAGAAGCCACTGCACTTCGCGCTGCGCGTAGTCGTCGACGGTCTTGTACGCCGCTATGCCGTACTCGTTCAGGCCGCCCGGATGTTCGCGCGCGTCGAAGACGCTCACGCGATGCCCGGCAAGCGCGAGCGTGTGCGCGCAGGCGAGACCCGCGGGACCCGCGCCGACCACGGCAACATGACGGCCTGTCTCGCTGGCGCGCTCGAAGAGCGCAGGGGCACCCGCGGCTTCGCGGGCCATCTGGAAGTCGGTGGCATGACGTTGCAGCGCGCCGATCTGAACGGGCTCGCCATCCTGATGATTTCTCACGCAGGCGCCTTCGCAGAGAATCTCGGTCGGGCACACGCGTGCGCACATGCCGCCCAGCGGGTTCGCGCTGAGGATATCGCGCGCCGCGCCCTTGAGATTGCCGTTGCCGATCTTGCGGATGAAACCGGGAATGTCGATGCCCGTGGGGCATGCGTTCACGCAAGGCGCGTCGTAACAGTAATGACAGCGGTCGGCGGCGATCATGGCCGCATTCGCGGAAAGCGGCGGCGCGACGTCGGCGAAATTGCAGCCCAGTTGCTCGGCACTGAGACGGCCTGGCGCGATGCCGTTGGCGGCATTCGAGGTGGTCTGGGACATCCGGATGCTCCTTGCGCGGCGAAACACGGGTCCGCCGGCCGTGTGCGTGACGTGCGCGGCCGGTACGTGGGGAATCGTTGGAAAGACAGCGCGGCGCTGAGACCGCTTGCGTTCGATCGAAATTGCGTCAGCCGGGCTCGCTCGCGCGTTCGAGCATGGCGTGCAGCAACACGTTCGCGCCGGCTTCGATCCATTCGATCGTCGCGTCCTCGACTTCGTTGTGGCTGATGCCGTCGATGCACGGTACGAACACCATCGAGGTCGGCGCGACCGTCGCGAGATAGCACGCGTCGTGACCTGCGCCCGAAACGATGTCGCGATTCGAATAGCCGAAGCGCTCGGCCGCCGCGCGCACGGACTTCACGCACGCCTCGTCGAACGGCACGGGCGCGTAGTAGAAAATCTGCTCGACGTCGGCTTCGAGCTTGCCCTGTTCCGCGATCTTCGCGATGCCTTCGCGCAGCTCTGCGTTCATCTGCGCCAGCACCTCGTCCTGCGGATGGCGAAAATCGATGGTGAAGAACACGCGGCCCGGAATCACGTTGCGCGAATTCGGATGCACCTGCATCATGCCGACCGTCGCGCACGCGAGCGGCGCATGACGCAGGCCGATTTCGTTGACGAGCTGCACGACGCGCGAGGCGCCCAGCAGCGCGTCGCGGCGGCGCGGCATGGGCGTAGGCCCCGCATGGGCCTCCTGGCCCGTGAGCACGACTTCGTACCAGCGCTGACCTTGCGCGTCGGTGACCACGCCGATCGTCCTGTTTTCGGCCTCGAGTATCGGCCCCTGTTCGATGTGCAGTTCGAACGCCGCGTGAATCTTGCGGCCGCCGCACGGCAACGCGCCCGCGTAGCCGATGCGCTGCAATTCCTCGCCGATGGTCTTGCCGTCGACGTCCTTGCGCGACAGTCCGTACTCGAGCGCAAACACACCCGCAAATACGCCCGAGGCGACCATCGCCGGCGCGAAGCGCGAGCCTTCTTCGTTGGTCCAGATCACCGTTTCAACAGGGCGCTCGGTTTCGATGCCGTAATCGTTGAGCGAGCGAATCACTTCGAGGCCGCCGAGCACCCCATAGATACCGTCGAAGCGCCCACCGGTTGGCTGCGAGTCCGCGTGCGAGCCGGTCATCACGGGCGGCAGGTCGTTGTTGCGCCCCGCGCGGCGCATAAACACGTTGCCCATCTGATCGACACTGATCGTGCAGCGCGCCTCTTTCGCCCATTGCACGATGAGATCGCGGCCCTGCTTGTCGAGGTCGGTCAGCGCCAGACGGCACACGCCGCCTTTGGGCGTGGCGCCAATCCTGGCCATCTCCATCAGGCTGTCCCACAATCGCTGACCGTTCACGTGGATCGCGGTCGTCAGCGCGGCTTCGCTTACTGCGTTCATGCGTGTTCTCCTGTCCGTGCTTGTCAAACGTGCATGCATGCCACCGTGTTGGGGCGCGAAGGATCACAACGGTGCACGTCTCGATGGCACTGCGCTGCCCCTGAAACCCAGCCCTTCGAATCCTGTCCGATTGGACAGGTTCTAGACGAGAAACTTCGCGAATTCAATGCGGAGTTACGAGCGAGAAGCGTGCCATTGATGCTGCAGTGCGTGAAAAAACCAGCCGTCCGTGCTGCGCGTTTCTCCTGATGTCGGTGAATTCGCGGCGCACTTGCATCGTGGCTACAATGATTCCCGCATGCGCGCGGCCGCCGCGCTCCTTTTCTCTTCCGAATGGACCGAACATGCGCGACGACGAACCCACCACGCGAGCCGCGCCCCTCGCGACGCGCGGCACCGTGCAGGCGCAACGAGCCGCCGACACATCGCACAAGCCACATCGGCGCAAAGCCTCCATTCGTGCGTCGAATGAATCCCATCTGCTCGCCTGTGCCGAAGCCGTGTTCGCCGAACGCGGCTTCGAAGGCGCGAGCACGGCGCTGATCGCCGAGCGCGCGGGTTTACCGAAGGCGAATCTGCACTATTACTTCCCGACCAAGCTGGCGCTGTACTGGCGCGTACTCGACGATGTGTTCGAGGAATGGAACGCCGCCGCCAACCTGTTCGATGCAAGCGACGATCCGGTCGAGGCGATTGGCGGCTACGTGCGCGCCAAGATGGCCCTGTCACGGCGCCGCCCACTTGGATCGAAGGTGTGGGCCAACGAAATAATCAGCGGGGCGCTGCACATGCAAGAGATCCTCCTCGAACGCGTGAAGCCGTGGATGGACACACGCGTGAAGCTGATCGAGCGATGGATAGCCAAAGGGTTGCTCGCGCCCGTCGACCCTCGGACGCTCCTCTTCATGATCTGGGCGACCACGCAGCACTACGCCGATTTCGAGGCTCAAATATGCGCGCTCTCGGGCAAACGCGCGCTCTCGACGAAGCGCTTCGAGGCTACGACGGAAGAAGTGGTGAGCATGATCCTGCGGGCGAGCGGAGCGCGATCGCCGGTCCGATGAATTGTTTTGGGGAGTTTCCCTGATGACGTCATTGTCTCGTTGCCGCGGTCGCTGTTTTGCGCGTTAACGTAAGCGCTAACATTCGATCTACGGACCGGCATTCCTGGGACCGGATCGTCGTGGTCGGCATGGCGAACATGGATCTCGTTGTCCACGCAGAGCGACTTCCGGCGCGCGGCGAAACCTTGCTCGGTGGCGCGTTCGCTACATTCGCCGGCGGGGGCGGCTTCGCAGCCGAGCGCGTGCGCGGCGCGAGCATCCGCGGCGCGATCGACTTCGCTCAGCGAGCCGCGGCGCTCAGCGTCACGCGTGAAGGCGCGCAGGCATCCATCCCGACACAGTTCGAAGTGCGGGCGCAACCCACGTTCGCGGCGGCGGTTTCATAGACCCGGCTGCGCGACGTCCAGCAGCCTGCGCGGGCCGATGCGGTCGACGAGGCCGGCGCCGATCGAAAGCGAACCGGAACCGGCCAGTCCGGCACGGGCACCCGCTTGATGAACTGCCCGTTCAACCCTGCCAAGGACAACACCGACATGACTCTCCCCACTTCTTCGACGCGCTCGTCGCAAACGATCGAAGGCATCGTGCCCGTGATGCTGACGCCGTTCGACGACGACGGCGCCATCGACTATGCCGGGCTCGAACGGCTGATCGAGTGGTATTTCGCGCACGGCTCGGACGCGCTGTTCGCCGTGGCGCAGTCGAGCGAGATGCAATTTCTCAGCCTCGCGGAGCGCGCGGCGCTTGGCCGCTTCGTGGTCGAGCGCGTGGGCGGCCGCGTGCCGGTGGTGGTCTCGGGCCATATCAGCGATGATCCCGACGCGCAGGCCGAAGAGCTGAACGCCGCCGCGGCGACCGGCGCGGACGGGATCGTGCTGGTGACGAACCGGCTCGATCCGGCCCGCGACGGCACGCAAGCGTTCTCAACGAACTTGCGCCGCCTGATGAGCCGCTTGCCTTCCGACATACCGCTCGGGCTATACGAATGCCCGGCTCCCTACCGGCGCCTGCTATCCGACGACGAGCTCAAGATGTGCATCGACACCGGCCGCTTCGTGATGTTGAAGGACGTGAGCTGCGATCTCGACACGGTGAAGCGCCGCGTTGCCCTGGCGAAGGGTTCGCCCATGAAGATCCTTAACGCGAATGCCGCGATTGCCTGGGATGCGATGAAAGCCGGATCCGCGGGATTCAACGGCGTGTTCACGAACTTCCATCCGGACCTGTACAACTGGCTGCGCAATCGCGCCGACGAGAACCCGGCGCTCGCCCGCGAGCTCTCGATCTTTCTCGTGGTCGCGGCGGTATCCGAGGCACTCGGCTATCCGGCGCTCGCGAAGATGTACCACCAGCGCATCGGCACGTTCCAGTCCATTCTCTGCCGCGCGATCGACTACGACGTGCGCGAACGCTTCTGGGCGCTCGACGCGGTGCTCGACAAGATCGTCGAAGGTACCGAGCATTTCCGCTCGCGCATCGCAGCGGGGGCCTGACGGATGCGCCGTTGTGTCGCGCCGCGAGTAAGACGACGGGCTCCCTGTACGAAACCTGAACGTCGATGCCTCGCTCTTGCGCCTCTGACTCTGCTCTCGAAGAAAAACCGTCACCTGCCGGGCGGGCGGCCGGGGCGCGCTCCCGCCGCAGCACGGGGCGCACGGTGCTGTCCGACGTGGCGAAGCTCGCGGGCGTGTCCACGGCGACGGTATCGCGCGTCTACAACGAGCCCAGCAAAGTGTCGGACAGCGTGCACGAGCGCGTCGAGCGGGCTGCGCTGGAGCTGAACTGGTTTCCGAATGCAGCCGGACGTGCGCTCGCATCCACACGCAGCCACATTGCGGGCATCGTCATTCCGACGCTCGATGATCAGGTGTTTGCCTCGCAGGTGAGCGGCATGCAGGCTGCGTTCGCCGCGCGCGGCATCACGCTTTTTCTCGGCTGCTCGAACTACGATCCTAAAGAGGCTCTCTCCCAGGTTCAAGCGATGCTCGCGCGCGGCGTGGAGGCGATCGCGGTGGTGGGCGAAGCGCATCCGCCGGAGCTCTTTGATGCGCTGCGAGTCTGGCGCGTGCCCTACGTCGTGCTTTATGCGTGGCGCAAAGGCAGTCCGCACGTTTGCATCGGCGTTGACAACCGCGCCGCGTATGAAGCGATCACCGAGCATCTCGTCGCGCTCGGTCATCGGTCGTTTGCGGTCTGCATCCAACCGACGCGCGACAACGACCGTGCGCAGGCGCGGCTCGCAGGCATTCGCATCGCGCTGGAGCGTCATGGCCTCGCGGTGCGGCCGGAGCACCTCGTCGAAGGTGAATCCACGCTCGATTTTGGCCGGCGCGCGTTGCGCGCGCTCTGGCAACAGCCGGGGCCGCGTCCGACAGCGATCATCTGCGGCAACGATCATATTGCGCTCGGCATTGTGCGGGAGGCGGAAGAGTTGGGCATCGCCATTCCTGGGCAACTTTCCGTCACCGGCTTCGACGATCTCGCGATCGCACGCGAAGCGCGCCCGCCCCTCACGACGATGTACGTGGACACACGCGAGATCGGCACGGTCGCCGCGAGGCATCTGCTCGACGCGCTGGACGGCCGGGCAACGCGACAAGGATATGCGCTGCCTGCGGTGCTAAAAGTACGCGGGTCAACAGGGCCGTATCTCGATGCGGCTGGCAAAAGATGATGTCCTCGTGTGCGCTTGCGGAAGCAGACGTGCATTTATCGAAGAATTGCTTATCGCTATTAGGTCAGCCGGCTTTGCAGTAAGGTTGTCGCTTTCATGTACCGAACGGCATGAACGGCTGAAAGCTCAATGACGGCGTTGAGTCCAGAGGCGGCGCGAGTACTCAAACGTCTGAATCATCCGCTCGCGTTCCGTGCAAAAAGCGGGTCTCGCCGACTTGGATATCCCGCCAGGCGCCCTATACTTGAAGAGAGCCGCGCGGAAGCCGGCCCCTGATACAGAAGCGGACGAGAAATCGTTCATTGGGGCGCGGTAGCGGGGCCACGGAAACGCCCGTGTGAATAACGCGGGCGTTTTCTTTTTTGTGCCCCGATCGTGCAGCCGCCCTGCCCTATGGCATGGTGCCGAAGGAATGGTGGTCCGATGTCCGCGGGGTGCGCCAACGCAAGCGTGTGCGCATTCCACCCCGGCGACTACGAGGAAGTCGAAGATCCGAGGGCTCGTCGGTACTTCGCGGTTCGTCGGTTGAGGCTAGCTGCTTGCTCGAGTCCCAGCCGACACGCGGCAGGTTTCGACTTCTCAGTGTATGCGCGCGAGGTTACGAAGGAGCGAATCGCCGTCCTGCGTCGCGCGAGGTCGCACTGCCCCGCAGGCAAGCCTCTCCATGGTGACGAGCTGACGTTCAAGCAGCGTATCGAGTTCTTCCCGCTCGGCAATGTGGTCAGCCGAATTCCTGACCAGCATCAATGTCGCAAATTCATGGGCGCTGAGCATGCTTGCCTCCTGATAGCTTGAGTAGGTGCTGTATGGATTGTGTTTGGCTGCGGCACTCGCTTTTGACATCGCCTGCCGATGGCGCACTCGCTGCAATGGCGCGGGGAGTTGATGGTAGGGGAGCGCAGCGGCGCGGCAATCCAGGGTCGTCCCGCATATTGGGTCGATTGGGGAGTGCCGCACTGCAACAGATGCGGTGGCGATCACGCAAAAACGGGTTTCGGCACGCTGGAGATCGGGAGAATCGTCGACGTAGCCGTTCGGACTGTACGCCGCCTTCTCGAGTTGAGCCAGTTCGGCCGCCAATGACTACAATTTAGGGACGGTCGCATTCCCCAAGGAGGCTGCCATGACTCAATCAATGATCAGTTTTTGGGTTGGCCTTGTGGTTCTCGTTGTCGTTGCATCGGCCTTGTCCAGGCGCTACAGGCGCGATCACCCGGGAGAGAGCCTGAGTCAGTGGCTCGACACACATCATATGAGCTGGATGCATCGCAAGCACTAGCTGGCGGCGCGGGCTGACGCCGAGGAGCGCACCATGGCCTTCACCCTCACCTCACACGCTTTCCACGAAGGAAGCGAGATTCCTCGGCGCTACACCTGCACGGGCGCGGACGTCTCCCCACCGCTCTCGTGGTCCGGGGTGCCCGCCAACGCGAAAAGCCTCGTGCTGATCGTCGACGACCCCGACGCGCCCGACCCGGCCGCGCCACGGATGACATGGGTCCACTGGGTGCTTTACAACATCCCGACGACGGCTCCTGGTGTTCAGGAGGACGTCACTTCGGGCGCGCTTCCGGCAGGCACACTTGAAGGCACCAACGACTTCCATCGCACCACGTATGGCGGCCCATGCCCGCCCACTGGCCGTCATCGGTATTTCCATAAGCTCTACGCGCTCGACACCGTGCTGCCCGATCTTCACAAGCCCACAAAGGCGGCGTTGGAAAAGGCGATGGAAGGCCATGTCGTGGCGCACACCGAACTGCTCGGCACATTCAAGAAGTAACACGCAGACCCCTGGACGCTACTTGTCCGGGATTGTCGATTCCGCGTCGATGCTGCGCAAGCTCGTTCACGTCGCATTCGGTGTTATCAGGTCAGGCAAGTGCTTCGATCCCGAACTACAAAATGCTTGACGGGGAGGGGGTGCGACATGAACAGCGTTGCTGTCGCAAAAGGATGAAAGAAAGCCTACTCAGCAGAAAGAAAAGAAGCGTTAGTGCGCCGCATGATGCCGCCAGAAAATGCGCTGGTTTCGGCGCTGGACAAGGAGTCGCAGTGCCGGGCGATGGGAAGAATCCCGAAGGATGGTCTTCGGAAGACAAGTTTGCGGTAGTGCTGGAAACCGCGCCGCTCAACGCAGCGGAGTTGGCCGAGTATTGCCGCCGCAAAGGTCTTTATCCCGAACAGATTGCGGCGTGGCGGGCTGCTTGCCAGGCGGCCAACGCGAATGCTGCCGCGCAGGCGCGCGAGCAGCGTCATCAGTCGAAAGATGACAAGAAGCGCATCCAGCAGCTTGCGAAGGAATTGCAGCGCAAGGAGAAGGCGCTGGCGGAAGCGGCTGCGCTTGTGATTCTGAGAAAAAAGTCCAGGCGATCTGGGGATGTCCGCGCCGGATCTGGTGAGGGCTATTGCATATGGCTCGCCACTACATGGCCGCGCGGCGCTCTCCTACCCCATGTCCAAAAACTCTCTGTACGGCGACGGCGTCAATTCGCGAATTTACGTCGAGCTTTTCGAAGATATTTTTCAAATGCCACTTGACCGTCTCGGGTGCCAGTTTCAACGACCGGCCGATTTCCTTGTTCGAAAGACCGCGGGCAACGCACTCGAGCACCTCAAACTCCCTCGCACTAAGAACATCCGGTGACAGCGGCACGGCCTCAACATGCGTGGGCGACGCAGCCGGTGAATTGCCGAAGGCATCAAAAGCTGTAAGCAGCCTGTCGACATACGCCGTTTCTGCCGTAGGAACATTCGCTGAAGCGAAGCGAAATTGCTGTAGCAACGCGCGCACGGGTGGCCCCTCATCCACGAAGCTGTTAATCATGCCGCTCTGCCTTCCGAGCCGTAGCGCTCGTTCGAGCGCACCAAGCGCCTTTTCGGACGCTCCACATTGCGCGAGCGCGCATGAGAACAGCAGGGAAACCACAGCCTCCGAATAGCGCCTGCCCGTAGCAGCCAGAGTATCGAGCAAAGGTGTGAAAAGCGTGACGGCTTCATCTGCACGATCCCCGGCGATCAGTACGCGAGCCTGCAGGAGACAATAGCTTGTCCAGGTGTCTACCGCGCACCCAGTCCGCCCTTCGCACATCATTGGCGCGCTCTTGCTCAGCTCGTCGGCGATCTGCCTCGCTTGAGCAACGTTGCCTTCTACAAGGAGCAATCTTACCGTTTCGGCATCCAGCGCCAACTTCAGACGTAGCCAGTGTCGGGTTACGGCGGCCTGTCGACCGTCTTCGAGAATAGCCGGCGCCGAACCCATCTCCCCGTCGCGCCACAGCAAGCGTGCTGCAGACAGTATATGGCGCATCAAACCAGTTAGCGGCGAGTTTCCAGTGCAGCGGTCGTGCGGCCCGCGATCATCCTCCGCGCTTCAGGCAGTTCGTTGCACTCATAGTAGATCGCAGCAAGGCAACTGGCCGCCCAGGTCGCGCAGGATGACGAGTGGCCCCATGCTTTTTCGATGCGGTGGAACATCGCCTCAAAAATTCGCCTTGATTCAGACGGCTCGCCATGCACAAATGCAGCAACACCGAACGACGAGCGTCGAAACATATCCGAGTAGTCGGGCTCCTGACCCTGTTCAACTCGCTCGCCGACGGCGTCGCGTATTTCACGTATCTGGTCGAACCTGCCCCGGTGCATCAAGCCGAAGAGCTGCGCGTATTGCGCGCAGCGCTGCACCCAAGGCGCCGTAGGCGCCACTGAGGTTTGAGCAACATGGCCCAGTTCGAGTGCCCGCTCGCTGTCCTCTACCATAGTGGCGATCAGTGCGCTGACCGCGTTGATCTCCGCCAATGCCGCTTCCTCTACCATGCGGGTATCCTTGCGACGCCCCCGAAAGAATTCGTTGGTAACAGCAGCAACCTCCCTCGAGGCGGCGTCCGGCTGAATCGAGAACACGAGCGCCCATGCTTTCGTAAGGCGCAAACGAAGCCGTCTCTGGATGACATCCGGTGGCAGTTTTCCGATCCATCCTGGCAACGTGTTCAACTCACCGCGCTCGAGCATCTCCGTCGCACAGTTTTCAACCCACTGTGCCGCCTGCTCGAGTTCGCCTGCAGCCAAGGCATGTCTGACTGCCTTCGGGCCACAGACGTGCTCCTGCAAACCATTGGGACGCACGACGGTGCAGCAACGGGACGTGTTGCGGCATCTGGCGAAGAAGGCGCCGACGAAGTGCGTCGGACAGGAGCGCATGATAGCGGTACCAGTGCCGTGTTTCATCCAGCGGCCGGATGAACACGCTGTGCCGCTCGAGCCAGTCGAGCTCGCCCCCGCTTCCACTTCCCTTACCCATGATGGCATCGCACAACTCAGGGGCGAGTCGTTCAAGAATCGACGTGTACAGCAGAAACTTCAGCATATGGAGCGGCAGATGTGCGAGCACGGTATCGTTCAGGTACGAATCGATTCCGGAGCTGACTCCGACCAGCGCACCGGCGACCTTGGCCGCATCGCCCACATCGCGTAGCGCTAGAGCAGCAAGTTGCAAGCCAGCGACCCACCCCTCCGTTGCCTCGTTCAGCAACTCAACACTGGTCCGGTCAAGCGGCACGGTGCCTGTCCGGTCAAAAAATGCCTGCGCATCGGCGATCGAAAAACGGAGATCGTCGACATCAATACGTACTAGTTCCTCCGGAGCTCGAAACTGACCAACTATCAAGGCCGGTTCACCTCGCACCCCGAGCAGGATATGCATGTTCTCGGGGGCATAGCGAAGCAGACGGGAAGTAATCGCAAGAACTGGTTTCGCATTCAGACGGTCGGCGTCATCGAGCACGAGGAAAACGCGCCTGCCGGATGCAGCGATCCCGTTCAGGAGTAGTGAAATGACCGTTCTGATAGGAGTCAGCGGATCGTTATTAAGGATCTGTTGCGCTTGCGAGGCAATTTCCGCCGAGGCCCTGGCGAATGCGGCCACCAGGTAAGCGCAGAATTGCTGGGGATCATCGTCTTCTGCGTCGAGGCTGAGCCATGCAACAACATGCTTTCGCTGCGACAGCGCTTCACACCAACCAGCAAGCAATGTTGTCTTGCCGAACCCCGCCGGGGCGGTCACGACGGTGATGCTGCGAACCGGCTGCTTACGCAACCACTTAAGCAACACGGATCGTTGCACGCAGCCAGACGGAAGACGGGGCGGGAGCATCTTGGTCTGAATCAGCGACACGCTCCATGGGCGATCGGTACTGTCTGAAGACGCATCCATGTTTGTCCTCTACTGGCCCCCAATCCAGAAATAATAGCGCGAAATTTTGCCAGCGCTATTGCTGCGACCCATTGCACACCGCTCCGTCCAGGTCACTCAGCAGACTGACATCAGACCCGCGACCCCGCCGCACCGTCTGCCCCTTGGCGATCATAGGCATGAGTTCAATGCCACTCAACAAGATGCGGGCACAACTGAAATCCTTGAATCCCAACATGGGTCGGGTACGTCGCTTGATCGCCCGATGGTCTTGTTCCACGATGTTGTTGAGATACTTGACCTGGCGGATCTTGATGGGCGTCTCACGCTCGGCGTTCACGGCGTGCAGCCCGGCCAGATTGGCACCGCTTTTGTCGATGGTAACGGTTTCGGGCGCGCCATTCTGATCGATGGCCTTCTCGAAGTACCGTCGGGCCGCTTCCTTGTCCCGCTTGGCTCGCAGCAGGAAATCAACCGTGTTGCCGGCCTTGTCGACGGAGCGGTAGAGAACTTCCATGTGCCCCGGACCTTCACATAGGTTTCGTCCATCCGCCAGCTCTTGCCGACCGGGCGCTTGCAGCGGCGGAACGCCCTTTCAAGCACTGGCAGAAGCTTGATGGCCCACCGATGCACGGTCGAATGATCGACCGCGATCCCGCGTTCGGCCATCATCTCCTCGAGATTGCGCAAGCTCAGCGGGTAGGCCACGTACCAACGTACGCACACCAACATTATCTCGAGCGGATAGTGCAACCGCTTCAGCACTTCGGCTACCGCCGGACTCAGTGCCTTCATTACCGTTCACATCATTCTGTTAGGTTCCGCAGCATACCAGCCTCCGCTATTGCAACAGAACCCACATTCGACGAGGACCGCACGTCGCTTGCCGCGATCGAGGCCAAGTCTCATGCGCTCGGCTTCACGCCGGTTGGCGGTCCCGTCAGTGAGCCGACTGGTGCCTCCGAGGCCGGCCGTTCGTCGTGATGGCGCGCGAAGGCTCGTGCCCGGGTCCACACCTGCCCCACTCCGTAACAGGCGGCCCCAAGCATGCCAACGAAGAAACCGACTGGCCAGTTGGAGACATAGGAGAGGGCAATCGATGTCCACACCGTGACGAGCGAAATTCCAACCGACACGCATATCGCAAGAATCGGCCGGTCAGTCAGCGAGCGGGCCGCAGCCGCGGGTCCAATCATCAGGCTGAACACTAGCAGCGCGCCCACTACCGGGAGCGCCATTGCCGTCGCAAGCGCCAGGATGCTCATGAACGCAAGTTCCATCGCGCGGCTCGATACGCCTCTCGCCTTCGCCAGATCGGGCGATACCGAACTGAGCAGGAGTGGCCGGAAGAGCACAACCGCAACCGCAATCGAGAACCCGCTGATCGCGGCAACCGGCGCGAGATCGGTGTTGCTCACGCCCAGTACTTCGCCGAAGAGAAGGGCATAGACCGCTTGTGAATACTCGCTCGTCATGCTCAGGAACAGCGCCCCGAAGCCTAGCAGCGTGACGAGGCACAGGGCGGTTGCGACTTCGTGTCTTCCGCGCCGGCTCAGCCAACTGATTCCGATCACGCCGAGACCAGCGAAGACGATCAGGCCGAAGAGCGGATTGATACCGAGCAGGCTTGCCGCTGCAGCACCCGGAAAGGTGCCGAGCGGCAAGGCGTGCGCGGCGAACGAGGCGCCTCGAATCACCACGAAGAAACCGATGAATCCGGCGACTGCTGCCACGATGCTCGCCACGATCCACGTGTTGGTCATGAAGCTGGAGAACATGGTCAGGCCTCACCCGGTTCACGGGCGTTCAGGGCGATCCGCGCGCCCGTTGGGGGCTTCCGTGCAGGTCCGGCGCGACCTGTGATGACATACAGGGCGAAGATAAGCGTCACCACGAAGAAGCTCACTGGCCAGCCGTGCCCGGGTGTCCAGTAGTAGCTGTCGTACGCGAGGAGGATGCCACCCCAGGTCGTGCCCAGGCCGATTAACGCGGACAGACCCGTGGCCCAGCCTGGCCGCTTTGCCGCCCTCAAGGCGATCGCCGCCGGACCTATCAGGAGTGCGGTCGACAGGATGGCGCCGACCGTAATAGCTGATAGGGAAACGGCCAGCGCCAATACCAGCAGGTGCAGGAGTCCGACCGTCCGTACCCGCACGCCCATGACCGCAGCCAGCTCTGGGTCAACGGAGCTGAGCAGCAAGGGACGATAAAGCACGCCCGCGGCAATCAACGCCCCCGTGCCCACCGCCAGTGCGAGCGGAATGATCGATGCCGGAATGGCGAACATTGATCCGAACATGACGGTGATCGCCGCTCCAGTCGTGCTTTTCGATGTCACGTCGAGGTAAAGAAACAGCGCGGCAAGGCCAAGCCCCGCGCCCAGCACGACGCCGGTCACAAGATCGCGCTCACGGGCGCGGCGCACCCGCACCAGTTCCATGCCGCCCGCTGCCATGACCGCCATGATGAGAAATCCCAGCAACGGGTTGATGCCGAGCAGGAACGACGCAGCACCGCCCGCGCTGCTCACATCGGCCAGCGCGTGGCCGGCGAAGGACTGGCTCCTCATGACGGTGAATACGCCAATTACGCCGGACACGACTGCGGCGCCGCCGCCGACTACCATCGCGGTATGCACCGGTTCACTGCTAAAGAAGCCCGGTTCAAAGATGAGGGTGAGCAGGGAATCCATCTTGAATCAGGGAACCTGCACAATGTGGGCGGGGTTTCGCCGAACGGCGGCAAGCATTTCGGCCTCGGTGCCGGCGGCAATCACCAGCACGCGGCCGTGCACGCGGACGACATCGATGTGATAGCCGTACAGTCTGCTCAGGACCTCGGTACGCACCACTTCGTCCGTCGCCCCGCTCGCTGCGTGGCCATTGGCGAGGTAGACGATCCGGTCCATCACCGGCAGCAAGGGATTCATGTCATGCGCCGAAAGCAGGACCGCAAGCCCGTGCTCGACGCTCAGGCGGCGCAACAGCGCGACAATTTCGGCGACGCTGCGCATGTCGAGGTTGGCCAGAGGTTCGTCCAGCAACAGCAGCCGCGGACGGCGAACCAGAGCGTGTGCGATCAGTACCCGCTGCTGCTGGCCTCCGGACAGTTCCCCGATGCGCTGGTCCGCGAAAGGCTCTGCATCCACGGCTTTGAGCATCCCGTCGACCGCCTCGCGGCGTTTTTTCGACGGTAACGGCAAGCCGGGCCTGTGGCCCTCGAGGCCGAGCGACACCAGATCCCGCGCACGCATCGGGAGGTAGGGGTCGAGCGCGATCTTCTGCGGGACGTAGCCCACCGAGGTCAGGTTGCGCGCACCATTGATCCTGATGCTACCTGCACTCGCTACCTGGAAGCCGAGGATCGTACGCAGCAGCGTGGTCTTGCCCGAACCGTTCGAACCGATAAGGCCGCAGAACTCTCCCGCTTCCAGACTGAAACTCACCGCATGTAGCACGCTGTGCCCCGGGAAAGAGACGCTCACCCGATCGACCGCAAGGACCTCGTTGCCAGGGCACATGCCGCTCACTGCACAGCCTGCAAGGTTTCAGTGGACACTTTGGAAGTCACTGCCTTTTCCAGCGCATTGACTTCCGCCAGCATCCACGACTGGTAAGTAAAGCCGGGGGTTGGCATGGTCTCGTAGACGCCGACCACCGGAATACCATTTTTCCTGGCCAGATTGAGAAACGACTGTGTGAGCGCATCCGTGACCTGCTGGTTGTAGACGAACACCTTGACCTTGTGGTCCGTGAACAGGCTGTTCTGTTTCGTCACGTCCTGCGGAGAGGGATCGGTGCCGTTCATGATCGCCGCCTGCAGGCTGAAGGGTGTGGCGATATCGGTGCCGACCGCTTCGAGCATGTAGTTGGCGACCGGCTCCGTCACCGCGACAGGCGTTTGCGCGTAGTGCGCCTTGAACGATGCAATTGCAGCCAGCCAGGGCTTGAGTGATGCGTCGAACTTCTTCACGTTGGCTTGAAAGTAGGCTGCCTGCGCGGGGTTCAATGCGGAAAGGTCCGCTGCCACTGCCTTCGCAACCGCCGGCATGGTTTTCGGGTCGTACCAGAGATGCGGGTTCGGCGTGCTGTCGGGCAGGCCGAGCAGGTGTTGGGCGTCAATGACCTTGCGTTTGTTGTTGGGCGCGGCTGCGATGATCTTGTCGGCCCAGGCGTCGTATCCCACGCCGTTCTTGACGATCAGATCGGCGGAAGCAAGCTGCGCTGCCACCTTCGGGTTGACCTCGAACGTGTGTGGATCCGTATTGGGATCCGTTTCGATCGCGCTCACCTGAACGTACTTGCCGCCGATCTGGGCGATGACGTCGGCGTACTCGTTTTCGACACCGATGGCGTTGATTACGCCAGCCGCTGCTGATGCCGCCATGGCGCTTCCCTGATGCAGGGCAAGCAGTACCAATGCAGCCGAAAGGCTACCGATGGGCTTTAGTGCGGCGCGCCAAACAAACCGGTCTGGCTGTCCTGAACTCCAGGATGCGCGGTGCTGAACGGAGTTGCAAAGCCTGGCGGCGATTTTTTTCATTGGCGTTCCTGGCACGAAAAATAACAATCCGATAGGATTAGATACGTTATAACATAACACATACGGTGTCCAGCGTTCCCGGTAGACAGACTGGCCGTCCCGGAGCGTGGCATCAGCGAAGCGGGCTGTCACCGCATGGGGGCATCTCGACCGTAACCATTTGCTCGGCGCCCGGGCATCTCGACGGGCGAACATGCTTGAGCGCGTGCCGCTCACAGGAGAATGCAATGCAAGATGCAACCGGCTTCCAGCGTATCCCGACGACCATCCTGACCGGCTTCCTCGGCGCCGGAAAAACGACCTTGCTCAACCGCATCCTGACCGAGCATCACGGCGGACGCGTTGCGGTCATCGAAAACGAGTTCGGCGAAGCGGGCATCGACAACGAATTGCTGGTGCAGGACGGTAACGAGCAGATTGTCGAAATGAACAACGGCTGTATCTGTTGTACGGTGCGTGGCGACCTGGTGCGCATTCTTTCGACGCTCGCCGCGCGACGGGAGACAGGAGAACTCGCGTTCGAGCGGGTCATCATCGAGACAACGGGACTTGCCGATCCGGCGCCCGTCGCGCAAACGTTCTTTGTTGACGATGTCGTGCAGGAGAAATACCTGCTCGACGCCATCGTGACGGTGGTCGACGCACGGCATGGCGGCGAGCAGCTCGACGAACATCACGAAGCGCAGGAGCAGGTCGGATTCGCGGACCGTATCCTCGTATCCAAGGTGGACCTCGTTGGCGAAGAGCAGGCGCAGCAACTGATGCGCCGGTTGCGGCAGATGAACCCGCGCGCGACGATCAGGCCGGCACATTTTGGCGAGACGGACCTGAAGCAACTGCTCGACATCCGAAGCTTCAGTCTGGATGCCATTGTCGACATCGAGCCCGATTTCCTTGAAGACGTTTCGCACGAGCATGACGACGATGTGACGTCCTTCGTCTACCGCGCTACTGCGCCTCTGGATCGGGACAAGCTCGAGGCGTTCTTCAGCGCCACGGTTGCGATCTATGGTGCCGCGATGCTGCGCTACAAGGGTGTGCTGAACCTGGCGGGTGTCGACCGTCGCGCAGTGTTCCAGGGCGTACATATGATTTTTGGCGCGGATATCGGTAAGTCCTGGGGCGCGAATGAAACGCGCGAAACCCGGATTGTTTTCATCGGCAAACAGTTGCCACATGATCTTTTCAAGGCGGGCCTCGACAACTGTATGGTTGGCGAAGTCCTGCAGAACTGACACGAAGGATCGCGCCTGCTTGCCGCGCACCCGCCTCGGCCAGCAGGCTGGCCGTGTCGATTCATGCGATCTTCTTCACCATGTTTGAGGCTCCACTTTTCCCATGCACAAGCTCCCCGTCACCGTACTGTCCGGCTTTCTCGGCGCGGGCAAGACCTCGCTCCTGAACCACGTCCTGAATAACCGCGAAGGCAAGCGGGTGGCCGTAATCGTGAACGATATGTCGGAAGTCAACATCGACGCTCAGCTGATTCGTGACGGCGGCAGCCAGCTCTCGCACATCGACGAAAAGCTCGTCGAAATGAGCAACGGTTGCATTTGCTGCACATTGCGCGAGGACCTGCTGATCGAGATCCAGCGGCTCGCGCGGGAGAAGCGCTTCGACTATCTGCTGATCGAATCCACGGGCATATCCGAGCCCTTGCCGGTGGCGGAAACCTTCACGTTTCGCGACGAACAAGGTCACAGCCTCTCGGATATCTCTCGCCTGGACACGATGGTGACGGTCGTCGACGCCTATAATTTTGTGCGCGACTACGGTTCCCACGACTTCCTGGCGGATCGCGGCGAAACGATGGGCGGGGAAGACCGCCGCACCGTGGTCGATCTGCTGACCGAGCAGATCGAGTTCTGCGACGTGATCGTGCTGAACAAGACGGACCTTGTGAGCGCAAGCGAGTTGGAGTTGCTCAAAGGCGTGCTGCGGGTGCTGAACGCCCGCGCGAAGATCGTCGAAAGCCGCTTTGGCCAGGTGCCGATCGGGCAGGTTCTCGATACCGGCCTGTTCGACTTCGAAGCCGCTGCGCAAGCGCCTGGGTGGCTCAAGGAGATGCGCGGTGAACACATTCCCGAAAGCGAACAATATGGCATCACCAGCTTCGTCTACCGCGCGCGCCGTCCGTTTCATCCGCAGCGTTTCTTCGACTGGATTCAGAGCGAGTGGCCGGGCGTCGTGCGCTCAAAGGGGTACTTCTGGCTGGCCTCGCGCAACCATGCGGTCGGCGAATGGTCGCAAGCCGGCGCGGTCTCGCGTCACGGACGCGCCGGAACCTGGTGGGCGGCCGTGCCCAGGCACGCCTGGCCGCAGGAGCCCGAAGCACAGGCTATCATCCGAAGCCGCTGGCATGAGCGTTTCGGGGATCGTCAACAGGAGCTGGTCCTGATCGGCACCGGAATGGACGAGGCAGCCTTGCGCGCGTCCTTTGATGCCTGCTTGCTAAGCGAGGACGAACTGGCCCGTGATGAAGTCGCGTGGCACAAATTTACCGACCCGTTCCCTGAGTGGACGCAGTAAGGTGTGTCCACCCAGGCAGTAACCTGGCACCATGCATACTCAAACGTATTGAGGTACTTCGCCTGCCTGGCGCCGGGCACTCAGGCGAGCTCAACCGGGCCGTGGTCGTCGCAATGATCGCCGTGCGGATGGTGCAGGTGGCCGTTGACCAGGTAGTCGACGTGATCGCCATGCGGTACCGCTTCGTGGCCGCATGCCGGCCCGTGGACATGTCCCGACTCATGACCGCCGCAGTTGGAAGTACATTGATCCGGATTTTTTGCGCTCACCTCCAGCCGGTGTTCGTCCACGTGATCGCCATGGGGATGGTGCAGGTGGCCATCGTGCAGATAGTCAGTGTGATCGCCATGCCTGATCGCAGTGTGTCCGCAGTTCGGACCATGCTGATGGTCATGATGGGCATGATGCGGTTCGTTGCAGGTGCTCATAGTGGTGCTCCTCGACTCACGTGATAGTGAACGCATGACGTGGGCTTCGCGGCGTGCCCCCAATGGGCAACGGTTAATCCGGCCAGATGTTAAAGCGATCCTCCTTACGCACGCCGAAGTCAACGCCCCTTTTTTCCGTCTAGATGATGCCATACCCCCGATGAAGTAAACGCGTCTGTGCTTTAATTAACCGGCGCGGTGGGTTCGATAGCCGGAAAACATCGGGGCTTGCCTTGCGGGTCAGCTGCAAAACGCGTCATTCCTCCTTCGGTGGCTCATCAAATTCGGACGGCGGATGCTCACACTCGTGTTCAGCCATGTCGCTGATGACACGCTCTACGTGCTCGTCAGTTGCTACACAGAAAATCTGTTTTGCGCACCGATCGGCGCGCAGCACCCGGGCTGCTCGCAAAAGCCGCAGGTGATGGCTGACGAGCGTTTGCGCCAAGCCATATTGTGCCGCGATGTAGGAAACGCACATCGGCGCGCGCAGGCATGCTGCAATTATTTTCAGGCGGGTCGGATCGCCGATCTGCCGGAACATCTCTACCAGTTCCGCGACCTGGTCGTCGGTCAACTCGGATGCCTGCATTTTTGCATTCCAAAGAGTCACGTCGCCTATAGATGGCGCACCGCCGCATGCACGGAAATGCCACCGTTGCCCGTCTCATGCCAGGGGCCATCGGGATATCGAAGTCGACCAATGGTTCTCGACACATTAACGTGGCCGGGACCCAGGCGCGACGAAAAGGCTATGTACGAAGGGTCGAATTGGGCGATTAGCTATCCGCAACCGAGCGATGGCGGCTGCACCATCAAGATAGCCCTTCGATCGGAGCCAGGTCGAACGGCCGCGACGGGTTGGCGGATTCAACCGGTATGGTTCAGATAGCGTGAATACGGTCCTTCATCCAATCCCCACAGTGCCAGCCAGGCCGAAAGCATCAGCCCGGCTAGCAATGGCGGAAAAAGCCCTGAGCGCGAAGCGGACTTCATCGCGAGGCTCGGTGGCCGTTGGAGGAGAGTCAGGCCTGGAAGTTGAAATGGCCTTGGGTGGCGTTATGACCCGTCAGGTTGAGGTCGACCTTGAGCAGAGGGTTTTTCATCCGGTAAGCGCTCGCTTTGCTGATGATCGCCGGGGAGCATGGTGTCGTCGAGATGGAATTACCGAGAAGCACCGCGGGGGCGCCGCTCGGACTCCAGTACGGCTCGAGTTCCGCATGAATGTCCACGCCAATATCGAGTTTGCCTTTACCGCCCTGAAGGTCGAAGATAATGGGCGCGCGCTCGATCGAGACGATTTTTCCGTACATATGGGCGAAGTCGGCCAGCGGGCCGCCGCGCTCGCCCCGGTAGACGCTGGAGAGCGCCTCAAACTGGACATCGGTGGCCCGGTCATCGATGTACACGGCTACCTGCCAGTTGCCCTGCAGGATATTGCCAGGAATGAAAGTGGCACAGGCCACCGTCAATCCAGAGACCTCAATGTCATCGATCGAGCCCTTGTCGAAGTGGTGGGCGATCGCGGCGCAACAGCTGCCATTGTCGGCGTCCTCACCTATGCAGCAAGGGCAAAGTACGTTGCAATTACACACTTCCAGAATACTGCCGTCGAGTTTGTAGCTCACGTTAGCCTCCTTGCGCCTTTACACCCCTCGCGCCGTCACCTCGCCTTCAACGGCTACTGGCATCAAGAATAGACCATTGATGCTGGCCTGAAAGGCGCGGATTCACACTAGAAGGCGCGTTCATTGGCGCGAACTGCCGGCTCTCGATCATTAGTGAGCCTGATCCGCGTTCGTCGAAGCGACGGACTGTCGGGGTTCGGATACCCGGGTGATGCGAGCGATGGCTCTAACGTAACCAGGCCTATTCGCCCGAGGGCGCCGTGTGGCCAAGCACACCGGCGGCCGCCAGTACCGCCAGCATGGCGACGGCTTCGACGGCCAGCAGACGGTCGAAGCCGCGTTGAGCGTCAGGGTAAGCGGGACCGCCATCTGCCGTCGCGGCCTGCGAGCGCGGCAAGTGGATCATCCGGTTGTAGCCGCCCAGCAGCACCGCCAGCGTGACGCACACGAACTTAAACGCGAGCGGGCGTCCATACGGTACGCTGAGTAACGGGCAGTGAGGTGGGCCGTATCCTGCGTCACGTTATAAATGGGCTCCGTGTGGCAGCAGGCCGAGACTGCCCGGTGCGGACAAAACGACTGAAAGTGACGTTCGCGAACGTCACTTGTTGGCCGGCGGATTCGCGTAGCGTCGCTCGCAGCATCTGAAGCACGCGGCGCATATTCTTATCACACGATGCTGTGTCCGGCCAGAAGCAGCCGATCACGTCAGGACAACGTATGCCTGCTTCTTCCTGGTGACCGGACGCCAACGCGGCACGAGCCAATCGCAACGATCGCGTGCCTGGCGCGTCCCGGTGGGACGGTGACGCCCTATCGCGTATCGTGGATTCGCTCGCACGTGCCGTCCTCGCGCAAACAAAGTCCATCCATAAAGGCCGCTGCCCGAAAGGCGAAGCCGGGTCTAATGCAGTCAAATTCCTTCAATTCGCCTTCGTTCACCGGGGAGAATTAGCATACCCCTCCACCCTTTTTGGCATATACGCTCCCGCGGTATTTCGGAGGTCATTCATGAGCCACACCATTCGTGAGAAACAGAAGTTTCTCAACCGGGTCCGCCGCATCAAGGGGCAAGTGGAATCCATCGAGCGGGCGCTTGAGGAAGAGCGTGGCTGCATCGACGTCCTGCAGCAGATAACCAGTTGCGTATTCCACGCAAAGAGAACAGCCATTCGACGGCAAAGTGAATCGTGATTCCACGGCAAAGTGAACAAGGATTCCACGCCATCGCGAACAAACGGAGCGCAGCGACGCGGGACCTTTACCTTTTTACTCGGACTGCGGCTTTGCGGTCAATCGACTGCGCGTCTTGCGCAGCGATTCGCCCGCGAGCGTGATGCGATGAGCGTTGTGCACCAGCCGGTCAAGGATCGCGTCGGCGACAGTGGGTTCGCCGATCGCCTCATGCCAGTGGTCCACCGGGATCTGGGAGGTAGCGAGCGTGGAGCGGTGCCCGTGACGGTCGTCAAGAACCTCAAGCAGATCGCGCCGCGCGGAATCAGTCAGCGGCGCCATTGCCAGATCGTCGAGAATCACGAGATCCGTCTTGGCAAGTTGGGCGAGCCATCGCGCGTAGCGCCCGCTGCCGTGTGCGATCGCCAGTTCCTCGTTCAGTTTCGGCACGCGCAGATAGCAGGCGGAGAACCCCTGGCGGCACGCCTGGATGGCGAAGGCGCAACCCAACCAACTCTTGCCGAGCCCGGTCGGGCCAACCAGGATCAGGTTCTGCCTCTCCCGAAGCCACTCACCGGTCAGCAGTCGGGCGGTGAGCGCCCGGTCCAGGCCGCGGGCGGTGCGATAGTCGATGTCCTCGGGCGAAGCGTCGGGGACCTTCAGTCTGGCCCGGCGCAGCCGGGCCGCCGTTTGTCGCGAGTCACGTTCACTGGATTCACGCTCGACCAGCAGCCCCAGACGTTCTTCAAAGCCCAGTCGGTCAATGCCGTCCTGGGACTGTTGCTCGGCAAGCGCCGCCGCCATGCCGGGCAGGCGCAGCGCGTGCAGTTTGTCGACAGTGGGATGATGCAGCATATAGACTCCCTTTCAGCTTCAGTGGTAGTACGAAGGCCCGCGCACGTTGGCATGCACAAGCGGCAGGTCGGCCTGCCCGGTGGCAGGTTCGGGCTCCCGGTCCAGGCCGTTCTTCAGCGTCGAGTCAATGAACCTGTAGTTCGGCGCTTTCAGATCGATCGCGCGGCGGCAGGCAGCTTCGAGCCGGTCGCGTCCGTAATCCTTGCCCATGCGCAGCACACCCAGGCAGGTGCGATACGACTGCTGGGGGTGCTTGCGGGCACCCAGCAGGTGCTGGATGACAGCCGCCGTATGCGGGCCGATGTCGGCGGCCCAGTTGCGCAGCCGCTCCGGGTCCCAGCCCTTGGCGACCG
This sequence comes from Paraburkholderia sp. CI2, assembly GCF_014201055.1. Classification (NCBI taxonomy): domain Bacteria; kingdom Pseudomonadati; phylum Pseudomonadota; class Betaproteobacteria; order Burkholderiales; family Burkholderiaceae; genus Paraburkholderia; species Paraburkholderia sp. CI2. Next base: position 65,531 of record NZ_JACHDL010000022.1, read on the forward strand.
CCAGGTGCTCCGGCGGCATGTGCGCGTCGATCGTGGTGTGGTAGCGACGGCGAGCGCTTTTGCCGTGAGCGGCAATGCGTTGGCCGCGATGGAAGATCTCGACGGTGTTGATCGTGTGGCGCACGTCGACCTGTTCGCGCGCGTAGCGATATGGGACCGAGTAATAGTGCTGATCAAGTTCAACGTGATAGTCAGGGCCGATACGCGCGACCTTCCACTCAGCGTACTGATAGGGCTGCTCGGGCAAGGGCCTGAGTGCCGGACGATCGATTTCGTCGAAGACGCTACGGCGGGAGCCGGGCAGTTTCTTGAAGGGCCGGTTGTTCAGATCGCCCAGTAACGCGGCGACCGCCCGGTTGGCCTCGCCCAGGCTGAAGAAGCGCTGGTTGCGCAGGCGGGCGAGGACCCATCTCTGCACCAGGAGGACCGACAGCTCTGCTTTCGGCTTGTCCCTCGGCTTTTTACTGCGAGCCGGGATCACAGCCACGGAGTAATGCCTGGCCATTTCCTGGTAGGTTGGATTGATGTCCGGATCGTAGAACCCCGGCTTGTGGACGCCCGATTTTAGATTGTCGGGCACCAGGATCTCGACCAGGCCGTCATAGAACGCGAAGGCGCGCACGTGCGAGCCGATCCAGTCGGGCAACTGCTGGGTCCAGGTGAGCTCAGCGAAGGTAAAACCGGACACGCCGAGCGCGGCGACGAACAGTTCAGCCTCGCGGACTTCACCGGTGTCCGGATTGATGATGCCGAGCTTCTTGCCCGAGTAGTCGACGAACAGCTTCTGGCCCGGCACGTGCGTTTGCCGCATCGTGACAGGAAGCCGCTGCGCCCATTCCTGGTAAGCCTTGCAGAACCAGCTATAGCCGCAGCCGTCCGGATGCTGCGCCTTGTATTCCTGCCACAGCAGATCGAGCGTGACGCCTTTCCTGCCGATCTCGCGATGCACCGCCGGCCAGTCCGGCATGCCGCGCGTTGGCTCGCGCCGTGCCGGCGGCGGATACAGTCTCGCCTCGAGCGCCGCGTCGTCCGTCAGCAGTTCCGGTGGCAGGGGCCAGCCCAGCCCCGCCAGCCGCGTGCGGCGCAGGTAATGCCACACCGTCGTTGTCGAGGCACCGACCGCGTCGGCGATCTCCCTCTGGTTGCGGTCACACTCGAAATGCAGCCGCAGCACTTCCCTGATTTTGCGCATGGTCAACCTGACATTTGCCATTCGGCACTCCCGACAAAACTGTCGATCGTGCCACCGTTGACCCGCGTCGCCGCCACCCCGAAACCGTGTTCGCGATGGCGTGGAAACCCTGTTCTTTTTGCCGTGGAATCGGCATTAACTTTGCCGTGGAATTCGTGTTCTTTTTGCCGTGGAATCCCTGTTCACTTTGGCGTGGAATATTCAACCAGTTGTCGCGGCGCGATGAATGGCCTGCTGGCGGTAGTGCTCGAGGAGCATATCCGCACGCATCTCGTCGATGCCGAAACCCACAAAGAGCCGGCCGGCAGCGCGACTGACCAGCTCATCGAAGTCGTTCACAGCTATTTCAAGTAGAGCAGCACATGAGTGATTTCAAAGACTCGGCGTTCGGCGCAGGACACGACCACATCTTTCTGGGTGCGGCTCACGAGCAGAACGAGCGCAGGACCTGGGCGGTCATTGCGCTGTGCAGCGCGATGACGCTGATTGAAATCAGCGGCGGCAATATGTTTGGCTCACTGGCGCTTGTTGCAGACGGTCTGCACATGTCGACGCACGCTGGAGCAATGCTGATTGCAGCCCTCGCGTACACATACGCGCGTAAGCATGCTGCCGACCCCCGCTTCGTTTTCGGTACTGGCAAGCTTGGCGATCTCGCGGGCTTCACGAGTGCCATCGTACTTGCCATGATCGCAGTGCTGATTGGGTACGAGGCTGTGTCGCGCTTTCTGTCGCCAGTATCGATTCATTTCGGCGAAGCGATTCCCATCGCGGTGGTAGGCCTGTTGGTCAACCTGGCGAGCGCGTGGCTGCTCGGCGACCATCACGGGCATGGTTACGAAGACAAGGCGCAGAAGATCTTCGCTCCGTCCGGTGTGTTTGCCGTTTCCATCTTCGAAGATGGCATCATGCAGTGCTCCAGCGCTTTAAGGGGTTGTCCCATGTCACGGTCGAGGTCCAGCCTGCTCAAGCGGTGGCGTGATCCACGATGCTACTGGCGCCACACACTTGTATGCCGGGAAACCTTGCGTTGAGCGTGCATAGGGATTCTGGTCGTAGCCGGTTATTGACCAGCTGAACGCGGTGGTATGCGTGGAACTTCGGGCGGCGACAACAAGCGCTCCTCCGGGCGAATCTGGCCGGAATCTCCGACGTACGTCCGACTCTATCTGTTGAAAACACCGTGGGTGCGCGGGCTCGTTCGCAGCCTCTTCAGCACCGTCGCGGGCGCCTGTCGTCAGGTCTCGTCGGCCAATTGACGCAGATCGTGCACAAATGCGTCGACCGGATCGTCGTCCGCACCGATCAGGCGTGCGTGCCCTTTCGCATCGAATATGTAGATCGCCGAGCTATGGGTTACCTCGTATCCACCGTTCGCGCGGGGCTTGTCAGCCTGGTACGCGACGCGATAGCGTTGCGCGAGCGCCTTGATCGCGCTGTCGGAACCGGTCAGGCCGACGTCGTGCTTTGCGTCAAACGCATCGACATACGCATGCATCACTGCGGGCGTGTCCCGCGCCGGGTCGACACTCACGAACAGGACCTTCACATGCTGTGCGGCGCCGCCCAGTTGATGCGTCACTTGGGCCAGTTTGGCCAGCGTCTCCGGGCATACGTCCGGGCAATGCGTATAGCCGAAGTAGACGAGTGTGACATCACCTGCCAGGTTCGCCTGGCTAATCTGCTTGCCGGCGTCGGAGGTCAGCGCGAAATCCAGATCGGGCAAATGCCCCTGGACGTCCGTGAGCTTCCACGGCTCTTCATGGTGGCAGGCGGCAAGTGAAACAGAGAGCGTTGCGCCGACAACGAGACGCACACAGCGATCAAAGAATGGGGGCATGGATTGGTGCGGCATTGCCGTCGCAAAGATCAGGATCGAGAAGTACAGTCTATTGCGGAGAGCTTTCATTCGTCTGCCCGCGTAGTGCCTCATCCGCTTTACAACTCTCAACGACAAGGCTCCATTCGAGGGCCGTTGCGCCACAGGCCGCGTCACCCGAGCGCGCCAAAATGTCGCGCGTAAGGCGGGAAGCGAAGAGCCAGCCGACCGCAATCCGCCCCGTAGTCGCTGACTATCACCACGCAGTTGCCTGAATGCAGGTCTATGTCACAGTTCGAAGAGTGTCTTGCGAACACACAACTTTGCCTCCCGGCTCCAATAAAAAACCCCCTCCAGAGAGGGGGCGATGAACCGCTCGCGAACCGTGCTTTTCGTATCGGATCAAAGCACCATCAATTTCCCCACAATGAGACTTGCGAGGATCTCTGCGAGCCTTGCCGTCACACCAGCTTGATCGATGTCGGGTCTGCTGTCAGATAGCCGACCGATGCGCCGAAGCGATCCCTGTAATTCGCGCGCACAAGCGGATCGAGCGTGTCCCTGAGCGCCTGCGTATGCTGGCTGCCCCAGTCGCCGGCATGTTGGAAGTTGCTCATGATGTAGGTCCAGCCGTTGAGTTCGTCGACCGCATGCAGACCGGTCGATTCGGCGCCGGCGGGTGTCGACAGCAGACGCGTGAGCTGCTTCGTGTCGACGTTGTACGCCCACAGGAAATTGTTCACGTGGTAGCCGCTGTCCTCGCCGATAAAGAGCGTGCGCAGCTTCTCCGAGAATTTCAGGTTGTCCGGGTTGGCGACCAACTCCGGGTCGGCCTTGTTGCCGAGCGCGTCGGCGGCGATGTCCTTGCCGACCAGCAGCGCGCTGGTGTGCACCGGCACCCACTCGCTGTTGATCGCGGCACCCTGGTTATCCTTCTGGCCGCCCGCGAGCTTGTGCTGAAGCACGCCGCCGGCGTTGATCGCGGCGTCGACGGAAATGTTGCTCTCCGCGTTCCAGCCCTTCGCGTTGCCCTTCACCATCGAGTCGACGATGTTCTGCAAAGCGGAGTACGCGATCTTGTCCTTGATGTTGACCGTCGTCCCTTCCATCTTTGTGAAGCCCATGCTGCCGCCCGCCAGGTAAGCGTAGCGATGGGTTTCGAGGAAAGCCGCAACCTTCTCCTTGCCCGGCATGATCCTGACCCACTGCGCGGTGCCGCCGGCGAAGATCTTCCGGTAGTTAGCGTCGGCAGGATCGGTCCACTTGACGTCGATGACGTCCTGCGGCCGATTCGACTTCGCCATGGCCTCGACTTCCGCGCTCGTCGCGTGACCCAGCCTGATCCACGTCAGGTCCGCGCCCGCCGCGGCCGGATCGACCGAGAAGCCCGCGCCCACTTTCGCCACATACAACGTGCCGGCCGACAGGTCCTTCTCGTTGTCCGCCACGAACATGAAGAGGCCGCTGTTGGTCGCGTCGTCGCCCATCAGGACCGTGCGGTTGTCCGGCATCACCTGCACCAGTTCGTGCGAAATGCGCCCGAGGCAATAGTGCTTTCTGACCGAGCCGGTGCCATCCGCCTTGACCGTGATTTCCGGCAGATGACCATAGAGATACGGGTTGAAAGCAATGTTCGTGTTGCCGTACAGGTTATCGTTGAACGCCTTGTACTGCGCCAGATTGCTCGAGCTGGCCGTGAACGCATCCGGCTCGTATTCCTCGCTCGACAGATGCGTGTTCCACGGCGACAGGCTCGCGCCGCAGGTGATCCACAGTCCATTCGCGGGCGACGTGTCGACGTTGTGATACTTGACGAGCGTCAACTTGCCGGTGGCCGGATCCTGATCCAGCGTCAGCACCGCGATCGGCGACGGGAGGCGGCCATACATGTCACTGCCGGACTGCGAGCGCGTCGTGTATTCGAACTGGACCACAGCGAACACCGTGTTGCCCTTTACGCCGGCGACCTTCGCGCCATCGATCTTCAGCAGCGACGTACCGTCCGGCGAGTCCGAAAAGAACTGGCGCCGTTGCGCGGGCACCGAATCGTCGTCGATCGGCTGGTTGTTGATGTCGAAGTACCCGCCTGCCAGCACGGTGCCGCCGTTGCCGTCCGGGACCAGATCGCCGGTCATGAAGAACGGCTGGTACGCGAGTTTGTAAGCCTTTTGGGAGCCGTCGGAATACGAAACCGTCAGGCCTGAGCCGACCGTGGTGGTTGCCATCAGCGACGGGTTGGCGAGCGACGGCGCCGGCATGCTGGTGAAAGACGCCGAAGTGAAGTTCGCGACCGGGGTGGCAGGCGTAGTAGGCGTGGCGGAATTGGCCGACGGAGTCGCCAGATCGCCGCCGCAAGCGGTCAGCATCGACGCCGTGGCGATGCCGCCTAGCGGCAGCATCGGCGCACCGGCAAGTAGTTTAAGGGCCTTGCGGCGGGAAATGTCGAACGGCTCTGCCATGTTGTCGTGATCCAGGGTTCGGGTAGCGTGGGTGAATGCACAGCCGGCACGCAGTCAGCCCCAAACCACATGGTTCACGCTCGCGCCGCTATGACGCGAGGATTCTATGAAGTTAATATGAAAGTATATTGACAGGCTTTAGTAATTTTTGAGTCAGCCTGGTCAGCCGGCCTGCCCCGCCTCCAGCCCGGGCGGCGAAATTCGTTTTCGACCCAGGCCACGGCGCTCGCCTTGCTGAGCTTGAAGCTGGGCGCGACCTGCACTTGCGCCAACTGCTCGCCGAAGGTGTCGAGCGCGGTCAGCAGCGCGTACGGTTCGATGTCGTCCGCAACGATGTCCAGCGTGATGTCGAGTTCGTCATTACCGTCCGCGCTCGCCACCCGCACTTCTTTATGGAGTTGCGCACGCAGTTGCTACTCATGGCGGCGCAGGACTTCTGAGGCGGTCTTCACCAGCGTGTTGAACGCCGACGTGTCGAGGGGTTTCGGATCCTTCTTGTTGCGGCCCATCGTCCACGACCCACAAGGAACAGTTGGATTTCTCCGCAACGGACGTTCAAGCGACTGGAAACGTTAAACCTCGCAAATAGCCAGGCACGGGCTGTAGTCGATCCGGGCTAAGCTTGACGCGCCCACGCAGTCTGATGCTGAGTCGCCCCGTTGCCTCCAATCTCGCCCATCAGATAATCGATGAACGACGCTATTCGCGAAGAAACGGCTGTATTGCGGTAATAGACAGCATGGATTGGCTGACGGACGTCCTTGGTCTGACGGGCGAGGATCTGCACGAGACGCCCTGTTTCGCGGTCCCGGTCGGTCATGAAATCCGACAGGCAGACAACGCCCACGCCTTCGAGCGCCAGTTGACGAAGCGTCTCGCCGCTCGATGAACTTGCCTTCGGCTCGATACGGTACGGCTCACCGTCGGCACCGAGCAACGGCCAGACATTGAGCGACTCCGGTTGTGTAAAGCCCAGCAGTACGTGCTTGCCAAGATCAGCGACCTCGCGCGGATGTCCGTGCGCCTCAAGATAGTCGGGACTCGCAAGAACACGCATGCGGCTACTGCCAACAAGCCGGCTATGCAGCGTCGAATCCTTGAGTCGGCCAATTCGAATAGCGACATCGGTGCGGCTCTCGAGTAGATCGATGATGCCGTCGTTCGTGTTCAGCTCCAGGTGAACGTGCGGATAGCGCACGCGGTAGCCTTGCACAAGCGGTGCGATCACGTGCAGCATGAAAGGCGACGCTGCATTGATCCGCAGGAGCCCCGATGGGTTTTCCCGCCGCGCGACCATCTGTTCCTCCGCGCTTTCCACGGAATCGATGATGGTGCGCGCGTGTTGAAGGAACGCGCGCCCTTCCTCGGTCAGCTCCATCCTGCGCGTGGTCCGGCGCATCAAGGTCGTTTTCAGCTTTTCCTCGAGGCGCCCCAGCGTCCGGCTGGCCGCCGACACTGTCAGGTCGAGATGTTGGGCAGCTGCCGTCATCGAGCCGGTATCGACCACGGCCATGAAAGTCGCCAATTCGTCGAGGGTGATATTCATTCTTGATTTTCTTTCAAAAGAATTTTGTTTGTAGACCAGTTTGTGAACAAAAGTAAAGCTGGCAGACTCGGTCCGTCAGAATCCTCAATTCCTTCGCGAGGGAATACAGCCGCCGGAGGGCGCAGGCGCGCTGTCGAGTCTGGTGAGACAAAACTTTCTCCAATGTCACGGAGATTTGATAAATCAAACAGGCTGTTTCTGGAGACATACGCCGCGACGTTCAGGCTTGCGCAGACCAGGCGGGCAACTACTCTGCTTAGCCGGAATGCGACTGACATCGGCATAAGCCGGCGCGCAACTCCCCTCGATCAATGCGAGCACAAACATGACGGTTACCGAGCGACCCGCGAATTACGGCACCAGCATGATCGACCTGGGCCGGTTTCAGATCGATTTGGAGATGCGGACGCTGCACCAAAGCGGCACGCTCGTACCTGTCGGATCTCGCGCCTTCGATATTCTTGCCGTGCTCGTGTCGGCCGCTGGACGACTCGTTACGAAAGACGAATTGTTGGATAGTGTCTGGCCGAAAACCGTCGTCGAAGAAAACAATATCCAGGTCCATCTGTCCGCGTTACGCAAAATACTTGGTGAGGATCGCAACCTGATTGTCACGATCCCTGGTCGCGGGTATCAGTTGCGACAACGACCCGTTGAGAGCCGGGCTCCTGCGGTCGAGTCCCGAGCCTTCAGACGTAGCCTGCCGCTACGCGAAACCCGGCTCACAGGCCGCGACGCAGCCGTTCGGCAGATCAGCACGTTGATCCAGACTACGCAGCTATTGACGCTCACTGGAGCCGGCGGTATAGGGAAGACGAGCCTGGCTATAGCGGTAGCACGGCAGGCATCGAACGATTCTTCCCGCGCTGTGTGTTTTGTCGAACTTGCCACGGCAACAACCGAAGATGCGGTCCTATGCGAGGTCGCCGAAGCATGCGGGCTGTCCACGCTCGATGCTGCAGTCGACATTGCGCAACTGGCTGCGGCGGTTTCCGGCAAACGTCTGCTCCTCGTGCTGGATAACGCCGAGCATGTGATCGACACCGTCGCGCGGATCGTCGACGCACTCGTAGCGGCAAGCGAAATTCTGCGTGTGATGGTAACGAGTCGTGAACCGCTTCGCCTGATGCAAGAGACGGTGTACCGGGTCGAGCCACTCGACGTGCCGTCTTCGCATTCAACCCATGCGGAGATCGTCCAGTTTCCAGCGGTAAAGTTGTTTTTGCTGCGCGTCAATTCAATCCAACGGTATGCATACGCCGGCTGCGAGAAAATTCATCTCATCGGCGAGATCTGCCGCCGGCTGGACGGCATTCCTTTGGCGATCGAGCTGGCAGCGGCGCGCGTCGCCGGCCTCGGCGTTGAGGGTGTTCATCGCTATCTGCACGACCGTTTCAGTTTGCTGACGGGCGGCTACCGGACCGCTCTGCCACGCCATCAAACCTTCCGTGCGACGTTCGACTGGAGTTTCTCCATACTGAATCCATGCCATCAGTTACTGTTCAGGCGCCTCGCGGTATTCAGCGGCGGCTTTACGTTCGATGCGATGTGCGCGGTGGTGTGCGACGAGAAATACGCTGTGGCGGACGCGGTCGGCGGCATCGGCGATCTGGTGGCGAAATCGCTCGTCAACATTGAGCTGAAGGGGCCGGTAAGCAGGTATCGCCTTTCCGATTCGGCACGTGCCTATGCGCTGGAGAAGCTGCATGCGGAAGGCGAGCAGAGGCTGATCGCGGCGCGCCATGCACGCTATGTCTCCCATTGCTTGCGACCGTGTCTGGCTGACAGTGTCGCTGAACAATTGGACCTGGAGATCGATTTCCGGCAGTCGCTGGATGATGCACGCAGCGCTTTCGATTGGGCGTTCTCGCAGCATGGCGATACGCGGATTGGAGTCGAGCTCGCGGCAGGTCTCACAGAGGCGCTGCTCGACGCGGGCCTGATTCACGAATGCTGCACGCGTGCCGAGCAGGCCATCGATGCGCTTGAAGAACTGCCCCTTGCCTCGGTGGACTCAGACACCGAAATGCGCGTACGTGCCACTCTCGCCTCGGCATTGATCTATGCTCAGGGGCCCGTGTCAAAGTCGGCACAATCGTGGACGGAAGTGCTGGCTCTTGCTGGCGATACAGGCAACGGTTCTGGTGCAAATAGTGAAGGTGAATCGGTTAAAGCGTTGCCCCCCGACCCGATCTCATCATCCGACAATGAGCAAGCTCAAGAGTATGGACGAACTGTTCTCAGGCCGCCACTTCAACCGCGACGATCATTCTGTGCGTGCGCTGGTATCTGCGCTACAAGCTCAGCCTGCGTGATCTTGTCGAGATGATGGCCGAGCGTGGCCTGTCGCTGGCCCACACGACGATCCTGCGTTGGGTGAAGCGTTACACGCCGGAGTTCGTCAAGCGCTGGAACCGTTTCGGCGCGCCAGCGGGCGCGTCATGGCGTGCCGACGAGACTTACCTGAAAATCCGCGGCAAATGGGTCTATCTTTATCGGGCGGTGGATCGGGCGGGTCAGACGGTTGACTTCCTGCTCAGGGCGAAACGTGACGTGAAGGCGGCCAAAGCCTTTTTCAGCGAGGCAAGGGCAAGCCGCCAAAGACCATCACGCTCGATGGCTATGCCGCCTCACACCGTGCTGTGCGGGAGATGAAGGCCGATAAGAAATCTTTTCTATAGGAACCATCTCTTCAAGACCGTCTATTTGCACCAGAACCCTCGCCATACCGCCGCGTAGTGCCCCTGCTTTGGCGCGGTCTCCTATTCGAACTCCGCGATCCGCAGGCCAATTTCCCAATGGCTTCATATCCATTCCGTTATACAACACATAACGAATCAATATTTCGGCCTTGATATTGACTCACCATCATCGCTGACGCGACGCAGCCAGTCGTCTGGACGACTGGCGTCGTCTCCTTCCAGTTCCCCATCTTCGGAGACTCCATGAGAACAAACTTCGCTCGCGCGGTGGTGCGCTCACTGCGCCCTGCGGTTACGCTTTTAGCCGCGCTTGGCATCTATGTCGCGTTGAGCCCCACTGCCACCGCCGCGGTGCCGATGGGCGTCGCGTTCGTCTACCTCGGCAACCCCGGTGACGCTGGCTGGACCTACGCACACGAACAGGGTGTGAAGGCGATCGAAGCGAGGTTCGGTGACAAGATCAAGGTCACGCGCGTCGAGAACGTACCCGAATCCGCTGACTCGGAGCGCGTGTTTCGCGACCTCGCGAACAAGGGCAACAAGATTATCGTGGGCTCGAGCTTCGGATTCCAGGACTTCGAACTGAAGACTGCAAAGGATTATCCCGACGTCGTCTTCGAGCATGCGACCGGATACAAGAAGGCCACGAACTTTGCGACCTATGACGTGCGCACGTACCAGAGCGCCTATCTGGCTGGGCTCGTCGCCGGCTATACGACGAAGACGAATACGCTCGGCTTCGTCGCCTCGGTGCCGGTCCCGGAAGTGGTGCGCAACATTAACGCCTTCACAATGGGTGCGCGTTCGATCAATCCGAATGCGAAGGTAAAGGTCATATGGATCAATAGCTGGTTCGATCCAGGCAAGGAGAAACAGGCGGCCGAAACGCTGATCGGCCAGGGAGCCGACGTGCTGATCCAGAACACCGATTCGACGGCGACAATGCAGACTGCCGAGCAGAAGAATGTGCACGCGTTCGGTTGGGACTCGGACATGAAGAAGTTCGGCCCGAATGCCCAACTGGGCGCATGCGTGAGCTACTGGGGCGTCTACTACTCTCACCTGATCGAACAGGTGCAATCCGGCACGTGGACCAACGCGCCGACGTGGTGGGGTCTCAAGGAAAAAGCAATCGACCTCGCTGACATCAACACTGCAGCCGTATCGCCTGCCGCGCAAAAGGCGCTGGCGCAAAAGCGCGACGACATTATCGCGGGCAGATTCGATCCGTTCTCCGGACCGATCAGGGATCAGAATGGCGCGATCAAGGTGGCAGCCGGCACGTCGCTGCCCGACGCCGAGTTGCTGCGGCTCAACTGGTTCGTGCAGGGGGTCGAGGGCACGTTGCCGAAGTAACCCAGCCAACCTGGAGGAGACACACTTTGAGCCTTGCCATTTCCCCGAAACAGAACGCGTCGGCGTTCCCTGAGCAGGGGCTCGCGCCGACACGCGAGCAGATCGTCCGCCATCTGCGTCATGCAAGCGTCATCGCAGAACGTGCGATGCTGTTGGGCCGTCACCCGTTTGGCGCCATACTCGTCGGGCCCGATCAGGAGTCGGTTCTAATAGAACAGGGCAATGTCGATTCCGTCAATCATGCGGAAGCGGTGCTCGCGCGTATCGCCGCGCTCAACTTTACGCCGCAATTCTTGTGGGGTTGCACGCTCTATACGACGGTTGAGCCATGTTGCATGTGCGCAGGCACGGCATATTGGGCCAACATTGGGCGGGTGGTTTTTGCAATGACGGAAGAGCGCCTGCTGCAAGCCACGGGCAATCATGCAGAGAATCCCACGATGAGTGTGTCGTCGCGGTATGTCTTCGACCATTGCCAGAAGCGCATTGAACTGGTTGGGCCCGTGGCCGAGGTCGAGGAAGAAGTGATGCAGGTGCAGCGCAGGTTCTGGGGACGCCGATGAGCATGGCGCATCGCGGCCTTATGTTCGCATCATGCCGCGCGCGGAGCCGCCACCTCCCGCACAGCGGCCGCCGCAGCCACCGCGCCCGCAGGGCTCAGTTCGGGCCTTGCGCAGTTGCGGCCGTTCGCCGGATCAGACCACCCGAACGTACCTCCACGCTGAGGTAGGGGCACAAATGCTGAGATGGCGCGGTCAGATCCCGTCAGGTCGCATGCCAGTGCTCCGAGCACACCACCGGTCTGCGTTGGCGTAGGCGTGGCCACTGCTCGCGCCGCGGCAGCAGACGACAACGGTGGGCACGAGCGCTGTGCAGACCGGCACGCGGTACCCTCCACCACGCCGCAAACGCGCTACCGCTGCGGTACGCCGTCGCGCCACTCGCCCCAATGCGTGACGATGTCCTGCACGAGCGGATTGCCCGTGAGGAACAGATTGTCGATCGCGATCGTGAAGCCGCCCTGCGACGAGTAGTTGAGCAGATTGTCCGCACTCGACTGGCCCGCGTACGGCCGGTCGAAGTCCGAACCAGCGCGCAGCACCGCGACACGGTTCAGGTCAACGCGATGCACGGTCGCCGCGCGCGTCAGCGCCTCGAAGGTGGCGTTGTCTTCCTGCTGCGTCGTGCAATAGGTGCCCTTGCCGTCGGTCAGGATCTTCGTCCATTGCCGCGCGCGCTCGCCGAGATCGGTGCCCGACCACCAGGTATCGCCCGCCAGCGTGTCGCACTGGATCACGGTCGGCGGACGGTTCGCGGGCGCATAGTTGTATTTGGCGCGGGCAGCCTGCGCCTGTGCGTCGTCGGTCAGCGTCACGTTGTGCGACAGCGCGAATGCCGCGTTCGAAAGCGCCGGATTGAGCTGGAACACTTCGGTGCGATAGTCGAGCGGCGGCTTCTGCGTCGGGCCCGTCGTGTTGATGCCGAGATAGCCGGTATTCCAGCCCGGCGGAATTTCGCGTCCGTCGATTTCCCATTGAATCCCGAAGTCGACGAGCCAGTTCGCCCACGCAGCGGAACCGACGGTGCCCTGAAGCGGATCAATACCAGCGATGCCCGCCACCATGAAGTACGTATGACGCAAGTCGAAACGCGGCGAGAACGTCAGCGCCATGATCGACGCGGCGGCATTCGCGTGCCCCATGCCCGTCGTCATCACGCAGACCTCCTTGCGATTGCAGTGTACGGCAGGGTAGTCAGGAGACAGGCCCGCGACGGTGATGTCCTGCCACGGGCCGAGATGATCGAGCCACACCTGGCCTTCCGGACCGAACATCGAAATGATCATCACCTTGACCGGCCGGCCATGCGACGCGCCGTCGTCCTGCGCGAAGCTGTCGTCGGCATGCGCGATGGCCGGTGCAGCTGCCGCGCCTGCCACGAGCAACGATGAAATCGCTGCACCAAAAGCACGATTTAGCATAAGAGGTCCCACCTGATATGTAAGAACTGCGGTTGCGAAACGTGAGTCGCGTGCCGTGTTGTCGACTGACGTCGTGGTTTTTTGTCGGCGTGCAGCGTGGGACCTGGGCGTGAGCCGTTCAGGTGACAGTGAGTATAAGCAGAGAAAAATCTGTATTGCCAGGCGGCGGCGAATTTTGATGCGGACGAAACGGCAACGGCGGACACAATGTACAGCGACTGGTTCTGGCGCAAATAGTGAAGGTGAATAGATTAAAGTGTTGGCAACCAAACATCAGGGCAAGCCGCCAAAGACCATCACGCTCGATGGCTATGCCGCCTCACACCGTGCTGTGCGGGAGATGAAGGCCGACGTCGAGCAGGACCACCGCCACATCAAGTCGCGGACGAATGTCATGCTCGGCTTCAACCGTTTCAGGAACGCCGCGATCACTCTTGCAGGCATTGAGTTGACGCATCGCATTCGCAAAGGCCAATTCAACCTGGCGAAGCTCGGCCTCAAAGATACCGCCGCGTGAGCACACGTTGTGCGCTCAACTCGCGCAACACGCGCGAAACGGTCATGCGTGCGACTCCGGACTCCTTGACCAACTCGGTTTCCGAAGGGATTGCGTCTCCAGGCTTCCAGGTGCCATCGGCTATGCGCTCGATTACATAGCGCTTTATCTGTTCGTATGCTGGCGCAAGCTTGCGCTGCAGCTTCAACCGCTTCGCCTCTCCACCCGCCCGCGCCGCCTCAGTCATGACTGTCCTGGTTGCACCGTGAACGATTTGCGCGGCGCCGCGCGACGCCAGCCTCAAGTACCGACCGCCCCGGTAGCGCGCCAATCGCGGTTTCATCTTGTCTAGACAAGATGCGGGAAGTCGAATTTTGGCGCAAGCGCAATTTCTGAAAATGTCGCCGATTCAGGGTATCCACCAGGTCAGGGTCTCGGATCTGGCGCTTTACCCCGCCTGGCGGCGAACGCACAGTGGCAGTCACGGGTAATCGCATCAGCGACGATGCCGATGCAGTTCGTCGCTGGGCGATAGCCGGGGAAGGCCTTGTCTACAAGTCGCGACTGGACCTCATCGACGATCTGAAGGCAGGTCGACTGGTGGAGTTGTTTCCGCCGGCGTATTGCGAGCCTTCGCCGCTGCACTTGATTTGTGCTCACCGTGCGCAACTGACACCGACGATCAGCGCGTTGAATGCCTTCCTGCGCGAGCGCTGCTCTGCATTGCTGGCCAGCTACCCCTCGGGAGGCTCCCGCCACCGACAGCAATCCGCCAGGTGAACCAGCCGTTGGAATGACGACTTTGTGTGTTGCGCGAACGGCAACTCCCGGCCGAACTGCGCCTTCCGAGCCCCTACCGTTCGGCGTTGAGCAGCCGCATCATCATTCCCACGTTGCGCCGAGCGACATCCCGATAGCAGTTATTGACAAGACATGCGTGCGCCCGACGTTCTTCGCTACTGCCTCGATTTCCGGCGCGAGCGCGCGCAGATCGTCCTCGGAGTACGCCTGGTTGAACCGGTCGGCGGCCGAGTCTGCGCCGCTCCAAGTCTGCGCGTTGCGGCCATGCAGCCGCACGATCGCGAGCTCCGGCGCATCGACAATGACGTGCACGATCCCGCGCTGCCTTTCCATTGCGAGCGTCGACTCCCGCTCGTTCTGTTCGGCAAGAGCCTCGGCGCCGCGGGGGTGGAAGCGCCTGTCGACCAGTTGCATCTCGCCGACGACGTTGCGCTCGCGGTCCGCGCGAACGTCGCGGTCATCACGACGCTCTCCGCACGGATCGCCATCGTGGAAAAGCGTCTTCGGGAAAACGTCGCACACACGCGGACTGCGCCCTCTTTACTCCAGTACCCGGCATTGGACAAACGCTTGCCACCGCGATCGTGCTGGAGACTGGCACGCGCCGCCTTCGTGCCGGAAGCCAGTCAGGCCGTAACCAGGTCAGCCCCGATCTTTGTCGCGGGATAGAAGTCAAGATCTGGAATGAAAGGAATTGATGGAGCACGCTTAATTCGCACCCTTTGTCTTATAACAGTTTGACGAATTGATTGAATTAAATGTCATTTCACTTATCCTGTTTCCATAGTCGCGCGATGGTCCAAACCAGCAGTCCTCTCGTCGGAGGTCACAGCCAATGAGTCCCGTCGTCGTCACCCTGCTCGTGCTGCTGGGCGTCGGGCTACTGCTCGCGCTCCGCCTCATGGGCATCTACAACGGGCTAGTGGTCGCCCGGAACCGCTTCGCGAACGCCTTCGCCCAAATCGACGTGCAGCTCAAACGCCGCTACGAGCTGATTCCGAACCTGGTCGAAGCGGTCAAGGGCTACATGGCTCACGAGAGGGAGACGCTCGACGCCGTCATCAAGGCCCGCAACAGCGCGATGGCAGCCGAGCAGAAAGTCGCCGCCAACCCCAGCGACCCGGCGGCCATCAGGGGGTTTAACGAGGCCGAGGCCCAGCTCGGCGGCGTTCTGGGCCGGCTCTTTGCGCTATCTGAAGCGTACCCGGACCTCAAGGCCAACCAGAACATGCTCGCCCTGCAGGAGGAACTGAGCTCGACCGAGAACAAGATCGGCTTCGCCAGGCAAGCCTTCAACGACGCCGCCACCGACTACAACAACCGGCGCGAGGTCTTCCCAGCCGTCATGGTGGCCGGCATGTTCGGTTTCAAGGAAGCGTCACTGCTCGAAACCACAGAGGCCGAGCGCGCAGCGCCCAAGGTGTCGTTCCGGTAACCCGGAACCGCCACATTCCGTGCGCTTCACGCTCTCAAAACCGCGCCGACCATGGCCACCAATTTCTTTCAGCAGCAGGATTCGGCACGGCGCAAGACCTTCCAGCTGGTGGTCTATTTCGTCCTCGCGATCCTGATTCTGATCGCCCTCGTGTACGGTCTGTTGGTGGCGCTCAGCATGTATGGCGCTCACGAGCCAGTGTCTTGGTGGCAACCTGACATGCTCCTGCTCGCGGCGCCGGCGGTGGGCATCCTGGTCGGCGGTGCCAGCGCGCTCAAGGTGGCCCAGCTCGCTTCTGGCGGGCAGGCGGTCGCCTTGATGTTGGGCGGTAAGGAGGTGCCCGGCACGACCACCGACGCGCGGCAGAAGCGGCTGCTCAACGTCGTCGAGGAGATGGCCCTCGCTGCGGGAGTGCCGGTGCCCCCCGTATATGTTCTGCCGGAGACCGGCATCAATGCCTTCGCGGCCGGCTACGCCCCGGGCGATGCTGTGGTCGCCGTCTCCCAGGGCTGCCTCGACTACTTGACCCGTGACGAGCTGCAGGGCGTGGTGGCGCACGAGTTCAGCCATATCCTCAACGGCGACATGCGGCTCAACATCCGGCTGATCGGCCTGATCTTTGGGATCATGGCGTTGTCCATCATCGGCCGCAGCCTCATGTTCGCGTCCCGCGGACGCTCGTCGGGAAGACAGGATTCCCGCGGCGGCATGGTGCTACTGGGACTGGGCGTGTTTGTGCTGGGACTGGTGGGAGCGTTCTTCGGTCGGCTGATCATGGCAGCGGTGTCCCGGCAGCGCGAGTACCTGGCCGACGCGAGCGCCGTCCAATTCACGCGCAACCCCGACGGGATTGGCGGGGCGCTCAAGAAGATCGGCGGGCTGGCCGAGGGGTCGCGCATCGACACCCCCCGGGCCGCCGAGGCTGCTCACATGTTTTTCGCCAACGCCTTCGCCGGCGAGGGGTTCGCCGGACTGCTGGCCACCCACCCGCCCCTCGTCGAGCGCATCCGCCGGCTCAATCCCCCGTTCGACGGCCAGTTCCCGGAGGTGCGACCGGTCGATGTCGATCGGGAACAACTCAAGGGCACCCGCCCCAGCCGCGTCCCGCCGTTCGCCGGGGTTCCCACGTTACCGGGGCTCCCGCAGGTACCTATGTCGGTCTTGGGCTTCGCCGCCGATGCGGCGTCCCGCGTCGGCCACATTGATCCACAAGTGATTGACTACGCCCACGAGCTGCACGACAGCATGCCCGGGGTGCTCCGGGTCGCCGCACAGGAGCCGTTCAGTGCTCGCGCCCTGGTCTATGCTCTTCTCATGGACCCGCGGGCGGACCTGCGGGAACTCCAGCTGACCCAGCTGAAGGCCGACGCTGAGCCCCAGGACTTCGCGGAAGCCTTGCGGCTGGTTGTCCCTGTCCAGGTACTGCCGGACACGCATCGGTTGCCGCTGCTGGACCTGACCTTGCCAGCCCTGCGGCAGATGTCGCCGCGCCAGCACCGGGCTTTCCGCGCCCAGGTCGAGATGCTGGTGATCGCCGACCAGCGGCTGAGCCTGTTCGAGTACACGCTCCGCTGTGTGCTGCATCGCCATCTCGACGCCCAGTTCCTGCCGCAGCGTCAGACGCGTCCAATGCACAGTTCGCCGCAAAAACTGGCGCAGCCGGTGGCGACGGTGTTAGCGCTGTTGGCCTGGGAAGGCCAGCCGGAACCCGACCAGGCCGCCCGGGCTTTCGATACCGGCATGCGCGGCTACATTGGCGGCGACCACACCCACCGCTTGCCGCCCCGCGAGAAATGCACCCTCGCCGGGTTCGACGCGGCCCTGCAAACGCTCGATCAATCCATCCCGGCCATCAAGCAGCGGATTGTCGCCGCCTGCGCGGGCTGCATCGTGGCGAACCAGCAGGTCACCGTCCGTGAAGCGGAGCTGCTCCGCGCCGTTTGCGACACGCTCGACTGCCCGCTACCGCCGCTCGTCGCGAGCGAATCGGACAGACGATGAACGACATTGCATGCAGGGTTTTGTCGCGGCAAGGAACGCAGAACAACTGCGATCGCTATGCCGCGGGATCGAAGAACCGGGGGTTACGCCCCCTGCTCCGGTTTTCTGATCGCGGATGACCCTGCCTGACCGGCGGCTGCGCCGGTGACCGACGCGGCCGTCGCGCTCGGCACGATGTGCAATTCACGGGTGCGCAACGGCAGCGAACATTGCGCGTCGGTCAGTGTTTGACGCACCCGGCGCGCGAGTTCCCAGCGCATGGTCCAGAACATGTCCGTGTTCGACCAGACGCGGATATTCAGCACCGCCGTGCTGTCGTCGAAGCGGATGACCATCACCTGCGGCGCGGGATCGCGGAGCGCACGCGGGTCGGCGGCGGCGAGCGTGCGCAGCGCCTCAAGCGCGCGATCCACATCGTCACCGATCGAGATCTCCACTTCGAGATCGAGCCGGCGCATCGGATTACGGCTGAAGTTGCGGATCGAATTGCTCCACAACGCGCTGTTCGGCACGTATTCGCAGATGCCGTCGGGTTTGGTGAGACGCGTCGTGAACAGATTGACTTCGTCGACCGTGCCCGCGACACTGCCGGCTCCGCCCTCGATATAGTCGCCGACCTTGAACGGCCGCAACACTAGCAGCATGATGCCGGCCGCGATGTTCTGCATCGTGCCTTGCAGCGCGAGTCCGACCGCAAGACCGGCTGCGCCAAGCACGGCAATGATGCTGGCCGTCTGGATGCCTAACTGCGACAGCGCACCGACGATCGCGACAATGCGAATGCCCCACAGGCCGATGTCGCAGAGGATCGGTCGCAGCGTGGCGTCCATGCGTGATTGACGCGCAAGGAGCCGGCTCAGCGACATCGAAGCGCGGCGCGCGACCCACCATCCGATCACCAGTATGCCCGCAGCGGCGCCCAGACGAATCGAGAACGCGGTGAGCATATCCAGCAGGAAGGCCCATCTGTCCGAACTGATTTCGACGAGAAGATTCTCCATGTGTCTTGACGATCCCTATATTGGACAGCGGATAGATTGCCGCGCGCGAGCATCGACGGTATATGTGGACGAACTCGACTGGCTTCCGGGAATTTAACCAGATAACTTCCGTTTTGGGCATTTTCAGCGGTTAAAGCTGCGTGTTTTTTCCGAGCTGTTATCCAGATCGCTTCTGTCGTAACGGCAGCCGCCCGAGCTAGCGGCTGCCCGCCCCGAGTTCCGTGAACGGCCCCGCCGGCGTGACTTCGAGGAGACGGAAACGATGTCCTCACGCCCCGTTCGACCTTCTCTGCAGGCGTTTCGATAACCACTCAAGATACCCACAGAAACTGGGCACAAGCCTGTGGACAACAGGCTCATGACTCACTCAACTCATTGAGCGCATTGGTTTTCACTCGCATGCTTCCGATAGGTCGGCTGCGTCGCGGCCACACGCGTGTCGGACGAGCCGCCGTCGCCGCAGCGGCGCTCTCGCTCACCTTCATCGTGCGCGGCGCGCTGCACGTACCGATTGAAGGATCGGTCGCGCTCTTTCTCGCTGGCGCGGCGCTGCACCTGTTCGCCACCACTTCGATGGGCATTTTCATGGCCACGCTCGAGCGTAGCATGCCGCAGTTCGCCCAGAACGTCATGCTCGCCGCGCCCACCACGCATTTCGTCGAGCTCGGCCAGGCCATACTCTTTCGTGGCGCGGGCATCGCCGTGGTCTGGCAACCCTTCCGGTGGCTCGCGGCGATAAGAGGTCACGCAGCGCATGAATGAGCGCCTGCTATGCCGCGCCGAGGTCGAGCAGCGTATTGGCCTGACCGGATCGACGATCTATCTGAAGATCGCGCAAGGCAAGTTCCCCAAACCCATCAAGGTCGGCGTGGCGGCGGTGCGCTGGCGTGAAAGCGAGGTCAATCAATGGATCGCAGATTGTGCGGCAGGCACATTGCAGCACAACCCGGACTCAGGCAAGGCGCAGATAAAGCCGCCAAGGAAGGCGAAGCGCCAGCGATCCGAGACCTGATCGCAGGACATCCACCCGACCCGCATCGCGCGGGTTTTTTGCCTGCGCGCTGCGCTCGATCAGATCGCAGTCACACTTCCGATGTTTGTTAAATCACGTCAAAGTATTGATAGTGCATAGCATCCCCGTTGCAAATGCTTGCGTAGCCGGGTAAAAAATTGTCCGTTCGTAGCGCATACCTAATTAAAAATGAGGTCGTAACCATGCAGCGCTCATTTAACCATTCAAGGAAAAATTCAAGATGCCAATTCCTGCCCATATGTGGCTGAAAGATGATGGCGGCGCAGACATCAAAGGCTCGTCAACCGTTCAGAATCGCGAGGGAAGTATTGAAATTATCGGCTTCAGCCACGGCGTGAATCTGCCGGTTGATGCGGTTAACGGCAACATCACCGGCGCGCGTGCGCACTCGCCGATTGCGTTCGAAAAGGAGTTCGATGCGGCGACGCCTTATCTTTACAAGGCCGTGGCGAAGGGGCAAACGCTGCAGTCCGCCGAGATCAAGTGGTATCGCATCAACGATGCAGGCAAAGAGGAAGTCTATTTCGTGATGACGATCGAAGGTGTGAAGGTGTGTGGCATCAACCCCGGCATGGCTAATACCAGGCTGGCGCAGGCATCCGCACTCAATCACGTTGAAGCGGTCTCCATGATGTACGACCGCATCACGTGGCATTACCTTGACGGCAATATCAAATACACCGATTCGTGGAATGAGCGCGGATAAGGGGGCGTGACAATGGCCTATCAGGGTAAGTTTTTGGTGAACAACGAGCAGTTTTCACCGCTCACAATTTTCGGTGTCGGCACGTTCGACGCGTATTCTGGAAACGATCAATACCGCAATCGCGGTGGCTGCACGGCTGTGCCAAGTAACGGTCCGATCCCTGCCGGAAAATACTGGATCGTAGACCGGCCCACTGGCGGTATCGGGTCTCAAGCTTGGGCTTCGATAAAGGACACAGTTAATTCAGCGATTGGGAGTGCGGTACATCATCGCGAATGGTTCGCACTGTATCGGGATGATGGACTCATTGACGACGTGACATGGATTAATGGTGTCAAGCGCGGACAATTCCGGTTGCATCCGGCAGGTGGCGAAGGTATTTCACTCGGCTGTATTACGCTTCCGAGCCGCACGGATTTTCTGAGAATCCGTAACGCGCTGCTGCACACCATGACCATTCCTGCCGGCAATTCGGGGCTTCGCGCCTACGGAACAATTGAGGTCATCACGTATGGCAACACTTGTCCGTAGGCTGTTCAAGGTGGCGCTATTTGTCGGCCTGTTTTGCCTTTCCGTGCCCTACGTCCACACATACCCTATACCGATGCCGGAAAGGCAGGCGCTTGCGTGGTTACACGCTGCAAATCGGCTTGGCATTCGCGACCCGGATGATTTATACATCCCGGTCATGCTGCTGGCTGATCTGCTTGTGGCGACGCTTGCCTATGTGGTGATCATGAGGCTATGGCGGCACTGTCGCGGCAAAAGGCAACGTTGAGAAATAGCGAGTGACGAGCGCACTTGTCCGCAGGCTGTTCAAGGTCGCGCTGTTTATCGGGTTGTTTCTTATTTCCGTTCGTTATATCCCGCTATCCAATAAGTGGACAGCAAGCGAAGCGCGTGCGTGGTGGCGTGCTTCGGATTGGCTCGGTATTGAAGATCCCGGCGATTTGTATTTCGTGGTGTGGCTGTCTATCGAACTGATCGTGGCAGTGCTCGCCTACGCGGTGATCATGAGGCTATGGGGGCGCTATCAACGCAAAAACTAACAGGGTCGATGAGCGGCGATCAGGCCGAATTCATTCCTGCGCGGTCCCGTCCAGTCCGGCGCGTGATGATCGCGTTGCGGGGGTTAACTGGTGGGTCAGAAAGTGCGCGTTTGCTCAGAGACTGGCGGGACAAGGCTTTGCGCGGCGCGCGCGAATTTTGGTCTGGAAGGCGATCCCTTCGATGATCCCGGTGATATCCGCGATTCTGGTGGAACTCGTCCTGATCTCGCTCATCGTATCGACCATCGGCGGTGCTCAGCGCAATTTTTCAAAGGCCGAGTGGCTTCAACTCCGCGTGGAGCGCTTCCGTAATGCCTTCGACGGCGAATTTCGTCGAGCAATGCACCCCGAATCCCGCCGCCGAGCGATAGCCGCCGATCGAGGACACGTTGTTCACATGGCCCGAGCGCTGTCCCCGCATCACTGGCAGCACCGCACGCGTGACATTGAGCAGTCCAAAAACGTTGGTGTCGTACCTGCGACGCACGTCTGCGTCGGCCGATTCCTCTACGGCTGCGAGCAGTCCGAAGCCGGCGTTGTTGACCAACACGTCGATCCTGCCAAACTTTGCCAAAGCTGCCTGCGCGGCTCTTTTGGCCTGCTCCTCGTCAGTTACGTCGAGCGCGACCGGCAACAGCGCAGGTGATTCGCCGAGACGCTCAATGATCGCCCGAACGTTGCGTCCCGCCGCAACCACTGCATTTCCGTCCGCCAGGGCCGCTTGTGCGATCAGTGCGCCCAACCCGCGTGAGGCGCCCGTAACGAACCAGACGCGCTTGAACCGGTGCTGCGTAGCGTTGCTCATGATTTGCTCCCGTTTCGTGGTGAATGTGAAGAGAAGCATAGGGCGCGCGATTAACAGCCGCCATGCATCGAATGCTAGACTCATAATCAACCAATATTTGCGAATGGAGTCAGCCATGAACGAGGTCCGGGCGATTTCGGTGTTCGTCCGGGCAGCAACGCTCGGCAGCTTCCGTCGGGCAGCCGCAGACCTGGGCATCTCGCCGCAGGCCGCGAGCCACGCGGTCATGCAGCTCGAAAAGTCGCTTGGCGTCCGGCTGTTTCATCGGACAACGCGAAAGTTGAGTCTGACCGAAGAGGGGCAAAGACTATTGCAAGGTGTCGAGCCAGCGCTCGCTATGTTGTCGTCCGCGATTGACGATGCTCGCCGTTCAGGGGAAGAAGTTGCGGGGCCCCTACGGATAAGCGCTCCGACGGCGCTCGGGCGAACTGCACTCTGGCCATCGATCCTTGAGTTTGCGGCGCTATACCCTGACGTGCAGATCGATATTCGCTTCGACGATCATTTCACGGACCTCGTCAGCGATCGCGCCGACGTCGGCTTGCGCGGCGGGTCCCCGCCTTCCGAGGGGGCGATTGCCAGGCGACTGCTACCGATTCAGTTGATCGTATGCGCGTCGCCAGCCTATCTCGAACGGTACGGCACGCCGAAAACCGTGGACGAGCTCGATGCGCATCGTTGTTCTGGATACCGGCGTGCGAACACCGGCAAGCAGGCGCCGTGGGAATTTATGGTGGGCGGGGAGATTGTGTATCGGGAGATGGCTGCTTCGGTCTGTTCGAACGATATCGACGCGGAAACCGAAGCGGTACTGGCCGGCGTGGCAATTGGGCAGCTTGGAAGCTTCTCGGCCGTCTCACACATCCGGGCTGGACGGCTCGTGCCTTTGCTCACTCAGCATTTGACCCAGCGCGAGTCGATTTACGTCTACTACCGTCGCCGGACGGAACAACCGCTCCGCGTGAGAACCTTCATCGACTTCATCGTTGCGCGCCTCGCGGACAACAGTCAATTTTTCCTCACAGCAGAGGAGTTGGTTACTTCGACGAGCAGAAGCGGCCGCGCCAGGAGCAGACGAAGTGCCGCGTAGGGGTGTCTGTTGCGGCAAGCGTAGCCAGCCGTGGTAATTCATGCGCCAAACGCAGACAAGGCTTCGTCGCGGGACAAGGGCGTGGCGAACGAGCCGTTTCCGCCTGTACATCAATGATCGTGTAACAATCCCTCCAACGACCGCGAGACGCCAACGAGCGTCGAGCCGGCGGATGCGCACGTCAGCCCGGGAGCATCAGATGAAGCCCATACGTAATGCCGACTCTGCTTCAGGAGAGTGGTACATCGACACTGCATGCATCAATTGCGGTGCATCTCGTCACGTCGCGCCTGGGCTGATTGTCGAGCGCAACGACAAGAGTGTCTTCGTTCGGCAGCCGGCCACACCGGAAGAGCAGCTTGATGCCTGGCGTGCGGTGCTCGTATGCCCTACGGCGTCGGTACGCAGCGAAACGAAACAGCCTCGTCCGAACGCAGCGATCTTTCCGCAGCAGATCACATCGGGCGTGTGGCGCTGTGGATTCAACGCACGGTCGTCGTTTGGCGCACATTCTTATTTTGCCGCGCGTCCGGCAGGCAATCTACTCATCGACTCCCCGCGCTATGCGGCGGAACTCGTGAAATGGTTTGACGGCGCTGGCGGTATTGCGCACATTCTGCTGTCGCATCGTGACGACGTCGCAGACGCGGACAAATACGCGCGTCAATTCGGCGCGCGCGTCTGGATTCACCGCGAGGACGTGTCGGCCGCCCCATATGCGACGGATCTGCTCGACGACGGTTCAGCACTGAACATTGCGGCCGGCGCGCGCGCGATCCCTGTACCCGGGCACACTCGGGGTAGCGTCGTGTACCAGCTCGATGATCGCGTGCTGTTCTCGGGGGATTCGCTTGCCTGGAGCCCACGCCAGCAGGACCTCGTCGCGTTCAGGGACGCGTGCTGGTACTCGTGGACAGCGCTCACCGAATCGCTCAGCAAGTTGGCCGCGTATCGCTTCGAATGGCTGCTTCCTGGTCACGGTTGGCACGCGCATTTGCAGGCTGCGGAAATGAATGCCCGCTTGCTCGCATTGGTTGCACGCATGCGAAAGGACTGAATTCGCTGTTTTTCGCTAAAACGCGTCGTCCTTGCCCCTGTGGAAACGTCTGAACTCGAACAGCACGTGCAAGAGCCGGGCTCTATAGCCGCTCGATCAAGCGTCGGTCTCCCTGCTCGCAGTATTCATGACACGCCGCACGTGCCGCGTTCGCTGCGCCGTGCACGAAAAGCGGCGCATCCGCGCGTCGGGACATCGACACCACGATGGACGGCGGCGAGGGCTGCAGCGGCAGTTCGACCACCTCGCCTCGCGCGATCAGATCATCGACGAACAGACGCGGAATTGCCGCCACGCCGAAGCCATCGCGCACGAGTTGCACGATCACCGAAATCGATGGTGAACCCGTAATGCGCGTATCCGCGAGCGGCACGCCGTTGGCGAGTGCGAGCTTGCTGACGATGTCCTCCAGCGCGCGATGAGGCGCCGTCCCGCGCCCGAATGTGAGGATCGGATGACGCAGCACGCGTTTCGCGAGTCCGCTGCGCGAAGGCGGTAGCAGCCCCGCGCGCGCGATCCAGTGCACCGGATAGTTCGCGAGCGCATCGCAGACGATCGATTCCTCGTCGCTGCCTTCCACGCGAACGATCAGATCGAGTTCGCCCGCCATCAGACGCCGCTGCAGCACCACGCTCACGTCCACCGCAAGCTCCACTTCGAGCTGCGGATAGTCCTTCGAGAGCCGCCGCAGATAGTCGGCAAGCCAGCTATGCACGACCGTCTCGATCACGCCGAGTCGCAACTTGCCGCGCATCGCGCCTTCATGTGACGCGGCGGCCTGCAACTGGCGCGTCGCCTCGACCACGGCCTTCGCGTAGCCGAGCAGATATTCGCCGTTCGGCGTGAGCCGAAATTCGCGGCTCTCGCGATCGACGAGCACGGTATGCAATTCGTCTTCCAGTGCCTTCAGGCGCTGCGAGATCGCCGCCGGCGTGGCGTGAAGCGCGGTCGCCGTAGTGCGGAAACTGCGCAGCTTGGCAAGCGTAACGAAGGTTTCGAGGAAGCGCGTATTCATCAGTCAAAGGTGGGCAATGCAACGGGAGCAAACCGCTCCAAAAATCTCAACGTGACTCGGGAAAACCCGCGATTCCGTTAAGAAATTCTATTCACCTGGCGCAAAGAAAACTAGCTGGCGTCAAATTTTCTTCTTTTCTATGCTTCGCCTGACGGTAGGCAAAACGCATCGCCCACCGCAGACAATCCGATGCAACCGCCAGAGCACGCCAACACCATGACTCCATCCGAATTCCGCCAGGCCGTCCGTCACCGCGACTTCCGTGGCCCGACGGCCGGCCATTGCGGCGACTACGCGCAAGCCAATCTCGCGATCCTGCCCGCTGCGCACGCGCACGATTTCCTGCGCTTTTGCCATGCGAATCCGAAGCCATGTCCGCTGCTCGGGGTGGGCGAGCCTGGCGAGTTCCGCGTGCCGATGCTCGGGCGCGACATCGACATCCGCACCGACGTGCCCGCGTACAACGTCTATCGCGACGGCAACCTGAGCGAGCGCGTCGAATCGATCGAAGCGCTCTGGCAGGACGATTTCGTCGTATTTGCAATTGGCTGTTCGTTCTCGTTCGAGCACATGCTCGCGAAGGAAGGCATCGGCCTGCGCCACGTCGAAGAAGGCCGCAACGTGCCGATGTACCGCACCAGCATCCCCAACCAGCGGGCGGGCGTGTTCGGCGGCGACCTCGTCGTGTCGATGCGGCCGCTGCGCGGCGCCGACGCGATCCGTGCCGTGCAGATCACGAGCCGCTTTCCGGGCGTGCATGGCGCGCCCGTGCATATTGGCGATCCAGCGGAACTCGGCATCGTCGATCTCGCGCGCCCCGAGTTCGGCGAACCGGTGACGATCCGCGCGGGCGAACTGCCTGTCTACTGGGCTTGCGGCGTGACGCCGCAAACGGCACTGATGGCCGCGAAGCTGCCGCTCGCGGTTGCGCACGCGCCGGGCCACATGCTGATGACGGATATCACTAACGCGTCGCTGGCTATTTTCTGACCGTCCCGGCGGCGCGCCGCGCCGTCGTGCAACAAGCGATTCACAGCACCTTGAAGCCATCGGGCCGCGCGGCCCGGAGGGAATGACGCATCCCTACGTTCGTGCGTGGCTTCGATCGTTTCCCATGCGTCTATCCATAGGAGCAGCAGATGGACAGCAAGACACTCACGGCGAGCGTCGACGATGCCGCCGACATGAAGTCAGGAACGGGAAGCCCGCAGCTTTCCTGGTATGCCGAAGCCGGTCCGCACGCGCGTCGCGCGTTCTGGAGTTGCAAGGTCGGCTACATGCTCGACGGCATGGACACGCAGATGCTTTCCTTCGTCATCCCGACGCTCGTCGCTACCTGGGGCATCTCGCTCGCGGACGCCGGCTTCATCGGCACGTTGACGCTGCTGTCCTCTGCGCTCGGCGGCTGGATTGCCGGCATTCTTTCCGATCGCATCGGCCGTGTGCGCACGTTGCAGCTCACCGTCTTGTGGTTCGCCGTGTTCACCGGCCTATGCGGCCTCGCGCAGAACTACGGCCAGTTGCTCGCGGCTCGCGCGTTGATGGGCTTCGGCTTCGGCGGCGAGTGGACGGCGGGCGCGGTGCTGATCGGCGAGGTGATCCGCACGCGCGACCGCGGCAAGGCGGTCGGTCTCGTGCAGTCGGGCTGGGCGCTCGGCTGGGGCATGGCGGCCCTGCTCTACGCGGTGCTGTTCTCCGTGGTGGCGCCTGAAATCGCGTGGCGCGCATTGTTCCTGATCGGAGTCGTGCCTGCCCTGCTCGTGCTCGCGATCCGCCGCTATGTGAAGGAACCTGAAGTATTCGAACAGGCCAGGGTTCAGCAGTACGACACTCAAGACACGCCGCGCTTCACTGAGATCTTCTCTCCCAGGCTGCTTTCGACGACACTGCGCGCCGCACTGCTTACGACGGGCGCACAGGGCGGCTACTACGCGATCACGACGTGGCTGCCGACTTTCCTCAAGACCGAACGTCATCTCACGGTGATGGGCACGGGCGGCTATCTGGCGACGATCATCGCGGGCTCGTACGCGGGCTATCTGTGCAGCGCATGGCTCACGGACCGCATCGGCCGCAAGCCGAACTTCATTTTGTTCGCGCTGGGCTCGATGGCGATTGCCTTCGCGTATACCTCGTTGCCGCTCACGAATGCATCGATGCTGTGGCTCGGCTTTCCGCTCGGCTTTTTCGCGTCGGGCATTTTTTCCGGCATGGGCGCGTTTCTCACCGAACTGTTTCCGACCCGTGTGCGCGGCTCGGGCCAGGGGTTTTGCTACAACGTCGGCCGCGCGATCGGGGCGCTGTTTCCGGTGCTGATCGGCGTGCTGTCGAGCCGCTTCGGCCTGGGCACGAGCATCGGGATTTTCGCCGTGGCCGCGTATGGCGTACTGATCATCGCCGCGCTTACGCTGCCCGAGACGCGCGGTCGCGAACTCGAATCGGCCTGATTTTCATCTTGCGCACACCACTACCACTTTCGCATCACGACCACGACACCATGAAGCACGATCACGCCTCCGATGTTTGCACGCCGTCCCGCTGGCAGTTCTGGATCGACCGCGGCGGCACGTTCACCGATATCGTCGCGCGCCGCCCGGATGGCACGCTCACCACGCACAAGCTGCTTTCCGAACACCCGGAGCAGTATCGCGATGCGGCTGTCGCCGGGATTCGCCATGTGCTTGGCCTGCGAGCCGGAGAACCGATTACGTCGCGCGACGTCGAGATGGTCAAAATGGGCACGACGGTCGCGACCAACGCGCTGCTCGAACGCAAGGGCGAGCCGGTAGCGCTCGTCACCACGCGAGGCTTGCGCGATGTGTTGCGGATCGCGTATCAGAACCGCCCGCGCCTGTTCGATCTCGACATCGCGTTGCCGGAAGCGCTCTATGAGAGCGTGGTGGAAATCGACGAACGCATGAGCGCGCAAGGCGAAGTGGTCGCGACGCTCGATCACGCGGCAGCGGAGCGCGCACTGCGCGAGGTCTACCACAAGGGCATCCGCGCACTCGCAATCGTGCTGATCCACGGTTATCGCCACACGTCGCATGAAAGCGAGCTTGCGGATCTGGCGCGCCGAATCGGCTTCACGCAGATCTCGGTTTCCCACGAAGTCTCGCCGCTGATGAAGATGGTCTCGCGCGGCGATACGACCGTGGTGGATGCCTATCTGTCGCCCATCCTGCGCCGATATGTGGATCAGGTCGCCAGCGAAATGCCGGGCGTGAACCTGCAGTTCATGCAAAGCAGCGGCGGACTGACACGCGCCGATGTATTTCAGGGCAAAGATGCGATTCTCTCCGGCCCGGCGGGCGGTATCGTCGGCATGGTGCGCGCGGCACAGGCAGCGGGCTTCGAGCGCGTGATCGGCTTCGACATGGGCGGCACGTCGACGGACGTCTCGCACTTCAACGGCGAGTTCGAGCGCGTATTCGAAACGCAGGTGGCAGGCGTGCGGATGCGCGCGCCGATGATGAGCATCCATACCGTGGCGGCAGGTGGCGGCTCGGTGCTCGGCTTCGACGGCGCCCGGCTGCGTGTCGGCCCCGACTCGGCGGGCGCCAATCCGGGTCCGGCGGCGTACCGGCGCGGCGGCCCGCTCGCGGTCACCGACTGCAACGTGATGCTCGGCAAGATTCAGCCCGACTATTTCCCGCGCGTCTTCGGTCCGAACGCGAACGAGTCGCTCGATCGCGAGGTCGTCGCTGAACGCTTTCGGGCACTCGCCGATGAAATCTTCGCGGCTACGGGTCAGCGTCGCACACCAGAAGAGCTCGCTGAAGGTTTCCTGGAGATCGCCATTGGCAGCATGGCTAACGCGATCAAGAAAATTTCAGTGCAACGCGGCCACGACGTCTCGCAGTATGTGCTGACGACTTTCGGCGGCGCGGGCGGCCAGCATGCGTGCGGTGTGGCCGACGCGCTCGGCATGACGCGGGTGTTCGCGCATCCGCTTGCCGGTGTGCTCTCCGCTTACGGCATGGGCCTCGCGGATCAGACGGCGATGCGCGAGCGAGCGCTCGAAACCTCGCTCGACGACTCATCGCTTGCGACGCTGGAAGCCGCGCTCGATGCGCTCGCGGCCGATGCAACCGGCGCACTGCTCGAACAGGGCGTGGACGCCGCGCGTATCACGACTGAGCGACGTGTCCATCTGCGCTATCAGGGCACCGATTCATCGCTCGCAGTGCCCGCGGGCAGCGTCGACGCAATGCGCGCCGCTTTCGAAGCGGCCTATCGTCAACGCTACGCGTTCCTGATGGCGGATACGCCGCTCATCGCGGAACTCGCTTGCGTCGAAGCGATCGGCCGTTCCGACGCGCCAGTCGATGCCGGCAGCCTGCCGCAGCGTGCGGCAGGCGACGCGCCCCATGCGCAGTCGGTTGTGCGCATGTATTCGAGCGGTAGCTGGCACGACGCATCGCTCTACCAGCGCGAAACGCTGTGCGCAGGCGACACGCTCGACGGCCCGGCGATCATCGCCGAAAAGAACGGCACGACCGTGGTCGAGCCGGGATGGCAGGCGGTGCTGACCGTTCAAGGCAACGTGGTGATGACCCGCGTGCAACCGCTGCCCACGCGCCGCTCGATCGGCACGGAGGCCGACCCCGTGCGCCTCGAAATATTCAACAATCTGTTCATGTCGATTGCCGAGCAGATGGGATTGCGTCTGCAAAACACGGCGTATTCGGTGAACATCAAGGAGCGCCTCGACTTCTCGTGCGCGATCTTCGATGCTGCGGGCAATCTGATTGCGAACGCGCCGCACATGCCCGTGCATCTGGGATCGATGGGCGAGAGCATCAAGACCGTCATCGAGCGAAATCGCGGCGCGATGCGCGACGGCGATGTGTTCATGCTCAACGACCCGTACCACGGCGGCACACATTTGCCCGACGTGACCGTCATCACGCCCGTGTTCGCAGACGGTTCGGCCGAGCCGCTCTTCTACGTCGGCTCGCGCGGCCACCATGCGGATATCGGCGGAATCACACCCGGTTCGATGCCAGCCGCTTCGTCGCATATCGAAGAAGAAGGCGTATTGGTCGATAACTGGCAGCTTGTTTCAGCGGGCGTGCTGCGCGACGCCGAAACACGCGCGCTGCTCGCATCGGGCCGCTATCCGGCACGCAACGTCGCACAGAACATGGCCGATCTGCGCGCGCAGATCGCAGCGAACCAGAAGGGCGTGGACGAGCTGCGCCGCATGGTCGCGCAATTCGGCCGCGACGTGGTGCTCGCCTTCATGCAGCACGTGCAGGACAATGCCGAAGAAGCGGTGCGCCGCGTGATCGGCGCCCTCAAGGACGGCGCGTACCGTTACGAACTCGATAACGGCGCGGTGATCGACGTCGCCATTCGCGTCGATGCTGCGACGCGCAGTGCGACCGTGGACTTCAGCGGAACGTCCGTGCAACTGCCGAACAACTTCAACGCGCCGAAGGCGGTCTGCATGGCAGCCGTGCTGTACGTGTTCCGCACGCTCGTCGGCGAGGACATCCCGCTCAACGCGGGTTGCCTGAAGCCCCTCTCGGTGATCGTCCCGGACCGCTCGATGCTCAATCCGGTTTATCCGGCAGCGGTGGTCTCGGGCAACGTGGAGACATCGTCCGCGATTACGAATGCGCTCTATGGTGCGCTGGGCATCGTCGCGTCCAGTCAGGGCACGATGAACAACTTCACGTTCGGCGACGCGCGCTACCAGTACTACGAGACGATCGCAGGCGGCAGCGGCGCAGGCGATGGCTTCTGCGGCGTCGACGCGGTACAGACGCACATGACCAACTCGCGCCTGACCGATCCCGAAGTGCTCGAATGGCGCTATCCCGTGCGGCTCGAGTCGCACCTGATCCGCGCGGAGTCGGGCGGCGCGGGACGCTGGCGCGGCGGTAACGGCGCGATCCGGCGCATCCGCTTTCTCGCGCCGATGACCGCGTCGATTCTCTCGAACAACCGCATTCACGCGCCTTTCGGCGCGGCAGGTGGACGCGCGGGAAGGCGGGGCAGCAATCGCGTCGAGCGCGCGGACGGCGAGATCGTCGCATTGGGCCATATCGCGAGCGTCGAGATGGCCGCGGGCGACGTGTTCGTGGTGGAAACGCCGGGTGGCGGGGGTTTCGGGGAAGCGTAACGCTTCATGGACTGAGGATGTTCAATGCCGGACAGCGGCGTCGGCTCGCGTCTCACTCGAACCGGCGCCATATTTTTACGCCATCACGCGTCGACGATCACTTCGAAACCGCCATAGATTAGCCGCTGACCGTCAAAAGGCATTGGATTTTTTTCCGGTTGCAGCCGTTGGTCGGCCATCACCGCTTTCATCCCTTCGTCTCGCGACTGACGCGACGGCCAGACAACCCAGGAGAACACCACCGTCTCATCATCCTTGCGCTTGATCGCCATTGGGAACGACGTCACCTTGCCCTCTGGCACGTCATCTCCCCAGCACTCGACCACCTTCAACGCGCCGTACTCCTTGAAGACGGCCGCCGCTCTTTCGGCGAACTGCCTGTAAATTTCGCGGTTGGCCGTAGGTACGGGGACAACAAATCCATCGATGTAATTCATTTGCAATCTCCTTGTTTACACACGCACAGTAGGGGCCGGTTGGCAGCGCATCGCAACACGGCCGCCCATACCCACGACGAGCGGGGAGTCAAAAAATCGACAATAGTCGTGTCCCTTTGCTCTGATAGCCTGCGGCTCTTCGAGGCATGGCGTCGGCCTGCTTACTTAAGCGGTTGCCCGATACCGAGCAGGTTGCCCACGCTATCTCTGAACCAGGCAGCTCTTTCGCTACCCCACTGCAACGCGTCCAGCTCACCTCCATCGGCCCTCGCTTCATCTGAATGCGCTGCCCGATTCTGGCGAAGCAACGAAATGCCCCGGCGTCACGCCGACCGCGCGCCGAAAGTGTCGGCCAAGGTGACTTTGATCGAAAAATCCGACTTCGGCAGCGACCTCACAGGGCGGGACGCCGTCACGCAATAGCCGTTTAGCGTGCTGAATTCGCACCAGACACACATAGCGATGAGGCGAAATACCCACCTCTTTGCGAAACAGGGTGGCGAAGCGCGAAACACTCAACCCGGCGGTGGCGGCGAGCGTCGCGAGGCTGACGGGCTGCGCGAACGAACTCTCGATAAAAGCCACGGCCCGCCTGATCGCGCGCGACATCGCCACGGTCCTGTCGCCTGCGCAGTCGTAGAAGACTCCGGTCATGTTCTATCCCCTCGCGCTACGTTTTCGTAGCGGCATCAGACCCGCACCGTGCCGGACTGCGCGAGCACGCTCGCCGCAGCAGCACCGTCGGGCGGCCCGCTCTGGTATCGCTCCAGTTCCGCTTCGCTGCGATGGCACAGCACCTGCGCGCCGCTCGCGAGCGTGCGCACGCTCGGCGACGTGCGATTGCAGACACCGTCGATGCGCATCGGGCATCGCGCGAGAAATGTGCAAAGCTCCGGCTCATGAGTCGACTCACCGATCGGCGGCAACGTCTGATGACAACGCTCGCCCGCTTCTTCGAGCCAGCCGGCGCGAAGCTCCGGCGCCGACGACACGAGCAGATGTGAATACGGGTGATACGGCGGCGCCGACAACGCGTCACGGTTGCCCGTCTCGACGCGGTGCCCCGCGTACAGCACGACGATGTCGTCGCTGATCGCACGCACCTTGGCGATGTCGTGCGTGATGAACAGATATGACACGCCGAGCTTCTTTTGCAGATCGCGCAGCAGCTCGAGAATGGCAGCGCCGACCACCGTATCAAGCGCGGACGTGACTTCGTCGCACAGGATCAACTTGGGTTCGGCGGCCAGCGCCCGCGCGAGATTCACGCGCTGTTTCTGCCCGCCCGACAGCTCTCCGGTGCGCCGCTGCGCCAGCTCGGCAGGCAGGCGCACCAGGCCCAGCAGTTCGGCGACGCGGCGCCGCGCGGCCTCGCCCTTCATGCCGTGATAGAACTTCAGCGGACGCGCCAGCGTGCGCTCGACGGTGTGCGTCGGATTAAGCGCGGTGTCGGCGTTCTGGAACACGATCTGGATACAGCGAAACTGTTCGCGGCTGCGGCGGCTGAGGTTGGCGGCGAGCGGCTCACCGTCGAGCAGCAGATTGCCGCGCGCCATCGGCACGAGCCCGGCGATCACCTTCGCGAGCGTCGTCTTGCCCGAACCGGATTCGCCGATCACGCCTACCGTCTGACCACGATCGATCACGAGGTCCACGTCGCGCAGAATGACCTTGTGCGGCCAGCCCTTCGCGTCCGTGCGGCCGTAGCCGGCCGTCAGACCGCGCAGTTCGAGCAGCGGCGTGTTCGGCTGGGCTGCGTCGGGAGCCGCCGAGGTGCAGGCAGCCGGGGCGACGGGCGTCACGGCAGCAATCAGGCTTTGCGTATACGGGTGCGCCGGCGCATGCAGAATCTGTTCGGTGCGGCCCGTTTCGCGGATTTCACCGTTGCTTAGCACGACGATGCGATCCGCCATCTGCGCGACCACCGCCAGATCGTGCGATACGTAGACAGCCGTCATTCCGCATTGGCGGATCACGCTGCGAAACGCTTGCAGCACGTCGATCTGCGTGGTGACGTCGAGCGCCGTGGTCGGTTCATCGAGGATCACGAGTTCGGGGTCGGTGATCAGCGCCATCGCCGCCATCAGCCGCTGCAACTGGCCGCCCGACACCTGGTGCGGGTAGCGCCGGCCGATCGTCTCCGGCTCCGGCAGCGCGAGCGCGCGGAACAGTTCGACCGCTTTGGCCCGCGCGGCGCGCTTGCTGAGCGTGCCGTGAATCAGCGCGCTTTCGATCACCTGGTCCATGATCGGGCGCGCCGGGTTGAACGCAGCGGCCGCGCTTTGCGCGATGTAGGCAACCTTGCGGCCACGCAATCCCGCGAGCGCTTTCGGCGAGAGCCCGAGCACGTCGGTGTCGCCCACCCGGATCGCGCCGCCCGCGATGCGGCAGCCGCTGCGTGCATGGCCCATCAGCGACAGTGCGATCGTGGTCTTGCCCGAGCCCGACTCGCCGATCAATGCGAGCACCTCGCCGCGCGCAATCTCGAAGTCGATGTCATGCACGATCGTCGTATCCGGCTCGCCGGGCCGGCTTCCCACCACGCGCAGGCCCCGTACCTCGACCAGATTCGACGGCGGTAGCGGCGCGGTCCTCGAGATGGCCTCAAAGGCCGCGTGAGCACGTCTGAAAAAGGGTGCCTTCATCAGTGGCCTCCATCGGCATCAGGCATGCCCTTGCGGCGGCCATGATGCGGCAGTCCGTCGATCAGCAGGTTCACGCCGACCGTGAGCATCGCGATTGCGATCGCGGGCAGGATCACGACCGGCACGCCTTCACCGAGGCCGGCGATGTTCTCGCGTACCAGCGAACCGAGATCGGCATACGGCGGCTGCACGCCGAGACCGAGAAAGCTCAGGCTGCTCAATAGCAGCACGACGAAAGTGAAGCGCAGTCCGGTGTCGGCGAGTATCGGATGAATCATGTTCGGCAGCATCTCGAAGCACGCGATGTAGAGCGCGCTTTCGCCGCGCGCCCGCGCGACCTGCACGTATTCGAGCGTGCCGATATTGACCGCCAGCGAGCGGGCGATCCGGTACGAGCCCGGCATGTAGCTGATCGCCGCGGTCACGATCAGCAACGGCAGTGACGAGCCGAACGCGGCGACGATCATCAGCGCGAACATCTTCGACGGGATCGACGTCACCGCATCGAGCAGCCGGCTCATGGTTTCGTCGATCCGGCGGCCGGCCACGGCCGCGAGCAGTCCCAGCATGGTCCCCGTGAGCGCCGCGAGCAGCGCCGCCGCCAGCGCGAGCACGACCGTCAGGCGCATCCCGTAGATGATGCGGGTCAACATGTCGCGACCCAGGTAGTCGGAGCCGAGCGGCAGCTTCGCGCTGAAGCCCGCGAATACGTCAGGCGTGAGGATCGCGCCGACCGAATGCGGCGCGAGCCACGGTGCGAACGCCGCGACGAACAACGCGCAACTGACCATCGCCAGGCCGATCCAGCCGCCGGTCGACAGGTTCATGCGTTGCGCGAGGCTGCGACGGCGCACCGGTCGAGGCGCCGGGCCTCCGCCGCCGCCCCAGGACCGCGCGGGATCGGCGCCCTGCGGCATCATGCTGCTGCGTTGCACCGGTTCGAGCGCACCGAGCCGGTGAGGCGCATCGGAAGAAGGTCGAAGAATCGTCATGTCCGCAGCCTCGGGTTCGAGATGATGGCGCACAGGTCGGCTAGCAGCACGAGCAGCAGATAGCCGAGGCAGAACAGCAGCGTGCAGGCCTGTACGAGCGGGAAGTCGCGGTTGCTGACCGCGTCGACCATCAGGCTGGCGAGGCCCGGGTAGTTGAAGATGGTCTCGACGACGATCACGCCGCCAAGCAGATAAGACAGGCTCAGCGCGATTGCATTGGCGATCGGGCCGATCGCATTCGGCAGTGCGTGGCGCAGTACGATGCGGGCGGGGCTCGCGCCCTTGAGCATCGCCATTTCCACATACGAAGAACTGAGTTGCTCGATCACCGCGGCGCGTGTCATGCGGGCCATCTGCGCGATCACGACCGCGCACAGCGTGACGACCGGCATCGCATACGCGCGCAGAAAGTCGTGCAGGCTCTCGATCTCGCCGCTGTACGACAGCGCTGACAGCCAGTGCAGCTTGACGGCCAGCACCAGCACCGCCATCGTCGCGATCAGGAACTCGGGCGTGGCGACCAGCGACAGCGTACCGAGGCTCACGATCCGATCGATCAGCGAGTCGCGCTTGACTGCCGCAAGAATGCCCGCCGACACCGCGATCGGCACCGACACCCCGGTGGTGATCGCCGCGAGGGTCAGCGACTTCGGCAGGCGCCCTTCGATCATCTCGGACACCGGCAGATTGCTCGACAGCGACACGCCAAAGTTCGCGTGCAGCAGACCGACGAGCCAATGGAAGTACCGCAGGTATGCCGGCTGGTCGAGGCCGAACTGCAGCCGCAGCGCCGCGACCGTATCCGCCGTCGCCGACTGGCCGAGTGCGGCCTGCGCGGCATCGCCCGGCAACAGGTTGGTGATCACGAAGATGATGATCGAGACAATCAGCAGCGTCAGCGCAGTGACGGCGACGCGCCGGCCGATCAACTGGGCGATATTCCCGTTCATGGGCATGAGCTCCTCGGTTAGGCTGCGCGACACGGCGAGTCATACATGAGCCGTGCCGCTCGGGCGCGCTGCGGCTGCCTGCCGCGAGCGGCGCGGCGGGGGCCACCCGCCGCGTCCGGGCGCTTCAGCGGGTCACGCGTTCCACCACACGTACTCGGCGAAGTTGAAGCCCATCATCGCGCCGGTAGGCACGGGCTGGAGCCCTTGCAAGTGCTTGTCGTTCGCATCGAGCAGGCTCAGGAAGGTCGGGATGCCAATGCCGCCCTGCTCCGATACCAGCACCTGCATGTCGCCGTACATCTGCTTGCGTTTCGCATCGTCGGTTTCCGAGCGGGCCGCGGCCAGCAACTGGTCGAACTTCGGGTTGTTCCAGCCCGACTCGTTCCACGGGGCGTCCGACTTGAAGAACTGCGTGAACAGCACATCGGCGCTCGAGCGCGGATTGACGTTGCCGAACCCGAGCGGATGCTTCATCCAGTGCGTCGACCAGTAACCATCCGCCGGCACGCGGTTGATGTCCAGGTTCACGCCGATCTTCGCGGCGGACTGCTGCAGCAGCACACCCATCTCGATCGAGCCGTTCGCATCGGTGGTCGCATAGATCGGCGGCAGCGTCGTACCGATTGCTCCGGCTTTCTGGAAGTGGAACTTCGCCTTGTCCGGGTCGTGGGGACGCTGCGGCAGCGACGCATTGAAGTAGCGGTGTCCGGGCGGAATCGGCTGATCGTTGCCGATCACCGCATAACCGCGAAATACCGCGGTGCGGATCTGGTCACGGTCGAACAGATACTTCATGCCCTGCACGAAATCGGGGTTGCCGGTCAGCGGATTGTCGCGGCGCATGATCAGATCGGTATAGAGACCCGACCTGGTCTCGCGCACCTCGTAGCCCGGCGTCGCGGCAATGCGCTGCGTCGCGCGCGGATCGACGGAATTGATCAGGTGAACATCGCCGGACAGCAGCGCATTCACCCGTGCCGCGTTATCGCCGATTCCGATCAGCTCGATCTGGTCGAGGTAAGGGCCGCCGCCGGTCTTCCAGAAACTGTCGTTACGGATGCCGACGGTCGAAACGCCGGGCTTGAACGTCTTCAGCTTGTACGGGCCGGTGCCGACGGCCGTCGTGAAGTCCGTCGTGCCGTCCTTGATGATCACGAATTGCGGCGTGGCAAGAATCACGGGCAGGTCCGCGTTGGCGGACGCGAGCGTCAGCGTGACTTCGTTGGGACCGGTCTGCTTCGCCTCCACGAACTGATCGGCCAGCGTCTTCACCTTCGACGCCGTTGCCGGATTCTTGTGACGCATCAGCGAGTAGACGACATCGGCGGGCGCGAGTGGCTTGCCGTCGTGGAACGTGACGCCTTTGCGCAGTTTGATCACCCACACTTTCGCGTCGCTGGTGTCGATCGATTCGGCGAGATTCATCCTCGGCGTCAGCGACGAATCGAGCTGCGTCAGGCCGCTATAGAACATGAAGAAGCGGATGTAATCGGAGCCTGCCGAACCCTTGGCCGGGTCGAGCGTATCCGCGGTCGAGGATGCGTCGTAGGCCACCCGGATCTTGCCGCCTTTCTTCGGCGTGGGTGCCGCGAATGCCGGGCGAGCCCCCGCCAGCAGACCTCCCGCGCCGGTGGCAAGGATGCCGCCGGCGGCCAGCAAACGCATCATGTCACGGCGGCTGAAGCCGCCCGTTTTGATTGGGTCGTCGTACATGCAACTGCTCCTCACTCGTGATTGAACGCGGGGTATCCAGCATTGGTGTTCGACGGCGCTCCGCGTGCTGGTCGCGGCGCGGTGGCATTGCATGAACCGATTTAAGCACTGCAAAAAATGGCGTTGATCGCGTATCGGTGGATTCGACCATTCGAAAACATGGTTTTGAGTGGTCAAAACAGCATGATTTGCCGCTCCTGGCGTTGACCCTGATGTTCTGGACAGGACGCCCCCCCACGATGAGAAGTTCGTACTAGTCAATCAGCGGGCAACGTGCAACAGTCGCGGCACGGCCGACTATTCACGGAGCGCCCCGTGTCCGATCCAACGCCTCACGCACGTTTCACCTACAGACGCCTGACAGCCGACGACATCCCTGCCGCTCAACGCCTGTCCGCCGCGATCGGCTGGCCGCATCGCCGTGAAGATTGGCGGTTCTCGGCGCGCACCGGGATCGGCTTCGTCGCCGAGACGGCGGGCGCGCTGGTCGGCACCGTGGTCTGCTGGAAGTTCGGCGCGGATCAGGCGACGCTGGGCATGCTGATCGTCGCGCCGGAGCATCGCGGCGTGGGTATCGGCCGCACGTTGCTCGCGCACGCGCTCGACGAGCTTGGCAAGCGTGACATCACGCTCTATGCGACCGAGGCTGGCCAGCCGTTGTGCGACGCGCTCGGCTTCGAGCGCTGCGGCGCCCTCGACCAGATGCAGGGTGCGGCGTTCCGGCCGCCGCTCGTTGCGCTGCCCGCCAACGAGCGGCTGCGCCCGCTCGGGGCGAGCGACGCGCAGCAACTCGTCGCGCTCGAATCACGCGCTAGCGGCCTCGATCGCAGCCACGTACTGCCGCCGCTGCTCGATCTGGCCGACGGTATCGCGCTCGATCGCGACGGCGAACTACTCGGCTTCTCGCTGTTCCGCCGCTTCGGGCGCGGCTTCGTGATCGGCCCCGTCGTCGCCAGCGCGTTTCCCGACGCCGTGCGGGCCAAGGCGCTGATCAGCCATTGGCTCGCGCTGAACGAAGGCGCGCTGGTGCGCATCGACGTGCCGCACGGACACGGCCTGCGCGAGTGGCTAACCGGCCTCGGTCTCGCACGCTCGGAGACGGTCGTGAAGATGCGCCGGCTTGCATCCGCGCCAGCCGATGGCGAGTCGAGCCGCGCCGACCCGGGGCTGCATCAGTATGCGGTGATCGCGCAGTCGCTCACCTGAGCCAGGTGAAGCCACGCTGAACCTGAACCCGCTGCACCGCGGCGCATCTCTCTTCCACACGCAAACACGGTCGCTCATGCACGGCAGCGTTGGGGTTCGCCCTGCTATTAAGCACGCCCAGCAGAAAATGCTGTCTGCGGGGTGAAAAACGCTGCGTCGACGCTCTTTAGGCTTTTTTTTGGCTGAACGGCACGCATACGGCTGTCGCTACTATCGAGGGGTGACTCTTACCTGATCGCCACGTGCGGGAAACCACCATCATGTCAAACTCATCGCTGATCGACGCCGACCGCAAGCACCTGATTCACCCGGTCATCAACTATCGCGCGCACGAGGCGCGCGGCACCACCGTACTCGAATCCGGCCAGGGCGCGTATCTGCGCGATATCGACGGCAACGAGCTGCTCGACGCATTTGCGGGCCTGTGGTGCGTGAACGTGGGTTACGGCCAGCAGAGCATCGTCGAAGCGGCGACGCGTCAGATGACGAAGCTGCCCTACGCGACCACCTACTTCCACTTCTCGTCGGAACCCGCGATCGAACTGGCCGAAAAACTGGTGTCGCTTGCGCCCGCTTCGCTGCAGCACGTCTATTTCACGCTCGGCGGCTCCGATGCGATCGACTCCGCGATACGCTTCATCACGCATTACTTCAATGCAACGGGGCGCCCGGCGAAAAAGCAGATGATCGCGCTCGAACGCGGCTATCACGGATCGTCGTCGGTCGGCGCGGGGCTCACTGCGCTGCCCGCGTTCCACCGCAACTTCGACCTGCCGCTGCCGCACCAGCACCATCTGCCGTCGCCGTATGCGTACCGTCAGCCGCAAGGCAGTGACGCGCAAGCGCTGATCGCCGCATCCGTCGCCGCGCTCGAAGCGAAAGTCGCGTCACTCGGGGCGGAGAACGTCGCCGCGTTCTTCTGCGAGCCGATCCAGGGTTCGGGCGGCGTGATCGTGCCGCCGGTCGGCTGGTTAAAGGCGATGCGCGACGCGTGCCGCCGCCTCGACATCCTGTTCGTCGCCGACGAGGTCATCACGGGCTTCGGTCGTACCGGCCCGCTCTTCGCGTGCGAGGCCGAACAGGTCGAGCCGGATCTGATGACGGTGGCGAAGGGGCTGACCTCCGGTTATGCGCCGATGGGCGCGGTGCTGATGTCCGACGAAATCTACCAGGGCATTGCAGGCGATGCGCGCGATACCGCGGTCGTCGGTCACGGTCAGACCTACTCCGCGCATCCGGTAAGCGCCGCCATCGGGCTCGAAGTACTGCGTCTCTATCAGGAGGGCGGTCTGCTCGCGAACGGCGTCGCGCAGGCACCGCGCTTTGCCGCCGGGCTCGACGCGCTGCTCGATCATCCGCTGGTGGGCGACTCGCGTCATCGCGGGCTGCTCGGCGCGCTGGAACTGGTCGCGGACAAGAACTCGCGGGCACGCTTCGATCCGTCGCTGAAGCTGCCGGACCGGATCACGGCCGCAGCCTACCGCAACCGCCTCGTGTTCCGCGCATTCGGCGATAGCATTCTCGGTTTCGCGCCCGCGCTGTGCTTCGGCGAGGCCGAGTTCGAACAACTGTTCGGCCGTCTGCGGCGCACGCTCGACGACGTGCTCGAGCAGGCGGAGGTGCGTGCCGCATTGCGCGGCGCGAGCCGCGCGGCCGCCTGAGCGCGTGATAACATCGGCCTGCGCGTTGCTTGACCAAAGCGAAGCGCAACGAAGCGAAAAGCAGAACCTTCGACGGGCAGACCGATACATGACGACAAGCGGCGACACGAAGCTGGACCGGATCGACCTGCGTATTCTTTCGCAACTCCAGAAGAAAGGCCGTATCACGAACGTCGAGCTTGCGGACGCCGTGGGGCTCTCGCCGAGCCCCTGTCTGATTCGCGTGAAAAGGCTTGAAAAAGCCGGCTATATCGTCGGCTACGGCGCACATATCCAACTGCAGAAACTCGGTGACGTGCAGATCGTGTTCACCGAGGTCACGCTCGCCGACCATCGTCGCGAAGACTTCGCCAAGTTCGAGGCGGCGATCCGTCCTGTGGACGAGATCATTGAATGCCATCTGGCGAGCGGCGGCTACGATTACCTGCTGAAGTTCGTCACGCGCAGCGTCAATCATTATCAGAGCGTGATCGAAGGGCTGCTGGAGCGCGACATCGGCATCGAGAAGTATTTCAGCTACGTCATCATCAAGACGCCATTCGTGAAATCCGAATACCCGCTGGAAACGCTTTTCTCGCAGCAGCATCAATGAAGCGGTGATGGTTTCGGCTGCGCGCAGCCGGCCCGATCGGGTCGAATGCGTTCGAGGCCACCGGCGCGACGCCGGTGGCCTGTCGACTTGCAGTCAACCATTCGCGCTCAGCCATTCCCCCGGCGTTCTGCCAAGCACACGTTTGAAGTGCCGGCATAGATGGCTTTGATCGAAGAAGCCCACCTCGGTCGCGACGATCGACGGCGGCAAGCCTCGTCGCAACAGGCGCTGCGCATGCCGTACGCGCACCAGCCGCACATATTGCTGCGGCGACACGCCAATCTCCGCGCTGAAGCGCACCGCAAACCTCGAAATGCTCAACTGCGCGACGGCAGCCAGTTCGGACAGGCTGATTGGCTCGGCGAAACAGGCATCGATGAAGTCGAGCGCACGCTGCACGGCGCGGCTCACGCGATTCGGCGCGCGCGTCGGATGACGGCTCGCGCCCGCAAGCTCAGGCGCGGATGATGATGAGGTTGGGCTCAGGCTCAGCATCGACGCTCCGCTCACGCAACGCGCGACGTGGGCGGCACTGTCGGTGCCGTCTCCCGACCGGTCGCGAAGCGGCGGATGTCGAACGGCTCGAGCGGCGTGCTGGTGGCGCCGGTGTCGATCAGTTCGGCCATCGTGTCGCCTACGCCCGGACCAAGCTGAAAACCGTGGCCGCAAAAACCGAACGCATAGAACAGTCCGCCGGTCGTCCCGCTTGCACCCATGATCGGTTTGTCATCGGGCATATAGCCCTCCACGCCGCTCCACACCCGGATGATGCTCAGCTTGCGCAGCATCGGCGCGACCCGCTGCAGCTGTCTGAACTGCAGCAACGTGCTTGACGGGAGAACCTTCGCGCGACGCTCGTCGAGATACGCAGGCGCACGCGCGCAGCCGCCGATCACGATATTGCCGCGCGCGACCTGACGGAAATACACCACCTCTTCGATCTGCGGCGACGACACGCCGACCACCGGCTGGATCGCATACGGCACGGGTTCGGTAACGGCCATCTGAGGACCGTTGACGGCGATCGGCACCGCTTCGCCGAACTGCTCCGACAGCAGGTTGCCCCACGCACCCGCCGTGATCAGCAGCACGGGCGCATGAAACGTGCGGCCGTCGGCGCTCGTGGCGCGAAACTCGGCGCCCTCTTTTTCCACCGTCACGACATCGCAGTTTTCGACGATCCGCGCACCGAGCCGAGCCGCGGCGCGGGCGAACGCGGGCGCCGCGAGGCGCGGATTCGCGTGCCCGTCCATCTGCGAATAGGAGCCCGCCAGCACCTCCGCACCGAGAAACGGAAACCGCGCGCGCAGCGCGTCGCCGCGCAACAGGTCGAGCTTGAGACCGTAGTGCGCGGCCTCCTTCGCATAGGTTTCGAACTGGTCGGCCTGCTCTTCGCGATAACAGACGCGGACATGGCCCGACATCAGAAACTCGGCGTCGTGCTGGATCAATTCCGGCAGACGCCCCCAGATTTCGCGCGAACGGTTCGCCAGCGGCAACTGCGGCAGAAAGCGCCCTTGACGGCGCACGTTACCGAAGTTGGTGCCGCTCGCCTGCTGCCCGACGAGCTGGCGCTCGAGCAGGATCACCGAGCGGCCCCGCTGCCTCAGAAAAAATGCGGCGGACGCACCCATGAACCCGCCGCCCACGATCAGAACATCGGCTTGTGCACGGTTCACTCGGTATCCTCCACGGTTGCGATGGCCAGCGGCTTGACCGGCGCCTGTCCACGAAGTCTGCCAACCTGCTCGAGCGGCACGTTCGCCGCCGCCGCGATCACCTCCGCACCCGCATGGCCGCAGTAACGTCCCTGACAGCGCCCCATACCGACACGGCTAAAGGCCTTGGCACGGTTCGCTTCCTGCGCGCCTTCATCGCGCACCACGCGGCGCAGTTCGCCCGCGGTGATGCCTTCGCACCGGCAAACGATCGTATCGTCGGACAGACGCGCCGCCTGCGCGGCAGGCCACGCAAACGCCTCTGCCAGACCCAGCCGGAAGCGATCCGTTTTGCGCTGTTCACGCATCAACGCGTCGAGCGTGGTCGCCGCAACGGGCCGCCCGAGATCGCTCAGCGCAGCGTGGGCCGCGAGCCGTCCGGCGACCTCGGCGCCGTCCGCGCCGAGCACGCGCGCGCCATCGCCCGCGATATAGACGCCCTTTTCGCTACTGCGACCGAGTTCGTCGATTTGCGGCACCCATTGCCGCGTGATCGCGTCGA
This sequence comes from Paraburkholderia sp. CI2, assembly GCF_014201055.1. Lineage (NCBI taxonomy): Bacteria > Pseudomonadati > Pseudomonadota > Betaproteobacteria > Burkholderiales > Burkholderiaceae > Paraburkholderia > Paraburkholderia sp. CI2. The sequence goes on from NZ_JACHDL010000022.1 coordinate 109,621, forward strand.
AACGGAACGCACAGCGCGCGAGATCGGCAAGCTGGGTCTCCGGCCGCAGGTGATAGCCGAGACCGACCGCGTCGCATTCGACCTGCGCGACGTTGCCGCGCGCATCGCGAAAGCGTACGCCAAGCACGCCGTCGTCCGGAGTGCCGAGAATTTCGAGCGGCTCGATGCCATTTTCCACCCGCACGCCTGAGCGCTTCAATGCGGTCACGAGCGCGCGGCCCTTGCGCAATACGTCGACGCGCGCCAGCAATTTGGGCAGCGCGCGCAAGCGCGCACCGGTCTTCGACGTGTCGAGTACCGCCGCTACCCTGGCGCCCGCCTGCACATACTGGTTCGCGACCAGATACAGCAATGGGCCGGTACCCATGAAAACGACCTGACGGCCAATCGCGCAGGCTTGCGACTTCAGCGCGATCTGCGCGGCACCGAGGCTGTAGGTACCGGCGAACTGCCAGCCTTTGACCGGCATCAACCGGTCGGTCGCGCCGGGGCACAGGATCAGCGCGTCGTAGCGCAACACGCTCGCGTGTCCTTCATGCACGATATGCAGCTTGCCTTGCGCGACGTTCCACGCCAGCGTCTGCGGACGGTAATCGATCTGCGGGCGCAGTCGCTCGAAAGTCTGATGGAGGTTCTCCGCCCGCGCGGCTTCCGTGCCGTACAGCTTCGAATACGGCCGCGTGAAGCCATCGGGCTGACGCCGGTAGATCTGGCCGCCATCGCGCCTGCCTTCGTCGACGACGATCGGGCGGATGCCGGCCGCCAGCAGCGTTTGCGCGCAGCGCACCCCTGCAGGCCCGGCGCCGACGATTACGATGCGAGGTTCGGCCATTGCGCCTCCGGTTGCGTCGTGACGACGCGCATGCCTGCTTCGACCACCGTGGTGCAGGCGCGCAGCCGCTCGCCGTCCGCGGTCCATACCCAGCAGTCCTGACACGCGCCCATCAGGCAAAAGCCCGCACGTCGTTCCGCGCCGAACTCGGACTGCCGCACATGCCGCACCGAGCACAGCATCGCGGTGAGCAGCGTGTCGCCGGCCAGCGCTTCGACCGGCTCGCCGTTGATCGTCAGTTCGACTTTGGCACGAACCGTCTCGCCTACGCGTACGAATCTGCCGTTCATGCCGCGGCTCCTGCCATACCGTCGGGCGCGACGTGAGCGTCGCTGCGATTGGTCAGCACGTGGCGCAGGAACTCGCGGGTGCGCGCCTCGCGTGGCGAGCCCAGCACCTGCTGCGCCGTGCCCTCCTCGATGATGAGTCCCGCGTGCAGAAAACACACCCGGTCTGCCACCTCACGCGCAAAGCCCATTTCGTGGGTGACCACCAGCATCGTCATGCCTTCCCGTGCAAGGGTGCGCATCACGCCGAGCACTTCGCCGACCAGTTCCGGATCGAGCGCCGAGGTCGGCTCGTCGAACAGGATCGCCTTCGGCTTCATCGCAAGCGAGCGCGCAATCGCCACCCGTTGCTGCTGCCCGCCCGAAAGCTGATGAGGATAGGCGTGCAGCTTGTGGCCGAGCCCCACCTTGTCGAGCAGTTCAGACGCTTCGCGTTGCGCGTCCGCGCGCGCGAGGCGCTTGACGTGCACCGGCCCTTCCATCACGTTCTCGAGCGCCGTACGGTGCGGGAACAGATTGAAGCGCTGAAACACCATGCCGACCTGGGTGCGCAACTGGTTGATGTTACGCGCGCGCTGTTCGACGCGCTCGCCGAGCAGACGAATTTGGCCTTCGTCGTATGACTCCAGCGCGTTAATGCAGCGCAGCAGGGTTGACTTTCCCGAGCCCGACGCACCGATCAGGCAGACCACTTCGCCCTGGCGGACGTTGAGCGAAATGCCCTTGAGAACGGGTACGGTGCCAAAACTCTTGTGCACATTCGTGATTTCGATCATCGCATCCTCACTTCGCACTTATCTCGCCCTGTGCCGACCGAAACGTCGTTCAAGCGTGCGGGTCATGCTCATCAGCGGCAAGCTCATCGCGAGATAGCCGAGCGCGACGAGCGTATATACCGTCAGATTCTGAAACGTCGACGACGCGATCAGTTGGCCTTCGCGCGTCATTTCGGCGACCGTGATGGTCGACGCGAGCGATGAATCCTTCAGCATCATCACGAGCGTGTTGCTGTACGGCGGCAGCGCGACCTTGATCGCCTGCGGCAGGATCACCCGTATCATCGTCTTCACGCGGCCCATGCCGATCGACTGCGCGGCTTCGTACTGGCCCGGATCGACTGCCTCGATACCCGCCCGGAAAATTTCCGCGACGTAAGTCGAGTAACCGAAACCAAGCCCAATGATGCTGGCCTGCAGCGCCGACACCTGGATGTGGATTTCCGGCAGCACGAAGTAGATGTAGAACAGCAGCACGATCATCGGCAGGCCGCGCACGACGTTGATCATCGTGCTCACACCGCGTACGACGAGGGGATAGCGCGACATCTTCAACAATGCCCAGGTCAGGCCGAGCACGGTGCTCAACACCAGACAACCCAGCGTGATGACGATGCTCATCACCGCGCCTTCCAGCAAAATCGGTACAAAGTCGGCTATATCTTGCCAGTGCATGTCGTGCCTTCCATTGCTCTTCGTATTCGTTCAGTCCGCCGCGCCGCTGCGCGACGGACCTGGCAGGACGAGTCCCGCGTCGCCGCAGGCACGGCTCCTTTCACGCGAAGCCAATCAGCTCACGAGGTGCCACTTTTTGAGGATCGCGTCGAGCGTGCCATCGGCCTTCATCTTCGTCAGCGCGTCGTTGATCTTCGCCATCAGCGCGCTATTGCCCTTCTTCACCGCGATCGCGATGTCGAACTTTTCCATCGGCACATACGCGTCGTCGACCCGCGTCCCCGCCATCGCGCCCGCGGCTTCCTGGGCCTTCAGGATCGGATAGTCGTTGAAGCCCGCGACGATGCGGCCAAGCGCGACATCGCGGGTCATGTCGGCGGGGCTGTCGTACATCTTCACTTCGGTGAAGATGCCGAGTTTCTTCAACTGATCGCCGTAGTCGGTACCGGTCGGCGCCCCGACCGTCATGCCCTTCAGGTCCTGCACCGAGTGATAGACCGCCTTGTTCGTGTCCTTCACGATGATGCCTTCGCCAAACGCCGTCACCGGCTGCGAGAAATCGACCACTTCGGCGCGCTTCGGCGTCGGCGTCATGCCGGCAACGATGATGTCGATCTTGCCCGCTACCACCGACTGAATCAGCGCCGAGAACGGCACCGCGTCGTACGACACGTTAAAGTTTTCGCGCCTGCCGATCTCCTTGACGACATCCGGCATCAGGCCTTCGATCTGCTGCGTCTTCACGTTCATGAACGTGGTCGGCGCGCTCGACGGCGGCGAGCCCGCGGTGAGCGTCGCCGTTTCGGCAGCGTGGGCGGCGCCGAACATCATCGTCATCGCGAGGCCCGCGCCGGCGGCAAAGCGCTGCACAGTGTTGAAGCGGACGGCGGCTGCAGGCTGGAACATGAAACGCAACATGGGGATTTCCTCTGGGAATAGTGATTTTCAATCTACGCGCTGCCCGACCATCTAACGGTAGCGATCAGTCGATCCATTCAATGCAGTACATCCTGCAACCTGTAATACGCACCGACGAGCGGCAGAAACCACGCGCGTCCAAAATGTCCTGGAATCGCGGGCCATTCCAGCGTTCGCCACGGATTGCGCGAGGCGGCGCCGAACATCACGTCGGCCATCAGACGGCCCATGTGCACGGACATCTGCACACCGTGGCCGCTGTAGCCCATTGAATAGAACAGTCCTTCATGCTGGCCTGCGCGCGGCAGCCGGTCGGCCGTCATGTCGACGAGGCCGCCCCAGCAATAATCGATGCGCACGTCGGCGAGTTGCGGGAAATAGCGTGCGAGCCCATCACGCAGAATCCGCCCGCTTTTCTCGTCCGAACGCGGATTCGACATCGCGAAGCGCGCGCGGCCGCCGAACAGCAGACGCTCGTCCGGCGTCGCACGAAAATAGTTGCCGATGTTCAGCGTCGTCACATACGAGCGGCGCGTCGGCAACACCGCATCGAGGCGCGCCTTGCCCAGCGGCTCGGTTGCGACGATGAAGCTGCCGACGGGCGCGATGCGGCGCCGGAACCATTGCAGCGGACCGACCTGCGACGCACCGGTTGCAATCAGCACGCGCCCGGCGCGTACCGTCCCGAGCGGACACTGCACGTCGAACGCGTTGCCGCCGAGCGGCTTGAGGTTCGTCACCGGCGTGTTCTCGTAGATCTGCGCCCCACGCCGTGCCGCTGCCGTGCCCAGACCCACGCCGAATTTGCCCATGTGCATCTGCATGCCGTTGCGTTGCACGAGGCCGCCGAAAAAGCTGTCCGACCCGATCTCGTTGCGAATCTGCTCGGGCGGCACGAGTTCGACATCGGAATCGACTTCGCGCCGCAACACCTCGTACGACTTCGCGAGCGACGCGAAATGCTGCGGTTTCGCGGCGAGTTTGATCTTCCCGGAGTGGCGCAGATCGCAATCGATCTGCTCCTCTGCGATGATCGTTTTCACCGTTTCGACGGCGCCGGCATATGCACGGTAGAACTCGGACGCGCGGTCGCTGCCGATGCGCGCGGACAACGCGGCGTAGTCCTGCGCGACGCCCGTATTGCAATGGCCGCCGTTACGGCCCGATGCCTGCGCCGCGAGTCGGCCCGCCTCGAACACGATCACCGACATGCCACGTTTGGCCAGCTCCAACGCAGCCGACAGCCCGGTGAAGCCGCCGCCGACCACCGCAACGTCGACCCGCTGCGGTAGCGGACCCTGGACGCCGCTGGTAAAGCGTGGCGCAGTGTCGAGCCAGTAGGAGTCGAGCTTCATCGTGATGCGTTCCTGTCGGTTGGTTGCGCCGCTTTCAACGGCGCGCGGGAAGCGATGTCGTGAGAAGGCCGGACGTGCGAATCAGAGGCCGAGCAGCGATGCCAGTTGCGGGATGCCCGACACTTCGTTGACGCCGTAATACGGGTTCAGCGGCTCGTGACTGCGGTTGACGAACGCCTTGTGTTTGATGCCCATGTCGTACGCGGTCATCAGGTCATAGCGGAAGCTCGACGACACATGCAGCACGTCTTCCGGATTGCAGTCCAGTTGCGAGAACATGTACTCGAAGGCTTTCTGCAGCGGCTTGTACGCCTGCGCCTGCTGGGCGGTGTAGACCTTGTGGAACGGCGCGCCGAGCTTGTCGACGTTGCTGTGGATCTGGTCGTCCGACGCATTCGACAGGATCACGAGCTTGTACTTCGAGGCCAGTCGCGACAGCCCTTCCGGCACGTCCGCGTGCGGGCCCCAGCTCGGCACGGCCTCATAGATCTTCAGTGCGGTCGCTTCGTCGAACGGCACGCCGGTGCGTTCGCAGGTGCGGCGCACCGAGTTCACGACCACGTCGCGATAGGGCTTCCATGCGCCCAGCACTTCGTCGAGGCGGTAGCCACGGAAGAACTCGACAAACTCATCCATCTTCGCCTTGTCCAGCTTGTCGCCGTAAAGCTCGCGCGCGGTCTGGCCCATCTGGAAGTTGGTCAGCGTGCCATAGCAGTCGAAAGTGATGTACTTCGGCTCGAAATCGATCATGGTCAACATCCTGTCGTCGTGGCGAACCTGGTTGCAGGCTCGGGGTTCAGTTTCGGGTTGAATCAGTGCGGTTGATGCTTGCGTCTATCAGGTGTAAAGCCGGGCTTCACAGCGTTTCGAAATCGATCAGCACACTCTTGTGCCGCATGCTCGCCACCATCGCTTCGCGGCCGAGATCCTTGCCGATACCGGACTGGCCGAAGCCGCCCGTCGGAATGATCATGTCGCCGCTGCGGCCGTAACGGTTGATCCAGATGGTGCCCGCGGCGATGCGGCGCATCGCCCGCAGCGCCTGACCGATGTCGCTGCTATGGACCCCCGCCGCGAGACCGTAGATCGAATGCGCGGCGAGCGCGATGCCCTCTTCCTCGTCGGCGAATGTCTGTACCGTCAGCACCGGGCCGAATAGTTCCTCGCGCACGGCGGGCGTCTCTGAAGTCACATTGGCGAGCAGCGTCGGGCGGTGGAAATAGCCTTCGTCGGTGCCTTCGAAAAAGCCGCCGCCGAAGATCACTTCCGCGCCGCTCTCGCGGCTCTGCCCGATCAGCGCTTCGATGCGTCGCGCCTGGGCGCCACTGATGATCGGCGAATAAGCGGTGCGGCTGTCCCACAGCGGGCCGGGCTTGATCGGCTGCAGTTGCCGTTGAATGGCGGCGATCAGCGGCTCGGCAATGCGCTCGTGCACGATCAGCCGCGTGCCGGCCACGCAGGCCTGGCCGCCGTTGGCCGTAAAGCCGCGGGCCACACAGCGCGCCGTATGCTCGAGGTCTCGCACATGTTCGAACACCAGTTGCGGGCTCTTGCCGCCGAGTTCCAGCGTGACGGGCTTGGTGCCGTGCATCGCGGCGTCGCTCATGATCGCGGCGCCCGTGCGGGTCGAACCGGTGAAGCTCATCTTCGAGATGCCTGGGTGACGCGTCAGCGCGGCGCCCGCCGTCGCTCCACGGCCATTCACCACGTTGAAGATGCCGGGCGGAATGCCGGCTTCGATCGCGAGTTCCGCGAGACGCAGCGTCGAGAACGGCGTCATTTCCGACGGTTTCATCACGACCGCGTTGCCCGCCGCGAGCGCCGGACCGCACTTCCATGAACACATCGACAGCGGAAAATTCCACGGTGTAATCGCACCGATCACACCGTACGGCTCCGATGCAACAAAACCGAGACTGTCGCGGCGCGTGGCCGCGATATCGCCACCGAGCTTGTCGGCCAGTTCCGCGAAGAAGCGGATCGCCTCCGCGGTGAACGGCACATCTGATGTATAGCTTTCCGTCACCGGACGCGTCGAGCTGACCGTTTCGAGTTGGGCGAGACTCACCGCATCGCGATCGATCAGATCGGCCCAGCGGCTCAGCACCTTCGCGCGCTCGCGCGGAGAGCGGGTGCCCCAGCCGCTCGTCTTCCATGCAGCTAGCGCATTGCTGACTGCGTGATCGACGGTGGCGTCCGACGCGTCCGGCACATGGCCAAGCAGCGCGCCGTCCGACGGCCGGTGAACGGCGATCTGCGCTTCGGCCGCCGAATAGTACGCACCGCCAATGAAATGCCCCTGCGGCAACGGCACGGCTGAAGGATCGAAGTCGAGTGACGGAGTGAGCATGTCCGGCCTGATCAGTAGGTTCAAGTGTGTGGTGCCGCGTGCGCTCACGCATTGATGACTGCTGGCACCACTCGGCACTGCTGTTCGTCATCGCGACCGCCGAATGAACGAACATCGGGTGAAGTTCATTTTAATGAACACCAAATGAAATACTAGTGGTCAAAAATAAACTTTTGTGAACAGTTCGTTGTGCGCTGCGATACATTGCCTGCCTCGGAGAGCACACCGCCGCACTGGTGGGCACGGGCCGCAAGCCCACGCGGCTGGGGCGCGCACGAGCGAGGCGACGCGACACGCCTGTTCCGTCGTGCAATGCAAAACCGAAAAGTGAATGAGAGAAAGAACGGCGTTGACGTCAGCCGCCGTCCGTGCGAACCGGACGCGATGCGTCAGAGCGAGCGAGGAAAAGAGAGGGAAGACAGCGCCGCTTGCCACACGACATGCGGCTCCGGTACAACAAACAGATCAAAGATGAATGACGGGCGGCTGCGTGTTCATGATCCACAGCAAACGAGCAGCCTTCCTGCTTTCGTTACGCACGCTATGCGGCACCGTGCTCTTGAACTGGAAGCTGTCTCCCGCGCGCAGTTCGGAGCGCCGGTCGCCGACATTCAGCACGACCGTGCCTTCCAGCACCAGGCCCGCCTTCTCGCCGATGCCCACCAGCACCTCTTCGGAACCGGAGCCGGCCGGCAGCATGATGATCATCATCTGCAAATCGTGATCGCCGTGCGGCGACAGCAATTCTTTCTGCATGCCGTTCTTGCCGACTTCGAACAGCGGCCGCTCGGCCGCCTTGCGCACGAAATCGCCGGTGATCGGGTCCGAGACCGCGTCGTCTTCTTCGAGCAGCGCGGTCAGCGGAACCTCCAACGCCAGGCGCAGGCGCTCGAGAATACGCACCGACGGATTGGCCTTGTTGCGCTCGACCTGACTGACGGTGCCGACCGACACGCCCGCGCGCATCGCCAGTTCGTTGATCGACAGACCCTGCGCGACGCGCAGCGCGCGCAGACGAGCGCCGACGTCGCCGTGACCCGGGTCGGCCGTGCGCTTCTTGCTGAGCTCGGTTCGCTGCATGTGTTTCCCGTTGATGACGGTGCGCCCGGCTGCCTATGTGCTGCCGGTGCGGTTGTTGTGCTGGGCGCGCACGGTCGCATCCGATGAGGCGCCAGCCGCTTCGTTACAATGAACGCCCATTCAATTTTTCAGCATTATATTGAATATAGCACCCGCGGGGTGAACGCCAAAAATACCTGTGCAATTGCGTTGCGCGTCGCTGCCGCCGTGAAGCAGACCCGACCACACACCGGCCCGAATAACAAAAAGATCGTCCTATGAAGCAGGCACCGGGAATGCCACAGTCTAGGCTGATCATGCCGCCAGCAGGAGTTTGCAGTGTCCGAATCAACCGTGAAGAAATCACTGACCTATCGCCGCTTCACTGCCGATGACATCGCCGCCGCGCACGGCCTCTCGGTTGCGGTGCGCTGGCCGCACCGCGCCGATGACTGGCGCTTCATGTACGACGCCGGCACCGGCTTCGTCGCCGAAGACAATGGCGCCGTGATCGGCACCGCGCTCTGCTGGAAATTCGGCGCGGACCGCGGCACGCTCGGCCTCGTGATCGTCTCGCCGGACGAACAGGGCCGGGGCATTGGCCGCAAGCTGATGGAACTGGTGCTCGAAGAACTGGGCAACCGCGTGACCTTCCTGCACGCAACGGTCGCGGGCAAGCCGCTTTACGAAAAGCTCGGCTTCGTCAGCTGCGGCGGACTCACCCAGCATCAGGGCACGCTCGGCAGCGTGGCCGCTGTCGCGCCGCCGCCCGGCGAACAGTTGCGTGCCGCGAGGCCGGACGACACGCCGAAGCTGATCGAACTCGCGTCGCGCGCGAGCGGCTTCGACCGCAGCGCGACGATACCGGCGCTGCTCGGGTTCGCGCAAGCCGTGGTTCTCGAACGTGACGGCGAAGTGGTCGGTTTCTCGCTGTTCCGTCCGTTCGGACGCGGCTACTCGGTTGGACCGGTAGTCGCGCAGCATGGGTCCGACGATCTGCGTGCCCGCGCACTGATTTCGTACTGGCTCGCGCAGCACGCCGGCGACTTCGTGCGGATCGACGTGCCGGACGACGCCGGCATCAACGACTGGTTGACCCATGTCGGCATGCCGCGCGTCGACTCGGTCGAAAAGATGGTGCGCAACGCGCCCGCCGACTTGCGCGAGGTGGCCCCCGACCCGGGCTGGCGCGCGTTCGGCATCATCAATCAGGCGATGGCGTAACCGCCAATGACCGTCCTCTACAAAGCCGATCCGGTGCGTGGAGCGCTATGGGCCGAGCGCTTCGCGCAGCTGGCGCCCGACGTGCCGTTCCGGGTGTGGCCGGACATCGGCGATCCCACGGCCGTGCGCTATCTGGTCGCATGGCAACCGGGAGACCTCGCGCTCACGCTGCCGAATCTCGAAGTGGTGTTTTCGGTCGGCGCGGGAGTCGATCAACTGGATCTGTCGCAGATTCCGGCGCATCTGCCGGTGGTGCGGATGCTCGAGCCGGGCATCGTCGAAGGCATGGTCGAATATGTCACCGAGGCGGTGCTGGCGATTCACCGCGATCTGTTCGATTACGGGTTGCAGCAGCGGGCGCGCGTCTGGCAGCCGATGCCGTTGCGCGCCGCCGCGTCGCGTCGAATCGGCGTGCTCGGCCTCGGCATGCTTGGCCGTGCGGTACTGGAGCGTTTGCGGCTGTTCGGCTTCGCCTGCGCGGGCTGGAGCCGCTCGAAGCATGCGCTCGAAGGGATCGACTGCTATGCGGGCGAGGCCGGGCTCGATGAGTTGCTCGCCCGTGCCGACATCCTGATCTGTTTGCTGCCGCTCACGGACGCCACGCGCGGCCTGCTCTGCCGGCGGGTATTCGACATGCTGCCGCGAGGCGCGTCGCTGGTTCACGTCGGCCGCGGACCGCAACTCGTCAGCGCCGATCTGCTCGACGCGCTGCAACGCGGGCAGATTCACAGCGCGGTGCTCGATGTCATCGACCCCGAGCCGTTGCCCACCGACCATCCGCTGTGGGCGCAACCGCGCGTGCGCATCACGCCGCATATCGCGAGCGCGACGCGGCCCGAATCGGCCGTCGATGCGGTACTGGAAAACCTGCGCCGCTATCGCAGCGGCGAGCGGATGAACGGCTTGATCGACCGGACGCGCGGCTACTGATACCCATGCGCGGCCCGACCCCCGAACGCAACCCCATTTCGCCATCCGCGCGGCGTCAGCAGACGGCGCGCGATCACGGCAAGGAGAGAGACGTATGACCCGCAAATACCGCATTGCCGTGATTCCCGGCGACGGCATCGGCACCGAAGTGATGCCCGAAGGCCTGCGCGTGCTGGACGCCGCATGCAAACGCTTCGACATCGGCATCGACTACCGCCATATCGAATGGGCGTCGTGCGACTACTACGCGCAACACGGCCAGATGATGCCCGACAACTGGAAGGCGCAACTGCAGGACTGCGATGCGATTCTGTTCGGCGCGGTCGGCTGGCCCGACAAGGTGCCCGACCATATTTCGCTGTGGGGCTCGCTCCTGAAGTTTCGCCGCGAATTCGACCAGTACGTGAACCTGCGCCCCGCGCGGCTGTTCGAAGGCGTGCCCTGCCCGCTCGCTAACCGCAAGCCGGGCGATATCGACTTCATGATCGTGCGCGAAAACACCGAAGGCGAGTATTCGTCGGTGGGCGGCACGATGTTCGAGGGCACCGAGCGCGAAGTCGTGATGCAGCAGTCGATCTTCACGCGCCACGGCACCGAGCGCGTGATGAAGTTCGCGTTCGACCTTGCACGGCGTCGAGCGAAAAAACTCACGGTTGCAACGAAGAGCAACGGTATCGCGATCAGCATGCCGTGGTGGGACGCCCGCGCCGATGAAATGGCCGCCCGCTACCCGGATGTGAAGATGGACCGTCAGCACATCGACATCCTGTGCGCGCGCTTCGTACTGAACCCGGATCGCTTCGACGTGGTGGTCGCATCGAACCTGTTCGGCGACATCCTTTCCGATCTCGGGCCGGCGTGCACGGGGACGATCGGCATCGCGCCGTCGGGCAACCTGAATCCCGATCGGCGTTTTCCGTCGCTGTTCGAGCCGGTGCATGGCTCGGCGCCCGACATCGCCGGCAAGGGCATTGCCAATCCGGTCGCGATGATCTGGTCGGCCGCGATGATGCTCGACTTTCTCGGCCACGGCGCGGGTGTCGAGCGCGATGCGCACGACACCATCGTCGCCGCGATCACGCGGGTGCTGAAGGAAGGCCCGCGCACGGGCGACCTGGGCGGCAGCGCATCGACCACGGAGGTCGGCGCGGCGATCGCGGCTCGGGTCGCCAATCCGTCCTGATCACTCACAGAGCAGGCAGCACTGACTGCCCGGCGCGCGTCGGGCGCTCTGCCATCGCATGCCAACCGGCACGGAGACCTCATATGAGCACGAATCTCGAACAACAGGCCCGCGCGCTGATCCGCACGGAGAACTTCATCAACGGCGAGTGGGTCGCCGCCGCGAGCGGTCGGCGTTTCGCGGTCACCGATCCGGCGACCGGCAAGCCGATCGCGGAAGTTGCCGACAGCGGCCCCAGCGATGCGCGAGCGGCCACGGACGCCGCCGCCAAAGCGCTGCCCGCGTGGCGCGCGAGGCTGGCCAGCGAACGCGCGGCGGTACTGCACCGCTGGCACGCGTTGATCGTCGCGAATCGCGACGCACTCGGTGCGTTGATCTCACTCGAACAAGGCAAGCCGCTCGCCGAAGGACGCGCCGAGGTGAACTATGGCGCGTCGTACGTCGCGTGGTTCGCCGACGAAGCCACCCGCATCTACGGCGACCTGATTCCGCAGCAGCAGCGCGGCAAACGGATGAGCGCGGTCAAGGAACCGATCGGGGTCGTCGCGGCCATCACGCCCTGGAATTTTCCGCTTGCGATGATCGCGCGCAAGATCGCACCCGCGCTCGCGGCGGGCTGCACGGTGGTCGCGAAACCCGCGGAAGACACGCCGCTCACCGCGATCGCACTGGTGATGCTGGCGCACGAGGCGGGCGTGCCGAACGGCGTGCTCAACCTGATCTCGGCTTCGCGTGCGGGGGCGGCCGAGACGGTCGGCGACTGGCTCGCCGACAGCCGTGTCCGCAAGATCACGTTTACCGGATCGACGCCCGTCGGCAAGCATCTCGCGCGCGAATCGGCGGGCACGCTGAAGAAGCTCTCGCTGGAACTCGGCGGCAATGCGCCGTTCATCGTATTCGACGACGCCGACCTCGATGCCGCGGTCAATGGCCTGCTGGCCGCGAAATTCCGCAATGGCGGGCAGACCTGCGTGTGTCCGAACCGCGTCTTCGTGCAGCGCGGCGTATACGAACGTTTCTCCGCGCTGCTGTGCGCGAAAGTGGCCGAACTGCGGGTCGGACCCGCCAGCGACCCCGCCTCGCAGATCGGGCCCATGATCAATGAGCGCGCTGTGGACAAGATCGCTCGTCATGTCGAGGACGCGCTCGAGAACGGCGCGCTCGTGCTGACGGGCGGACGACGGCTCACCGAGCTGGGACCGCACTACTACGCGCCCACGGTGCTGGGTAACGCCACGTCGTCGATGGTGTTGTGCGGCGAGGAAACCTTCGGCCCGGTCGTGCCGCTGTTCCCATTCGACAGCGAGCAGGAAGCGGTGCAGGCCGCCAACGACACGCCGTTCGGGCTCGCCTCGTACTTCTACAGCGAGAACATGCGCCGTATCGAGCGTGTCTCGCGCGCCCTGGAAGCTGGCATCGTCGGTATCAACGAAGGCGCGCTCGCTTCAGAAGCGGCGCCGTTCGGCGGTGTGAAGGAATCCGGCTACGGTCGCGAAGGATCGAAGTATGGTCTCGATGACTATCTGTCGATCAAGTATCTGTGTCAGGGAGGTCTGGAGTAAACATGGAAGCCTATCCGATCGAAGTCGCATTTCCGGACCTCTCGGCGCACGCCGACGGCAATACCGGCATTGCATACGTGCACTCGTTCGACTCCGGCCAAGCCGGGCCGCACGTGATGATCAATGCGCTCACGCATGGCAACGAAGTGTGCGGCGCGATCACCGTCGACGCGTTGTTGCGCAGCGGCCTGCGCCCGCGCCGCGGCAAGCTCACGCTATCGTTCGCGAACGTCGCCGCGTATGCGCGGTTCGATCCCGCGACACCAGACAAAGCGCGTTTCGTCGATCAGGACTTCAACCGCGTCTGGACCGCCGCGAAGCTCGACGATCTGGCGACCCGCTCGTCGGAACTCGATCGTGCGCGCGCGATGCGGCCGGTGATCGACACAGTGGATCTGCTGCTCGACCTGCATTCGATGCATGAAAAAAGCGCGCCGCTGATCGTCGCGGGGCCGCTGCGCAAGGGAGCCGAACTGGCCGAGCGGCTCGGCACGCCCGCCACCGTGGTTCAGGACGAAGGCCATCCCGAAGGCCGCCGGATGCGCGACTACGAGGGCTTCGGCGACGACACGAGTCCGAAGAATGCCCTGTTGATCGAATGCGGCCAGCACTGGCAAGCCAGCGCGGTGACGGTTGCGCGCGACTGCACCGCACGCTTTCTGTTGCTGTCGGGCATCGTCGACGCAGCCGACCTGCCGCCCGGCTGGATCGCGCCATTGCCCGACGAAATGCGCATCGTGCGCGTGACAGAACCGGTCGTCGCCAGGAGCATGGATTTCCGTTTCGCGGGTCCTTATACAGGCCTCGAGACGTTCGACAAGGCCGGCACCGTGATCGCATGGTCCGACGGTCAGCCAGTCTCGACTCCGTACGATGACTGCATGCTGGTGATGCCCTCGCTGCGCCAGTTGCGCGCCGGCGTCACCGTGGTCCGGCTAGGCCGGATCGACCGACGTATCGACCTCCGCTCACGACAACAGGAAACAGCGCAATGAAAGTTCAGCAGATCAGGCAAGCCGCGGAAGTCTCCGCACTGGAGGATTGGGGAACCGCGGGCCTGCCCGGTACCGAACCGTCGCGCGTATCGGGACGCCAGTACGTCATTCCCGGTCACGAAGCAATCGATACCGGCGTGTTCGAGTGCTCGCCCGGCACCTATCGGCGCTCCGTCAAGCAGGCGGAGGTGATGCATTTCATCAAGGGCAGCGGCACCTTCACGCCCGACGGAGAAGACACGGTCCGCTTCGCCGCCGGCGACACGCTATTTTTCCAAGCCAACACGGAAGGACTCTGGAACATCGATGAAACGCTGCGGAAGATCTACGTGATCTTCTGACAGCGTACGCACCCGGTATCCGGCTGCTCATGTCAATCATGGTTGCTCAAACATGCTAAGAATCGACGAAGTCCCGAATAGCGAGGGGTTCCCCGATCGCTGCGACGTAGCCGTGATCGGCGGCGGCATTATCGGCGTCAGCACCGCTTACGAGCTGGCACGGCGCGGCGTATCGGTCGTGCTGCTCGAAAAAGGCATCATTGGCGCGGAGCAGTCGGGGCGCAACTGGGGTTGGGTGCGTCAGCAGAACCGCGACCTTTACGAGTTGCCGCTCGCGATGCAGAGCCTGAAGCGTTGGGGCGAGTTGAGCGACGAACTCGGCGAGGACATCGGTTTTCGGCGCAGCGGCATTCTGTACGGAAGCGAGCAGTCTGCCGATGTCGCCCAGTGGGAAGCATGGCTCGGCAAGGCGCGCGGGCTCGGCTTCGACAGTCAGCTGCTGTCGGCTCGAGAACTGGCCGCGCGCGTTCCGCATAGTCGGGCGAAGTGGGCGGGCGGCGTGTGGTCGCATTCCGATGGACGCGCGGAGCCGTCGCGAGCAGCGCCTGCCATCGCAAGAGGCGCGCAACGACTCGGCGCGCGCGTGCATCAGACCTGTGCGGTTCGCGGACTCGACAGCAGCGCGGGTCGAATCTCCGGCGTATGGACCGAGCGCGGCCGGATTGGCGCGAGCAGCGTCGTGCTGGCCGGCGGCGCGTGGAGCGCCCTGTTCTGCCGGCACCATGGGATCGATCTGCCGGCGGTCAATGTGATCGGCACCGCGCTGCGCACGGCGGAAGCGCCGGCCGTGATAGACGGGTGCTTCTCCGGCCCGAACTTCGCGTTGCGGCGGCGGCTGGACGGCGGCTACACGGTCGCGGTGCCAGGCTATGGACGCATGGAGATCGCGCCACAGAACCTGCGGCACGCGGCCAAGTTTCGCCAGATGTTCCGCAGCAAACTCAACAAGAAGCTCAAATTCCGGATCGCGCAACCTTTCTTCGGCGGCCCCGAAGGAAGTGCGGACTGGCGCCACGACGACATCTCTCCGTTCGAGGTGACGCGGGTTCTCAATCCCGTGCCCGATGCCGAGTGGCCGACCCGTGCACTCCAAAACGTTGCGACGGTCTTTCCCGAACTGTCGGGATTGCGTATCGCTCATGCTTGGGCAGGCGCGATCGACACGATGCCCGATCTGGTGCCGGTGATGTCACGCGTGGAGAGCAAGCCGGGCCTTGTGATCGCTTCGGGGTTCAGCGGTCATGGATTCGGGCTGGGACCGGGAGCCGGCATGCTGGTTAGCCGCATCGTGACGGACGACGCGACTGGGATCGAGACACAGCCATATCGATTGACGCGCTTTAGCGATGGCACCCGGCTGGCGAAACCCGAGATGATGTAACACCTGACGTCGCCCCGCGAAAGCGGGCCTTCAGTGCTGTACAGCCGCGCTCAGCGTACCCCGCGAAATCTCATGTTTATGGCTTGCGATCGATGAACGATTGATCGCGCAATCGTGGCAAACACTGACCATCAGACCATTGCAGTTGAGTGCCGACCACGCTTGATCCGATCTGCGCCAGCGCATGACCGATGACACGCGGGAATCGGCTTGTAATATCCTGCTAAAAAGGTCATCCGCGAGCGGCTTTGGGCAACCCCAATCGACCTCGACGGAGCCCATGGGGGGAACAGCATGAAGGGCTTCCTTCTGGCATTGGCTTGCGCGTGTGTGCTGCCGGCCGCCGCCGCGCAGGATTTATTGCCTGGCCCTGCGCCCGGAGGCCCGGTCGCCGCGACGGACTTCCTGGCCCTGGCCAGGCGAGTGGTCGACGCCGCTTCGCGACCCGCTGCACCCTGGAAGGGGCCACGCAACGGGCCGCCTGCGCAATCTGGAAAACACATCGCGGTCGTCGCCGAGGATTTGCGCAACGGCGGCATCCTCGGTGTGGTCGATGGTGTGCTGGAGGCGGCCAAGGTGATCGGCTGGCGCGTGAGGATCTTCGATTCCGCGGGTGCGGCCGACCTGCGGCTGAAGATGCTCGCGAATGCGCTGGCAAGCCACCCCGACGGTCTGATCCTCGCCGGGGGCGATGCACGCGCGCTGCTCCCCGCACTGCGGCCGTTTGCCGAGAACAACATCCCAATCGTCGGCTGGCATGTCGCGGCCCGGGCCGGACCGGTGCCCGGCACGCCCGTGGCGATGAACGTGTCGACGGATCCGCTCGAGGTCGCGCGCGTGACCGCGCTCGCGGCCATCGTGCAGTCCGGCGGGCATGCGGGCGTCGTCATCTTCACCGATTCCAATTTCCGAATTGCGCAAGGCAAGGCGGATGAAATGGCTGCCGTCGTTCGCGCGTGCAGTGGCTGTACCCTGCTTGAAGTGCGCGACGTGGCGATTTCGCGCAGCCGGGAACTGGTGCCGGGGACGACACGCGCCCTGCTCGCGCGTTACGGCCCGCGCTGGACCTGTGCGCTGGCGATCAACGACATCTACTTCGACTACGCCGCCCCGGTGTTGACCCAGGTGGGAATGCCGAACGCTGCAATGATCATGCTGTCGGCTGGCGACGGCAGCGAGTCCGCCTTCCTGCGCATCCGCACCGGCACGTTCCAGACCGGCACCGTGGCCGAACCCCTGAATCTGCACGGCTGGCAACTGGTCGACGAAATGAACCGACTTTTCGCGGGCGTTGGCGTCACGGGTTACGTGACGCCGGTGCATCTCGTGACGGCGGACAACGTCGCCGCGGACGGCGGCGATCGTCTACTCTACGACCCTGACAACGGCTATCGCGACATTTATCGTCAGATCTGGCAACGACCGTGAAACTGCCTTTCCCACAATCGCTCACCGCTCAATTTGCGCTCATTGTTTCGTGCCTGGCCGCGCTGGTGGTCGTCGTCGGAGCCACGACGATTTACTCGTTGACCGGTTCGGCCCACTCGATCCGTCAGCTGGCCGAAGAGCGGCTCACGCGCCTCGCGGATGCGCAGGATCTGGTACAGCACACGCTGACCATTGAACGCCTCGCATTGCAGTTGTCTCGCGACGATACGATCGATGCCGTGCGCGAGACCCATCGGCATGTGCTCGAACAGCTGGCATCCTTCGACCGCCTGGTTGACCGCCTGGCCTCCGCGGCCGCAAGCGACGACCCAGGGGTCGACGCGCTGACGCTTTATCGGTCGAGCCAACGCTTTCGCAACATCGCCAACATCGA
The DNA here is from genome assembly GCF_014201055.1 of Paraburkholderia sp. CI2. Lineage (NCBI taxonomy): Bacteria > Pseudomonadati > Pseudomonadota > Betaproteobacteria > Burkholderiales > Burkholderiaceae > Paraburkholderia > Paraburkholderia sp. CI2. Next base: position 127,311 of record NZ_JACHDL010000022.1, read on the forward strand.
GGCGCAGGTGCGCGAGACCGCGCTCGGCCCCCGGGGTGCGCCGGCGGATGGGCAGCGGCCGGGCGTGTCGCTGACCAGCCTCGACAGGGACCTGCGCGGCGCGGCCGAGGCTCTGGCCGTCGCGGCGCAACGGCAGTCCGATTTTTTGACGCGCGACTACCGCGAAGCAGTCCAGGATCTGGCCGTTCGCGCAGATCGCACACGCAAATGGGTGGCGGGTGGAGTCGCGGTGAGCCTGCTGCTCACCTGGCTAATCGCCCGCGAATTCCTCGGGCGCCATGTCGTGGCGCGCCTGCGCCGCGTCAGTCACTTTCTGCGGCACGGCGATGCCGGGAGCACGCAAGCCGGAGTCCCCGTGCACGGCGGCGACGAGATTGCCGATATGGCGCGCGCAGTCGAGCAGTTCCTTGAAGACCGGCGCCAGCGCCGCCAGGCCGAGGATGCGTTGAAGGAGCTCAACGCCGGACTCGAGGCGCGGGTCGCACAGCGCACGGCCGAACTCAGTACGGCGCTTGCGGGTCAGGCGGCCGAGATCGCCGAACGTCAGCACGCCGAAGATGCCGTCCGGGAAAGCGAGAACTTTCTTAACAGCATCGTCGAAAACATCCCGGACACGATCTTCGTCAAGGAGGCCGCGACCTTGCGCTTCGTGCGCTGCAACAAGGCGGCGGAGCAACTTCTCGGCTACCGGCGCGAGGAGCTCCTCGGCCGGTCCGTCCACGATCTGTTTCCCGCGGCGGAGGCTGAATTCTTCGCGCTCAAGGATCGGGCCGTGCTGGAGTCGCATCACATGATCGACATACCGGAAGAGCCGGTTCATACGCGACATGGCGTGCGCCTGGTGCACACGATGAAGATCCCGATCGCCGATGTGCGCGGCGTGCCGCAGTTCCTGCTCGGCATCTCACGCGACATCACGGAGCACAAGCATGCCGAAGCGGAATTGCGGCGCTATCGCGAGCACCTCGAAGACATGATCCGAGAACGGACAGCGGAACTCGCCGTGGCCAAGGAACATGCAGATACGGCCAACCAGGCAAAAAGTAACTTTCTCGCGCACATGAGCCACGAACTGCGTACGCCGCTGAACGCGATTCTTGGTTACGCGCAGATCCTCACACGCGACACGACTCTCGATCAACGCCAGATCGACGGACTCGCAGTCATCCAGCGCAGCGGCGAACACCTGCTGATGCTCATCGACGACATCCTGGATATAGCCAAGATCGAAGCTGGACGAATGGAACTCAATCTTTCCGACGTTCCGCTCGAACAGTTCGTCTACTTTGTCGCCGAGACGATGCGGGTCAAGGCAACCGAAAAGGGACTCGCCTTCGCTTGCGAGATGCAGCCCGATCTGCCCGCGGCTGTCCGGGCGGACGAAATACGGCTGCGTCAGGCGCTGCTCAACCTGCTTTCCAACGCGATCAGATTTACCGAGCAGGGGAGCGTGCATCTGAGCGTCGCTTTTACGCCGCCCGCGCGACTATGTTTCAAAGTGCAGGACACCGGCATTGGGATAGATGAAGGGCGCCTGGAGGAAATCTTCAGGCCTTTCGAGCAAGTGAGCGACGACCGGCACCGCTTCGGCGGCACGGGGCTCGGGCTCGCCATCAGCCGGCAACTCGTACGCCTGATGGGCGGCGAGATCCATATCGAGAGTCGCCGCGATATCGGCAGCGTCTTCTCGATCGAACTGGATGTCCAGGTGGTGGCGCCCCCGGCGGCTGTCGCCGCGTCCGGACGGATCGTGAGCGGCTACAAGGGGCCGCGCAAGGCTATCCTGGTCGCGGATGACGTGGCGGAGAACCGTGCCGTGATGGTCGATATGCTGGGGCCGCTCGGATTCGACATGGCGGAGGCTGGCAACGGATCCGAAGCTCTGGAGAAAACCCGCTCCCTGCATCCTGCGCTTGTCCTGATGGATGTGGTCATGCCCGGGATGGACGGGCTCGAAGCCACGCGTCGCCTGCGCGAGATGCCCGAGTTCCGGGATCTGCCCATCGTCGCAGTCTCCGCAAGTGCCTCGGGGACCGATGCGGCGCAAAGTCTCGCGGCCGGCGCAAACGCTTTTCTTGCCAAACCGATCGATTTCTGCCGGCTATTGTCCCATGTCGCATCGCTCATGAATGTCGAGTGGATCGACGAAGCGAGCAAGGCGCAAGTCACTGGCGCGGACCACACGGCTGTACCCGCTGCCGCTCCTTTTACCGGGCCCTTGATGGCACCGCCGCAGGGGGAGATCGAAGCGCTGCACTACCTGGCGCGACTCGGCGACATGCGTGCCATCGTGCAACACGCCCGACACTTGAGCGAGCTCGACGAGCGCTATCGACCCTTCGCAGACCACCTTTGCCGGTTGGCGAAGGCTTACCGGTCCAAGGCGATCCTCAGCTTCGTCGAGCAATATCTGGAAAGGAGGCTACTGCGGTGATTCGCGCCTCAGAACGCGAACCGCATCATCCTTCGTTTTCTACTCGACGATCATGCCGTGCCGGATCGCGTACCGGATCACCTCAGCGTTGTTGGAAAGCCCGAGTTTCTGCATCAACCGCATCTTGTGTGTGCTGATCGTTTTCGCGCTGAGGGCACATGCCTGGGCAATTTCATTGATGCTCCTGCCTGCCGCGAGCATCTGCAGGACCTCGAATTCGCGGTCCGACAGTACTTCATGCGGCGGCACGTCGCCGCGCTGTGTATCGAACACCATCGCATCGACGAGCTTCGGATCGATGAAACGGCCGCCGTCCGCGAGCTTGCGGATTGCCGCGAGCAGCACCTCCGGGTCACTGTCCTTGGTCAGATATCCCGTTGCTCCCGCGCGCAGCGCGCGAGACGCGACCTGGGCCTCGTCGTGAATGCTCAGTACCAGCACCGGCAACGAAGGATGTTCCGCCCGTACCCTGCGGATCAGAGCGACGCCGCTGATGCCGGGCATCGTCATGTCGAGCAATAGAAGATCGAGCGCGCACGAGCGCAGCTTGTCGATCACTTCCGCTCCTTGCGCCGCTTCCGCCGCAACGACGATATCGCTCGTGGTCGCGATGATCTGTCTGAGTCCGCCACGGACTATCGCATGATCGTCCGCAATGAGTATCCTGATCATGTTCGAGTTCCGCCATCGAGCGGGATATGAATCGAAACCATGGTGCCCGCGCCCGGCGAGCTGTCGATCGAAAGCGATCCGCCGATCAGCCGCGCGCGCTCGTTCATGCCGAGCAGGCCATATGAATAGTCGCGACTCACCACTTGCTGATCGAAGCCGCATCCGTCGTCACGCACATGCAGCAAGAGCTGTGCAGCCGTCGAAACAAGCGTCACCTCGACACGCGTGGCGGCGGCATGACGCGCGACGTTCGTCAGCGAAGCCTGTGCAATGCGGAACAGGGCCGTCGCGTGGGCGTCGGACAGCGCGGGTTCGCCGCCTTCGATGCGCAATTCACACGCAATCGCATTGCGGCGGTTGAACTCGTCGACAAGCCATTCGAGCGCAGACACGATGCCGAAGTTAAGCGCCGCGGGCCGCAGGTGGCTCGCGACATTGCGCACCATCGAGATCGTGCCTTCGACCAGTTGGCGCATATCGTCGGCTTTTTTTGTCGCTTCCGCGTCGTGCGCGATGCGCATTTTGAGCAGCGACACGTCCATCTTGAGCGCGGTCAGCAATTGCCCCAGCTCGTCGTGAATTTCCATCGCAATGCGCTTTCTCTCCTCCTCGCGAATCGCCTCCATGTACGCGGACAGTTCGCGCTGCTGCTCGCGCGATTCGACGAGTTCCTGTTCCATCTGCTTGCGCCCCGTAATGTCATTCAGGCCCACATAGATCGCGGGAGAATCGTCGTAAGTCGCGACGCGCGCCGTCGCCATCGCCCAGAACCGGGTACCGTCCTGGCGCCGGAACTGTATCTCCGTGTTGCGCAAGCCACCCGTGGTCCGCAGATGTTCGATCAGACGCTCGCGCTCGCCCCGCTCGGCGTAGAAATCCGCGATATTGGCGGACGAGCCTTCGTCCATGCCGAAGAGTTCGCGCAGCGGCAGGTTCGTGTACAGGATGTGTCCATCCGGCATCGAGGTGATGCACAGCGGCACCGGACTCGTTTCGACAATCGCGCGAAAGCGAGCCTCGCTTGCCTGCAGGCGCGCGTCCGCGCGCCGCCGCTCGTCGATCTGCGCCCGCAAGTTGGCGTTGGCGCGCGCCAGCTCTTCGGTGCGCAATGCGACACGTCGCTCCAGATCGTCGCGCGCTTGCGATAGCGCGGCCTCCGTTTCCTTGCGCACGGCGACTTCCGCCAGCAGTTGCCGGTTCTGCGCGAGAACCTGCTTGTGCATCACCCGCAGTTCGAGGTGCACGCCAACGCGCGCGACCATCTCATCGACGCGCAATGGCTTGGTCACATAATCGACACCGCCCACCAGAAAGCCTTCGACGCGGTCCTCGTTGTCCATCAGCGAGGTCATGAATATGACGGCGATATCGCGCGTGCGCTCATCGCGCTTGAGGCGCCGACAGGTTTCGAAGCCGTCGATGCCCGGCATCTTCACGTCGAGCAGGATCACATCGGGCTGCGAGAAGGCTGCGCGCTCCAACGCTTCGATACCGTCGAGCGCCACCAGCACGCGAATGCCGCGCGCCTCGAGACTGTCGACAACCACGCCGAGATTCCCCGGCGTATCGTCGACGATCAGAATCGTGCCCGTATACGCGACCGGAGCGGCGAGATGGCTCATGATGCGGTGTTCCCTTCGAGATACCGCTCAGCGGGTTGCAGGAGCCCGCTCCACCATGCGTCGAAAATGTCGAGCGCCATATATCCCCGCGAGTGCCGCCGTTGTAGTTGTCCTATTCTGCACTCGATGCCGGCGCCTGGTCCATCACGCCCGCTCCGGGTTTCAAACGTCCGATGAAACGGCGCGCCCCGTGGCCTCACAGCCGCCGCATGCGTGCCTGTAAGCAGTTGCGCGCCTGGCCGGCGTTGCCGTTCGCTAGTGCGGCACCTCGGCCGCCACCGCGATCAGTCGGACCGTGCGCGGCAAGGTCAGTTCGTCGATGAGGTCGGCCACCTCGCACAGCGCGCGAAAGTCATACTCGTCGATCTGGTCCGCGTGATTGCGCCGCAACTCGCGCATGGTTTCGCCCAGGCGCCTGAGCGCGTTGGTCGTGCTGTCTATCAACGGCCAGCAGTGCATCAAATACGCAAGCGATGTCACGCTGCGCGTCTCGCACCAGGTGTCGAACAGTCGCAGACATATCACGTCGATTTGCTCGATGACGTTTTCCCGCTCCGATAGATAGCCGATCATGTTGCATCAATTCGACATTGCATTTCGATGGCCCATCATCTACGAGCAAAACGTGTGTCGCATTCAGCGCACGCTGGAAAATCAGGGTGTGACTTCCTGATTCGCGTGTCAGGAAATCCTTAGTGTCATTCATGGCGAAAGCCCCCGCAGATGGGCAAGGACCCTTAAATGCCGTTCTATATGCTGCTCCGGTTCAGGAAGTCCTGACGGCTGAAACCAGCGATTCCTGAAACGACATTCCGGCCGGCGCCGATTGGACGCACGCACCGATCGCCATAGCATCGAATCATCGTGCATCGCGGGGAAAATCATGGCGGGGAACACATCGCTGCGTTCTCAGGTCGAAAAACTCGTTGGACCGACGGGGGGCCGAGGGGCGCGCGTGCGTCTGCTGAACCGCTCGCGCTCGGGTGGAACATGCCGGGTGCGCATTCAAATCGATCTGCCGACCGGGGCGTTTTCACTCTTCTTCTTTCGCCATGCCGACGGCACATGGCACGTGTTTCCGCCGGGCCAGCGCCGTCCGGAAATGGGGATAGGCCGCATGGCGGCCTGATCGTTCAGCCAGCCGGGGAAATGCACATGCACGACGATGCTTCGAACACACTGCCGCAGGACGTGATAGAACTGCGCGCGTGGCTCAACGACTGGTACGACCATGCATTCGCCGTAGGCTACGTCCATCCGCCCTTCACGCTCGATGAAGCGACAGCCGACCGGCTCGAAGGCTACTTCAAGGCGGGCCTGACGCCGGCCGAAGGCGCAATTTTGTTCTTTGGCGTCGTGCATTGAGAGGCGAGCGATGAAGGCAAAAGACCGTGAAGTCAATCAATGAAACATCACATTGTCGGGCGTTATCGCGGATTCGTCATCGAAGCGCACATGGAGCCGCGGACGGCCCGTTTGTCCGATGGAATCGCGCTGACATATCGCGTCACGTGGTCGTTGCGTAGAAGGACACGAAAACAGCACGTCACCGGTGACTTAGCCGATGCCGTTACCTACGGGTCGGAAAGTGTTGCTCTCACGTGCGTCGACCGCAAGGCTCGCGCTCTTATCGATGCCATGCTGGCTCGCGCAGCGTCACGCGGACTCGAACGGTCATGAAAGAAATACGGCTCGACTAGCCGCGGACATCCCTGCCGAGATACGCAGCGACCGCGCCTGTCACGGCGAAGCCAGGCAATTGCTCCGGCGACGCCAGATGCGCGGCGACGATCTCGCGATTATCGAGCCGCAGTTCGGGTAAGCAATCGAGGCGCAGTTCGAAGAAATGTACCCGGTCTCTTCGCCCGTCCCACATGCCGGCGGCGCTGCCTGCCGGCAGTAAGGGGTGAGACGCGAGTCCGATCTCCTCTTCCATCTCGCGCAGCGCCGCAGCAGCAGGTGTCTCACCGGCCCGGACACTGCCGCCCGGAAACCCCCATTCGGCGCGGTACGACGACTTCAGCAGCAACAGAGACTGACCGACGTAGATTGGGCGGATTCAACCGGTCGATGCAACGCAATGAACGCCGGATGAGCGGCTCTCGGTGCAGAGGAAAACATGAGCGGACCTACGAGTAGGCGATGGACCTTCTCATGGCCGCGGACTTCGATGTGAGAGCTAGTCAGGAAGATTGGAAAGCAATTGGTCGCGCTGGCCAAACGTATCGTTGCGGCTCGCTCCGACCGGTCGGCGAGTTACGATCCACATACGTTTTCGCCCCGGCGCCCGCGTACGAGAGAAAGAGCGGCTTCATCATCGGTTGTGAGGAGTTTTGCTCCCACGAGCTTTTCCCTACACACGGCTTTAGCCATGCTCTGACCTCGCTTCTGCATGAGCCATCGGATAGGCCACACCCGCGCGGTCTGATCCGCGGACGCAGTTACCACCCGCTGGCCGTCCGGGCTGAAGGCGGCGGAGAAAACCGGTCCCTGATGTCCGGTGAGCTTCGCGATCACCTCGCCGGTCGCCGCGTCCCACACCCGCGCGGTCCCGTCCGCGGACGCGGTCACCACGCGCTCGCCGTCCGGGCTGAAGGCGGCGGAGAAAACCGCTCCCTGATGCCCACCGAACTGGGCGATCTGTTTGCCGGTGGCCGCGTCCCACACCCGCGCGGTCCTGTCCGCGGACGCGGTCACCACGCGCTGGCCGTCCGGGCTAAAGGCGGCGGAATAAACCAGATCCTGGTGCCCGCTGAGCTGCGCGATCTGTTTGCCCGTGCTCGCGTCCCACACCCGCGCGGTCCTGTCCCGGGACGCGGTCACCACGCGCTGGCCGTCCGGGCTGTAGGCGACGGAATCAACCGGGCCCTGATGCCCGCTGAGGAGCAAGATCTGTTTGCCGGTGGCCGCGTCCCACACCCGCGCGGTCCCGTCCCGGGACGCGGTCACCACCCGCTGGCTGTCCGGGCTGAAGGCGGCGAAGCAAACCCACCCCTGATGCCCGCCGAGCTGAGAGACCTGTTTGCCCGTGGTCGCGTCCCACACTCGCGCGGTCCTGTCACGGGACGCGGTCACCACCCGTTGGCCGTCCGGGCCGTAGGCGACGGAATCAACCGGGCCCTGATGCCCGCTGAGGAGCAAGATCTGTTTGCCGGTGGCCGCGTCCCACACCCGCGCGGTCCTGTCACGGGACGCGGTCACCACCCGCTGGCCGTCCGGGCTGAAGGCGGCGGAAATAACTGACCCTTGATGCCCTCTGAGCAGCAAGATGCCCATCGCCGCGTCCCATGCGCGCGCGGTCCTATCACGGGACGCAGTCACCACCCGCTGACCGTCCGGGCTGAAGGCGGCGGAATTCACCGGCCCCTCGTGTCCGGTGAGCTGCACGATCACCTGGCCGGTCGCCGCGTCCCACACCCGCGCGGTCTTGTCATCGGACACGGTCACCACGCGCTGGCCGTCCGGGCTAAAGGCGGCGGCGCTCACCGGTCCGCGATGTCCAGTGAGCTGCACGATCGCCTGGCCGGTCGCCGCGTTCCACACCCGCGCGGTGTTGTCATCGGACGCTGTCACCACGCGCTGGCCGTCCGGGCTGAAGGCGGCGGAGAAAACCGCTCCCCGATGCCCTATGAGCTGCGCGATGACCTGGCCGGTCGCCGCATCCCACACCCGCGCGGTCTTGTCATCGGACGCGGTCACCACGCGCCGGCCGTCCGGGCTGAAGACCGCGGAGCTTACCGGTTCCCGATGCCCGGTGAGCTGTGCGATCACGTGGCCGGTCGCCGCATTCCACACCCGCACGGTCCTGTCCGCGGACGCGGTCACCACGCGCCGGCCGTCCGGGCTGAAGGCGGCGGAAAAGACCGGTTTCTGATGCCCGCTGAGCTGCGCGATCTGTTTGCCCGTAGCCGCGTCCCATACCCGCGCGGTCCTGTCCGCGGACGCAGTCACCACGCGCCGGCCGTGCGGGCTGAAGGCGGCGGAATAAACCAGATCCTGATGCCCGCTGAGTTGCGCAATCTGGTTGCCCGTAGCCGCGTCCCATACCCGCGCGGTCCTGTCCGCGGACGCAGTCACCACCCGCTGGCCGTCCGGGCTGAAGGCGGCAGAATAGACCAGATTCTGATGGCCACTGAGCTGCACAATCTGTTTACCCGTGGCCAGATCCCACACCCGCGCTGTCCCATCCCAGGACGCGGTCACCACCCGCTTACCGTCCGGGCTGAAGACGGCGGAATCAACCGCATTCTGATGGCCGCCGAGCAACGCAATCTGCACTGATGCTTGCGCGCCACGCATAAGCTCAAGCTCTGCTTTTGCCGATCCCGGCGAGAGCCAACCGTTGCCCATCGCCAGCATCGCGAAGCGCATTGCGCGGTCATAATTTCCCGCGTCGTTCGCCGTTGTCGCGGCCGACGCCAACGCCAGGGAAGTCTGGCGTGCGACCGTCCGAGTCTGGTGAATGATCCACCCGGCAGTCACAATTAGAATGAATACGATTGTGCCAATCAGTACCTGGATGCGTCGCTGCGCGCCCTGTCCGTGCCCGCTCTTCGTTGACATGGGCTTGATCCTCAACGATTTGTTGCAACTGCGACTCGCGCTCCGCGCGTGCCACCTCGTTGCGCCCGCAGCAAGTCCATCGATAGGAAAGGTCGTCCGCGCCCAGCCGAAAGCAATTTGCACATGTCCAATTCGCAAAGAAATCGCTCGCCCCACGCCGTCGCCCAGACGTCTGGGGGCTTCCGGTCGCATCGTCTCACGCCCACCACGCACTCGATTCCAGGAAACAGCACATCAGTGCGCACCAGTGTCCGCTGCGGGCCGGCAAGCGGTTCTCAATTCAGCTATCGGTCCGGGTTCGGCCAACTCCCGCCATTCGACCTTAGGTGCAGGAAGACATTCGAATGTCGGTACCACCCAAAAAAACAGCCTCTCAGTCTGGGGAAGATCGGCGCCGCTTTCTCGGCCTTATGCGAAAGGGTGAGCCGACCAGGATGAGACGGAGGGCTGCCCGCACAAGAAAAGCCCGCAAGGGATCGCAGGCTGTGGGACAGTCATTCGCGGTTGCGGGCCGTACGAATGGCGCTGGTAACTATAGGTCTCGTGGCGTGCACGCCCTTCATTTGGGGCTGACCGAGTCGCACGCACTCTGCACGACGGCGTCATACGCACTGCTCGAATGACCAGCGACGCGGTAACTCACCACCTTTTCATTGCGGATGAAAACTTCGGTAAGCAGGTTGCCAACATAGCCGTTGTAACTGTTTTTCGCATTGACTATCAGATACACGCGATAACCGAACACAGCAGGCGCTCCAAGTGCGGCTCGCGTCCATCCCGACGATGGTTCATTCAGATATTGCACCACGGCGCTCGAAGGTTCATTTAGCATTGTCTGCCGATAGGCATCGATCAGGGCTTCGTAGTCGTCAGGGTACGTGCCGTAGGTCGCTGCCTCCGGCGTGTTCTTGTCGCACATCGGCGCAACCCGTGAGCACGCCTGCGATCAACACCCCCGCGCTCGCGGCCCTCAGCTTCGTTTTCATCATTTCACCTACGCGGACAGGTTTTTCATACGGCTTCTTATCTCTTGTCTGTACTTTTTGTGGCGCAGTATAGCCAGAGCAAAGGGGCGAGTGCCACTGATCGAGGAGCTAGACCTTCGTTGTTAGAGACTTCCACTCTTTACTCCTTGCCGGTCTCCCGGCGCACTGACAAGTTTATTGCGCTCTACGGTTCTGATCGGGACTGGATCGCAGTGGCCAGGTCAGGCCCTAAAAGCCGGGCGGGGGCGGCAAAGGTAGGCCGGGTGGGGGGGGCAGCGATGGCGGGGACGACAGCGACGGAGGGGACGGAGGGGACGGAGGGGACGGAGGGGACGGAGGGCGCGGCAGGGACGGACGGGACGGCAGGGACGGCAGGGACGGAGGGGACGGCAGCTTTGGCAACCCACCTACGGGCGGCTTGAGCATATCGATAACGGATTTCAGCTTTTGGGCGATGGCCTCGGTGACCGCCTTTTTCGCTTCGTCCGCGAGCGCCTCGCACACGGCACGGATGATCTCGGGCGGCGTGGCGCCGTTAGTGGTCGCGCCGATATTGGCGAGATGCAGCGGAGGCAGCGGTACCGTAAGCGGGCCTCCGGGCAGGTGCATGTCAAGTGAGAGTGTGCCGCCCATGACGGTGAGGTTGCGGATGATGACCTTGCGCGCGTTGCTGCCGGCCCGGATGGCGGCCGGGGTGGTGGAATAGGCCTGGGCGTTATTCTTGATGGTCTCCAGGTTGCTGGTGGCGGTGGGACTTTGCGCCTTGTAAGTAATCTGCGGCGCAATGACTGTGGCGGAATCAACAATGACAGGGCCGCCGCCGAGAAGTGAGCCGCTTTCCACCTGCAAGGCGATACGGTCCACCACTACGGCGTAGGGCGAAGAGAAACCAGTGGGGTTGCCCACGGTAAGTCCATCAAGCGCGCCCACGCCGGTTAAGGGCGAGAATTCGACGCTACCCACGAGCACCTGCGTCTGGGTCGCAAGCGCGCCTTCCGTCTCGATGGCGGACTTGATGGATGGTTCGAACCGGGCGAGCAGGGTCCACAGCGCAATAGCGGCGACGGCGAGCAGGGCGGCAACGGCAAGTCCGAGGGTTTTTTGCATGGTGTTGGGTGATCCATGAAAGGCGGTGGCCCGTCCAGACGCGCGGCCGTGTTCATCAGCAGTCGCCAATATTGACTACAGAAGTGGCTTGGAAATGGAAAAATGGGAAGGCGGTCTGAAGGGGCTTTGTTCGGATGGGGCTACTCTGCAATACCCCCATCCGAACAGCGCGGGGGCAAGGTGTTGAGTGCGCAGCGTAAGGGGGACTGAAGGGGCAAGCGGTTGAGCGCGAAGCTCGAGTCCGGCGATAAGTCGTTGCGACTGACCTTGCCAGCCGCAACGACCTCAGCTTAGGACTGTTGAAAACAGGTCACTCTGCCTGAACCTTCTTCGGCTTAGGCGGCGATTGCACCTTCGCGTACTGGAACTCGGGCGTTGCCTTCAGGGCGTCCTTGGTGGCGCCCGGCAGATATAGATTGCCGCCGCGCACGTCGAGTGCGGCGATGGGCACCGCGACGTCATGCGTGGCGACGCCGAGGAAGCCGGCTGTAGCGACGATGGCCGCCGACACGGAGCCGTCCGGGGCCACGATCAGATCTTTGACCGCGCCGATTTTTTCGTTCTGGTCGTTGTAGACCGATTTGCCCAGCACGCTCTTCTTGACGCTCCATCCCTGCAAAAGCGCCTGGGACTGGCTAATAGTGACGCTCAGAGTCTGTGTGCCGGCGACCTGTGCGTGCGCATCGATACATGCTGCAAGTGCCACTGCTACCAATACTGCCTTGTGCAAAGCCATACGTTCACTCCATGGTTAGATTCGGTTTCTGGCACGTTCTTCGGCCCCGGGGCGCGACGCCGGCCAATGTCCCTTCGCTACCGCGGGCAATGTCCCAATGCCAGTTAAAGGTTGGGACGGCGGGAGTCGTATAGGTTAGTAAAACACCGGTTCGGCGCGGCCGAGAGCCTGTATGCCAGATCGTTGGGCGCCAGTTTATACACTTGCTGTCGGCTTACAAGCCCCGTGGCGCCAATTCATAGTTCCCCTTTTTGCAACCTTGCCGGCCTACCGTGCGACAGAACCAACGACGCTTAAGCAAGTCGAGCAGCCGACCCAGACCGTGTACCATCCATTGCCAGCGCAAGGCGATCGTTGTCACAACTGGCTGCCACAGGACGAAGCCCGTGTGTCGGAACGCCGGCAAGTATTCGATGTGCCCCCGACAGCCTGTGATGGGATCGAGCACGTGTCCCCCGTCCGGTTGACGATGAACTGCTACCTGTAGACCGTGCCTGACGAACTTACGTGTATGACCGACGTAAGTTCGATAGCTGCCGTTGATGCCGCCCGGAGTCGAACGGTTCAACTGGGTCGACACTCGACGATGGCGCCGCCATCGAACAGGCTGCGGCGGATGGTCGGTTGAACCGGCTCGTAGTCCGCAACCCAGCGGGACCCGATACCCCCTACATTTCGCTTCTTTTCCCCGGTGATCTGCTGGGTCGCCTCGAAACACTGTGGCCCAGGCAATCCGCAATCTTCGACGACACCTCCGGTGAGGGATGAACTCTTCGTCGTTTGCGCTTGATCAGGCGCCGATCAGATCGAGTCGCGCGGGCGCTTCGGTCAGGGAGTTGAAAAAGCACCCGCTACTTAAGCTCTTCGGAAGGAAACGCGGTGAGAAAATCAAAGTCGCACCCTGCCGCGGCGGAGAGCACGTGATCGTGATAGAGCCGCTGGTAACCGCGCGCATACATCCCTTGCGCCGGACGAATCTCAGCGGCACGACGCGCCAGTTCGACCTCGTCGACCAGTAGATCGATCCGCTTGTCCCGCGCCGAGAGCCGGATCCGATCACCGTTGCGCACCAGCGCCAGCGG